>CALMST010000049.1 GCA_937872315.1 uncultured Ignavibacteria bacterium | reverse complement strand
TTCAAACAGAATATATAAAGCGTGAATTCAATATCCGGAAAATTATCTGAAATAGTAACCCATTCTCCGGAAGAGACGGCTTTACTGGGATTTGAGTTTGCCCGAAAGATCTCAACCGGAGATATTGTCGGATTGGCAGGAGAACTCGGAACTGGCAAGACACAGTTTGTGAAAGGCATATGTGAATTTTTTGGAGTTGATGATAAAGTAACCAGCCCTACATTTAATTTAGTTAATCAATACCGTGGAAGAGATGTAAAGATCAATCATTTTGATCTTTACAGGATGAAAAATATTTCAGAGTTTAAGGAAATAGGCTTTGATCATTACAATACTGATGATTCAATTTGCCTTATTGAATGGCCGGAAACAGCTGAAAGATATCTGAATTATGATATTCTGAAAGTCACATTTGATCATGGTAAAAATAATTCAGAGCGTATAATAAGTTATCCGGATTTTTAATTAATACAGGTGTGTGATTACGAGAAAAGATCAGAATATTTTATTACTGGATACATCTTCAAAAACAATTGAATTCAGTTATCAGAAAGATGGTTTGTTTTTAATCAGTGAGCGTCTTCCTCAGAGTGAAAATGCGGATATGCTTATCTTTCATATTGCAAAATTATTTAATGAAAAAAGCATAGATTTAAAAGATATCCGTTATGTCAGTTTATCAAACGGTCCCGGTTCTTTTACAGGATTGAGGATCGGTTCAGCAATAGCAAAAGGAATATGTTTTTGTAGTGAAAGCAAGCTGATAGAAATCAGCTCGCTGGACATATTGGCAAATAAATACAACGGAGCAAAGAAAGTGATCTCTGTGATATTTTCCAATACTAAAACTTCTGAATTTTACTTTTGTGAGTATGAAAAGAAGGATGGAAAACTGATCAGACTTTCGGATTATAAAAAAGATAAGCCTGAATTTATTTTTAAAGACGGATACGACATAGTTATAAATGAAGAAATTAATACTAAGCTTTTCAGGGAATTTGAAAACAACATCAGAGATCTGTCCGGAATCTCAAATTCAGAATCACAATCAGATCTGACTATGTATGCTATTGAAAACGGAATATTCAGTGATTATAATATTTCCGAACCTTTTTATATGAATGATTTTATTCCCAATATTTGATTTTATTTTGGGGATAAACTTGTTTATTTTTGCAAATACAAATAATTATGGCCTGGTTTAAAAGATCAAAAGATAACATAGATACATCCACACAAAAAAAAGATGTTAAAGACGGCACATGGATAAAATGCCCCGAGTGCAGTGAAATGATGCATAAAAAACAATGGGAGGCAAATCTTTATCTTTGTACAAAATGCAGTCATCATTTCAGGATCGGAAGCGAAGAATATTTCAATATATTGCTGGATGAGAAGTCTTTCAGGGAAATGGACAGAAAGATCCGTTCGACTGATCCGCTTGAATTCAGCGATACCAAGCCATATAAAAAAAGATTAGAAGAAACAATCAAAGGTACAGACTTATTTGATGCAGTAAGAACAGGTACCGGAAAAATAAACAATATTAATGTTGTCATTGCCTGTATGGATTTTGGTTTTATAGGAGGAAGCATGGGAAGTGTCGTAGGCGAAAAAATCAGCCGCGCAATAGATAAAGCTTTGAAAACCAAAAATCCTCTGATCATAATATCTTCGAGCGGAGGAGCAAGAATGATGGAAGGCGCTATTTCTCTGATGCAGCTTGCAAAAACCAGTTCAAGGCTTGCAAAACTTGATATGGAAAAAATTCCTTATATATCCATATTAACAAATCCGACCACAGGCGGAACCACCGCTTCTTTTTCTATGCTTGGTGATATTAACATAGCCGAACCAAAGGCTCTGATAGCATTTGCAGGTCCTAGAGTTGTAAAACAGGCAACGGGAAAAGATCTTCCCGCGGGTTTCCAGAGATCAGAATTCTTGTTAAAACACGGATTCATTGATCTTATAGTTTCCAGAAAAGACCTCAAAGATAAACTTACCACCATATTAAATCATATTCAAAATTAATGAAGGTAATAAAGGAGATCTCTGCAATTCAGGAAATTTCGGATTATTACAAATGCATCGGAAAAAAAGTAGCCTTGGTTCCGACAATGGGCTTTCTTCATGCAGGTCACACTTCATTAATGCTGAAAGCTAAAGATGAAAATGACATTACAGTCGTAAGTATATTTGTCAATCCTTCACAGTTTGGCAGGGGAGAGGATTTTGATAAATATCCCAGAGATATTACCCGTGATTATCATATCTGTGAAAAAGCCGGAGTTGATATTATATTCTGTCCTGAAATTGATGAGATGTACAATAAAAATAACTGTACTTCTGTGATCGTATCGGAAATCTCGGAAAAGCTTGAAGGTAAATTCAGACCCGGGCATTTCAGCGGAGTGGCAACAATTGTCACTAAATTATTAAATGCCGTGAAGCCGGTTAAATTGTATCTTGGGCAGAAAGATGCCCAGCAGAATGTGATCATTAAGAAATTGATCTCAGATCTTAATATGGAAACAGGATTAGTGGTCTGTAAAACAATGCGTGAAGATAACGGGCTGGCAATGAGTTCGAGGAATACATTCCTCAGTGAAACAGAAAAGAGCAAAGCAGCTGTACTTAAATACATCCTTGATGAAGGCAAAAGACTTATTACGGAAGAAAATATTCCGGATCCTGATCTTGTAATCAAAAAGGTAACCGGTATATTTAAAGAAAGAACACCTGAATTTGAAATGCAGTATTATGCAATAACTGATAATGAAGTTCTTGATCCGATAAAAAATCTGGCAAAATACAAAGGTGAAGTGCTGATATCATTAGCTGCAAAAGCCGGCAGTACAAGATTGATCGATAACATAATTTTTGAAAAGTAACAAAGAGAATATCAAAATCATTTAATAATTTGTAACTGATTTCCCGCTTTCTCCATGGATTACGGAGGAAAGAGGGATTTATTTTTTGTGTAAATTTAAATCTTATTTTTATTTATGAACAGAAAACTTGTAACAGTAATAATGGCTGCGGGAAAAGGTAAACGCATGAAGAATCCCGATAAATCAAAGGTCATGTATGAATTCAAAGGCAAACCTATGATCGAACATGTAACTGATCTGGCAATGAAAATAAATTCAGAGAATATTCTACCGATAGTCGGTCATATGAAGCAGTCAGTGATCGAGCATCTTGGAAACAGATTTCCTGAAAGTAGAGCTAAAATAAAATATGCTCATCAGGATGAACAGCTCGGAACCGGTCATGCTGTAATGCAGACAGAGGAACATCTGAATAATTTCGACGGGGATGTTTTGATTTTATCGGGAGATGTACCTATGCTTTCTTATGATACGGTTAATTCTTTTCTGAATTTTCACGGAGAAAATAAATTTGATGCGAGTCTGATTTCCGCAGTCTTTGAAGATCCAACAGGCTATGGCAGAGTATTAAGAGATCCTGAAGGAA
Organism: uncultured Ignavibacteria bacterium; assembly: GCA_937872315.1. Classification (GTDB taxonomy): domain Bacteria; phylum Bacteroidota; class Ignavibacteria; order Tepidaquicellales; family Tepidaquicellaceae; genus JAGPCH01. The sequence continues at coordinate 4,513 of CALMST010000049.1, read as the reverse complement.
ATTTCATTGATATCAGAGAAGAAAAGGATTGCAATGATGAAGAAAGAAAATGCAAAGAGATCAATTCCGGGATTTATTTAATTGATAATAAAATATTATTTGAATCATTGAAAACACTTAAGACTGAAAATGCTCAGGGAGAATATTATCTCACTGACATATTCAAATATTTCAGGAGCATTGGAAAAAAGATAGGTGCGTTTCCCGTTAAGAATACTTATGAAATAAGCGGGATCAATACAGTGGAACAGCTTGAAGAACTTGAGAGAACTTTTTGATTTGGAATTTGGAATTTCGGATTTCAAAATTTAATTATCAATGCTCAATACCCAATACTCAATACTCAATACGAATTACTTAATACCTAATACCTAATACTTAATACCTAATACCAAATGACAGACATAATAGCATCAGTATCCGGAGTCAGGGGAATCGTAGGAGACAGTCTTACTCCTGAGAATGTGATTAAATTCACATCAGCTTTTGCGGAATACTGCAGGAGAAATTCGAATAAGAAATCCGGCTCAAAAGATAAGCCTGTAAAGATCGTTATCGGTAGCGACGGCAGACTCAATGGAGAAATATTTGAATACATGGTTGTAAGCAATCTCGCATTGTGCGGATGTGACGTGGTCAATATCGGGATAGCGCCGACACCGACTGTGCAGATCGCTACTGAGGATCTGAAAAGCGACGGCGGGATAGCAATAACAGCTTCACATAATCCGCAGATATGGAACGGACTGAAGTTCTTAAATCCTGACGGAACATTTCTTGATGAGAAGCAGGTGTTGGAATTTCTGAAGATCGCTGATAAAGGAAGTTTTAGATATGCGGGAATAAATGAACTCGGAAGTATAACAAGTGATTACTCTTGGACAGAGAAGCATATAGAGAAAGTACTTAAGCTTAAGATTCTGGATATTAAAAAAATTAAGAAAAGAAAATTCAGGGTTGTGGTGGACGCTGTGAACTCTTCCGGCTCGGTGATCGTTCCCGTTCTTCTGGAACAGCTCGGCTGTGAAGTTATCAGATTATTCTGTGACGGCAGCGGTAAATTTCCTCATACACCCGAGCCGATACCTGAAAATTTAACTGAACTTTCCAGTGCCGTAAAAAAATACAAAGCCGATATAGGCATTTCTGTTGATCCCGATGCAGACAGACTTGTACTTATTACGGATAAAGGTGAACCATTCAGCGAAGAAAATACAATAACAACTGCTGCTAATTTTGTTTTAAAAAAAGCTAAGGGAACAAAAAAAAGTGTAACAGTAAATCTTTCAACGACAAGGTCTGTTGATGACATTGCAGCATTAAACAAAGCTATCGTGTACAGAAGCCCGGTAGGAGAGATAAATGTTGTAAAAGAAATGAAAAAAAATAAATCCAATATCGGCGGTGAAGGCAGCGGGGGAGTGATCTATCCTGAACTTCATTACGGAAGGGATTCACTTGCAGGCATTGTGCTGGTGCTGAATGAGATCGCTGACAGCGGATTGAAATTAAGTGAATACAAGAAGAACCTCCCTGAATATCATATCTCCAAGGCAAAGATCGAAGGATTAAAGGATCCGGGAAAAGTACTGAAGGCATTCGAAAAGAAATTCAGAAAAGATAAAGATATAACAGGTATTAGTACAGCGGACGGATTGAAAGTAGATTTTAAGGATCACTGGATACACATGCGTAAGTCAAATACAGAACCGATAATCAGGATTATCACGGAGGCAAAATCCGGAAAGGATGCGATCAAAATACAGAAAGATATTGCTGCAGAAATTATCTGAAACTACGTAAGATTATCAGCGCTCAATCGCTTCAAATTATAATAGCTGTTCCGGAATTTATGATCCAATTAACAATCTAACCCTAACCCTAACTCCTCATTTACATAGGGAGGGTCGGTTTGGAAATGATTAACATTTTATCATGTGTCAGCAACCCTCTATCCGCAAACCCAAAAATGAAAATTGTCAAACTCCCGCAAACGCAGTGCCAGTCTGCTCAAAAAGCAAATTACTTATGAAATCAGGAAAAAAGTCTCTTGACATGTATGATCCGGTATAATAATTTTGATTAAAAATTTTTAATAACTCTTTTTCAGAACAAAACACAAAAGAAAAAGAATAAACGCAGAACTGATAGTCAGGATATCGAAAGTTAAATAAAAAATTTGTGATGAAGAATAAAGAGATTGAACATATAGAGAAAGGATCCGGAATTATAAGTTATAGTTTGAACTGATTTTGGAAAGAAATTAATATTCTCAATAAAAAATAGCTGACATAATAAAATAAAGTTTACAGATTAGAAAAGAAAAGAAAATAAATACTGAAAAGAATTGGAAATCATACAATTAAGTCAGGATACAGTAAAAATACGATTAAATTGAAATAGGAAATTAAGAGAATGTTTAATGAAACCCGGTAAATGTTCCGGAAAGAAATATTCACATTCAGGAAAGCAATGATCATGTGACAGAAAATTCAAAACAGGTACCGGATAATAAGTGAACGTGCCGGAAAAATGTTTGAAGCTCCGGGAAATTCGTGCATACGCTCCGGAAAATAAAAAACAGGAACCGGAAAATGATATAACCATGTGAGAAAATGATGTATCAGCTTTGGAAAATTAAGTGTACGTACCGGAAAGATGTGTATTGAATCAGGAAAATTCAGATCGGGTAACGGAAAAAATTGTGAGCGGTCGGGAAAATTATTGTGAAACTCCGGAAAATTTAATTTACTCCCCGGAAAATGTTGTGAATGCTCCGGATAAAAGTGAGAATCAGAATAAACACATTAAAATTGAATTATTTGTCAGTAAAAATCATAAAAAAGTAATTTCAAATAATCTGACCCGGACGTAGGTGATTTAACAAAAGGCTCACTAAGTAAAAATCCCGCCGGACATACATTCCGGAAGACCAGCATACTTTTCTGAACTATACTTGACATGAAAACATAATGGAATTATCTTAGACCGGATTATGCTTAAGGTAGTTGAACAAAAGTATTTCATATTTATACTTTGCTATGCAAACTTTTTGGAAAACCAGCAACGGCGGGAAATAAAGGCTCAAAGCACAAAGTATTTAAGGGCAGATTTGATGCAAAGGAAATGGTAAATTTTGAAATGTACATTGAGAAACTGAATTACATTCATAACAACCCGAGCACTCCTGAATGGCAATTGGCGGAAAGACCTGAAGATTATCTCGATTCAAGCGCTTCAAACTAAATTAACGGGTATGGAATTTATGATGTGGAACTAATTTATTAAAGATCCGTCAGAGTTCCGCGATAAAGCTGCGGAGCTCTGACGGGGGTTGAAAAACAATTTCATGTATTTAAGCATTATGCATCTACTTAGCCGGCTTATAATTACTTTTTATAAAAAAAGCCTGCGCATCACTGATATTTAATAACTCTTCAAGGGCAGCTGACTTATCTGTATTCTGATCGTAATAAGATTCCACGATCTTATAACCAACCGCATATCCGGGTAATATCGGGATTCCATTGTTGATATCTTCTATCGTGAAGGAAAGCCAGAATCCGCTGTTCTGATCTTTAAGATCGGTGTTGAATTTTTCCCAGAGTTCATTTTCATTCTCTTCATATTTCTTCAGCCTTGTGAACTTATCCTCATTATTTCGTACTAGTTTGTATGTAACAAATTCAGCTACTCCTTCTCTTAGTATAAGATCAAGCATGTTATCATTTTTTGAATATACACCGGTATATTTTTCCACTCCCATTTTCATAGCCTGCTGAAAATGGGTCAGTTCATGGATCATGACGGTCAATAAATTATCTGGATCTTTTGTACCGGTTTCAACAGTGATCAACTGACCGAGTCGAGAAGCCTGCGCTATTCCTCTGTAATCCCCTACAAGTAATATTGCGGGTGGGAATATCGCATCTGGCATTACGCTTTTGAAAGCTTCCAGTTCTTTAATATAATCGGATTCAAAAACAGAAAGATCATTGTAAAATTTCTCCAGACCAGAATAAGTTTCGGGATGCATCTGCATGGCTTTTAAGACAGATTCCTTTGTAAGATCATGTTTTGAGATGAATTCTTTCATTCCAGCTGAAGCTCTATCGAAATACATTTCCTTTAATACATACAGGCTGTCTGATTCGGCTGACAAAGACTTGTATGCCTCAATAAAATTTTTCAAATCGGAGCTGATTATTTTTGCTTCGTAAGGATTGCCTGGATAATTGGGTTGCGCCTGCGTATTGTTCAGCAAGAACATGAATATCGAGAGATATATTATAAAATGTATTTTCATTTTTTAAAATTAATTAATAAATTTTTAAAAATTTGAATCTGCTCAGCGTTGCTACTGTATTTTTCGGGAATTCCGGAATTTAACTTTTTTGACTATTGATACTGCCTTAAGGTTTCATAAAATCAAGAGCCGGAGATCACCGCCGTTGTTGATCTTCCGGAAAGTTTGCACTCCAAAAATTTGAAAAGTAGTTTGCATTTTATTGCA
>CALMST010000048.1 GCA_937872315.1 uncultured Ignavibacteria bacterium | reverse complement strand
AGTTGATTGAAAGTTAGTAAATTGGATTGATTTATTCCTGTCAATTATGTGAAAGTTTATTTTCGGATATCAATATTCTACAAAACGATTTATATAAATTACTCTTTGTCTGAATATAGAAAATCCTGACCCGCTATGAAAAAATTCACTCCTGATATTGAAATAAATTCCCGGAAATTCAATTACGCCGGCGGAAATTAAATACAGGCGTGCTTTTGAATATTAAAATTTGAAATGTTTTTTTTTGAATTGTATATAAACCAGATATCATTTTAAAGAAATGTTCCGGACATCACTGCAGAGCTTAAAATCTTATTTACATTTATTGTCCGGAAGATCAAAATTAATATATAACTTAGTCAATCAATTCAGAATAAATTTATTTTAAATAATATGTTTTGATAAAATATCAAAATATCTGAGAATTTATGAAAGATGGTTTCCTTAAATAAGCGCGTTCGCAAAAAATAGTGCATGATAGTGTATTAAACAAGAACAGAGCCGGAATATATTTACATATGATGAAGATATCTTTCGACAAGTTTCTGTATCTCTTCATCCCTGCCGTATAATTCCTCACTTAATTTTGAATCGTTAAAAGAATTTAACTGGGAAATGAATCGATCAATTGTTCCTTTAGGGAAAATATTATTTTTTTCAAAAAACTCTCTTTCATTTTCCAGAGCATCTGCAGATTCGGAACAAGAGACAGGAAGATGTTCAAGAGCTGTAGCTTTATCCTTATTTTCATTTTTAAAAATATTTACATCTACAAATAATTCCTTTGCTCTTTCGAGTGAATTTTCCATTTCAAGACCATACTGAGCTGCCATGATAATACCTGCAATTAAATGATAAATATCAGCCGAACCGTCAGGTGTTCTTAATTCAATTGTCTGCTTTCCCGGAATATAAGGCACATCATATCTTTCGAACGGATTTGCATCCATGATCATATTTGTTTTTGCTATCCAGCCCAGCGGAACTCTTACAAGAGCTGACCGGTTCGTATCACCCCAGCATATATTTGTAGGAGCTTCCTGATGAGGGACGAGACGGAGATAGGATAATGGAACCGTGTTTCCAAAAGCCGTCAGGGCTTTTGCTTTATCAAGTAACCCTGCTATCATTTTACGTGCAGTATCGCTTATGGAATATTCATCTGTCATGATATTAACATTATTTTTTTCTAACTGCATATGAATATGAAGACCGCTGCCTGCTTTACCTACTGTTATCTTTGGAGCAAAGCTTATAATCACACCATATTTCTGACCCAGCATTCTTAATATCCATTTAGCTATAATTATCTGATCAGCGGCATCCTCAGATTCTACGGGCTGAAATTCTATTTCATGCTGCTCAAAATATTTTCCCTTGCTGTAAAAATTTCCGACTTCAGAATGACCGTATTTTATTTTGCATCCGCATTGAGCCATCAGATTCATGGCTTCTTTTCTCAGATCCTCCCATTTAGCAAAAGGCTTTGAGTTATTATAGCCTTTCTGATCCTGCGGCTGATACATTAAATCAGCGGTGCCGACTACATAAAATTCAAGCTCCCCCATTGCCTTAAAAACAAGTCCTGTAGCTTTTTTAAATTCTGAATGAGCTTTCTTAAGTATGTATTCAGGTGCGCTTTCAAGAGGCTTTCCTTCACCGGTGTAATATGAGCACAGAATATCCAGGGAAGGAATTTCAGAAAACGGATTTACGAAAGCGGTACTGAATCTCGGAATGACATAAAGATCGCTTGATGCTGCTTCGACGTATGAAAACAAACTTGAGCCGTCAACTCTCTCACCTGTCGCTAAAATGGATTCAAGATAATCGCGGCTTGTTATGACAAAATTAAGTGTCTTAAGTTTTCCGTCTTCACCGGCATATCGGAAATTAACCATCTCAATTCCGTTTTCCTCAATGTATCTGATGATATCATGGCGTGTAAATTCATTTGCGGGTTTTTTAAGAAATCTAACGAGTTTGTTTGGGTTCAGAGTTACTTCATATTCTCTCATACAATTTTAATATTAAAATTTAATATTTAATTTAGACTAAACAAAAATATATATTTAATTCACAAAATATAATTTTAATATTTATCCTTTACATTTCCTGTCTTTATGATTGAATAAAAATCAAGATGCCACTCCCTGCAGCAAATCAGGAATGGCATCTTTTTGTTTGGGGAAATATTTATAATCTATCTTAATCTTTTGGTTTTAGTTCTTGAAGAACTGTTATTACTGTTACTGTTCTTACTTCCGGTTTTGCTTTTAGTGTTATCTGAATTGTTAATACTCTTTTCCTTTTTTGTTTCTTGTTTTGCTTTTTGTTTTGTTTCTTGTTTTGCTTTTTGTTTTGTCTTTTGTTTCTCTTTTACAGTCTTTGTTTCAGTTTTTTTATCCTGTGTTTTAGTCACAGTTTTTTCACCGGATTTTTTTTCATATTCAGAGTCTGAAGACTTATCATTTATTGTCTTTTTAGTCTGAGTAGACTGGGTATTAACTTTTGTATCAGACTTTGATGTATTTGTATTTTTTACTTTCGGATTTTCCGAACCTGTTTTAACAACACTATTATTCTTTACTTCCGGGATATTAATACCGTTGCTACCTGCAGTAATGACCCGGGGAGTTATCCTTGTGCCGGATTCTCTTGCAAGTGAAATAGCATCCGGTCCTTTATATTTAAACTTTGCCATAGAAGGATCTTTGTAGGTCAGGACATTAACTTTTTCAGAATTCTTTAGCAGTTTAGAATTATCTTCGCTTTTTACAATTACCGATCTGTCAATTTTTTTAGAAAAATCCTGTGTATTGACAAATACCCAGTTCTGAGGATTGTAAGCATAAAGGTGATTTGTGTAAACATGCGTGCCTCTTCCTCTCCAGCGGAATCTCGGGCAGGTCGGATACCATCCTACATAATTTCCGCAACTTCTCCAGGTAACGTAGTTTGGTGCCCAGTAATTTCCGGGAAACCAGACCCAGCCATAATTAATACTGCAGTACCACCTCCCGTAATTATACGGAGCCCAGCCCCAGCTGTAATAGGAAGACCAGACCCATCCGAAATTTGTAAAGACCCAGTTACCGTTATAGTAAGGATTCCAGTAATTATCGACCGCATAAGGTCTCCAGACATAAATAATTTTAGTTGTAGCCGAACTTTCATCAAAATCCAGAATTTCACCGGTGCCTTCAGTAATTTCCTGAAGAAATTCTGATTTATCAATTTCAACCCATTCTCCGTCTTTTGATAAACTGTCAAATTGATTTTTATAAACTTCATTTGAGTCGAGGAGATTTTCAGTCTGCTCAATCGTATCAATCATAATTTCATTATCTGGATTAAGGTCTTCTACCGGAAGTTCCTGAGCTGTCAGTGAAAGATTTAGCGAGAGGGTAAAGATTATAGCTGCAAAAACCGGGAAATATTTATGATCTCTGAACATAAGGCTTTGGGTTTATGTTAATGAAACTGTTTCTGATTAACTGACAAATCAAACTGCATTAAGGTTTAAAAAAATCATTCCAAATCAGCGGTAAAAATTTCTTCTCACCGGCCTGAAGAAATGTAATGATTTCTTACTCAAACCCGAATTTTATTCATACTGCAAATACTTCTGATTTCTCACGAAATTTATCACTGACAGGTTGTTCTATTTCACAGCCTGAGATGAATGATTCTGAATTTGATTTAACCGTACATTAACTTGAAAAATGTTTTGAACAGCAAAGTATAAAAATTTAGATTGAACAATTTTACTGTTAGCTTTTAACTCATCTATTTACTAAATTTACCAATATTATATTTAAAACAAAAATATCTTTATATGGAAAACAGTAATAAGTCTTTGGAAAATTTGTATCTAATGGACTCCGATCCTGAGAAAAAGGTCAATAACAATAACTTTGTTCTTCCCATAAGTACCTCTCTCAGCTTTGAGTATCTGATCGATCATATCAGAAAAGCAGCAAAAGAAAGTAACAGTACCAGATCTGCTTTTGCAGGATCCATTGTTTCAGAATATGAAAAAACGCCTGATCTCCACGGTAAGATCAAAGATATTAAAATTACAAGGAAATACGAAGATCTTATAAACAATATGATGATGTTTGTTTTCCCGGAGTCATTTTGGGAAGTACAGACTTATGCAGCCTATGTTCCATACAGCAATGATATGATCTTCTCAACAAAGAAATTCAGGGAATTGAATTTCAGCTGGGGTGATGCGGAAGGAGAACTTAACATTGATAATGAATCATATAATATTGGAAAATCCATATCAGCGTTTGCTTTGATTTTAGGTTTGTTTTATGATGAAAAGATCAATTTTGATTTTCCGATTGTATACAAGATAATGGATCCTGAAACCGGTCTTGATAAATATTACAAGATGAACAGTGCGGCAGAATTTGTTGATATTGTTCCAAAAGGGAAATTAAAAAAACTATCGAGCCGTGATATTGATCTAATTAAATCAAACATATATGATCTTGAGCTGGTAAGTTCGATCCTTGAACCTGAGAACTTTGAGTTTATTGGATTCGTGGCGATGAACGCCATTAACATTTCTGATACAGAAATATTATCATCTATCAGAAAAGACCTTATAGAAAAAGATACCATTACATCTTATGCGGGATTTCTGAAACTTCAGCATAAGATAAAATCCCTTCTGAAATGTCCGGGTTTGCTTCTCGGAATAACTGTTTATCCCGGAAGTAAAGAAAGACTAAGTCATGACGGCAGTAAATTCGGCAACAGTTTTTTAATGAATGATAACTGTATTGTAAGACTCGGGTCAATCAGTAAATCTGTTTACGACATTGTTCTGGAATCCGGAAAGACAGTTGTCATAGAAGATCTTTCCATATACCCTGATAAAACCCCGATAGAAGAAGAGATCCTGAATCAGGGAATAAATAATATTTTTATAGCCCCGCTGATAAGAGACGGAAAGATCGTCGGACTGATAGAAATAGGTTCACCGGGAAAGGGTATGATAAACATGTTAAACTCATTAAAACTCCGTGACGTACTACCATTGTTTGCTATGGCGGTTGAAAGAAGTACCGAAGAACTTAACAGTAATATCCGCAATATCATAAAAGAAAAATGCACTGCTATACATCCTTCACTCGAATGGAAATTCCAGAAAGCTGCGCTGAATTTTATCAGGAACACAAGTAAAGGCAATGAAACAGAAATGGAAGAAATTGTTTTTAAGGATGTATATCCTCTTTACGGTTTGTCGGACATAAGAAATTCTTCAATGATCAGAAACCAGGCTATAAGAGATGATCTCATAGAAAACCTGGAACTCGCCGGGAAAGTCATAGATACAGCTAAGAATAAAAAAGATTTAAAAATATTTGATGAGTTGAAATTCAGAATAGATAAAAAAATAAATGCTTTGAAATTCGGAATTGACTCAGGGGATGAAGCTGAAATATTAAAATTTCTTAAAAGAAAGATCATTCCTTTATTCGAACATATTCAGCATTACGGCAAGGATGTTAAGAATACAATTGACGAATATAATTCTTCTTTAAATAATGAACTTATGTTTTTGTATAAGCGAAGAAAAAAATATGAAGAAAGTTCTATGAAAATAACCGGATTTATCGCTTCCATACTTGACGAGGAACAAAAATACGTTCAGAAGATCTACCCTCACTATTTTGAAAGATTTAAAACCGATGGAGTCGATCATAATATTTACATAGGCGAATCGCTTGTGGAAGATAAAAAATTCAATAATATTTATCTGAGAAATATACGCTTGTGGCAGCTGATGATGATGTGCGGAATAGTCAGGAAACTTGAATTACTTAAAGATGATCTGCTGATATCTCTTGAAACTGCGCATCTCATACTTGTTCAGGATACTCCTCTTTCAATAAGATTCCGGTATGATGAAAAAAGATTTGATGTTGACGGAGCTTATAATATAAGATATGAGATAATGAAAAAGCGGATCGACAAAGTTGAAATAAAAGGAAAAGAAGAAAGACTCACTCAACCCGGAAAAATTGCAATTGTATATTCCCAGTCATCCGAGGCAACTGAATATATTGAATACATTGAGTTTCTGCAGTCACAGGGATATCTTAACAAGGAGACAGAAGAGCTGGAACTGGAAGATCTGCAGGGTATAAAAGGATTAAAAGCTCTGCGGGTTTCAGTAGATCTTAACAAATCAGTAAAGGATGTAAATCAAAATAAGGAAAATCTGAAAAAAGCTATGAAGAAATTATCATATAATTAGAAATAAAATTTTCATTCCGAATAAAAAAAAGCTGTTAATATACTTAACAGCTTTTTTTTTATTGCAAAATCATGAATTCTTATTTTAACAGCAGCATTTTTTTAGTATTAACAAAATCCGAAGCCGTAAGAGTATAATAATAGATCCCGGATGTAAGAGCTGAAGCATTAAAATCTATTCTGTATTGACCCGATGACAGAGATTCATTATTCAGTAAACTGGCTACTTCATTTCCAAGAATGTCATATACTTTCAAACTAACGTTTTGTGAACTTGGAATTGAAAAATTTATGTTAGTTGAAGGATTGAAAGGATTGGGATAATTCTGACTGAGTGAATAACTCTCCGCAATACTTGAAACATTATTTATACCAACGCTGGATACTTCAACTGAAAATGTATTTTCTACATACTGAGAAGGATCATCAACATTGTACATTCTTACAACTGAAGTTCCTACACCGATCCCTGTACATGAAAAATCTATATAAAACATAGTATCAGTATGTCCGGGAGGAATTGAATAAGCGGGATCACCCGGTAGTGAAATTGTATCTATAAACGGAGCATAACAGAGGTCATAACACATCTGTGTCTCCCAGCCTGCCGGTAAATTATTCTGAATCCTTGCAAATCTGAAATTAAGATCCGCGGCTGAAGTATTGGAAACTATTCCCTGAATCTGAACTATCTGAATGGAATCCGGGATATGTGGAATCTGAATTACAGCTGAATTAAGCGGAACGTATGTAAATCCCTGCGCATTTATATTCTGAACTTTAAAGAAAAGGGAAAGGATAAATATTAAATTTAAAAAAAGTATTTTTTTGAAAATGGTCATTTTTGTTTTATTTTATTTTAATTAAGTACACCTTGTAATTTATTAAAGTATTGTTTTGCAATAATATAGTCAGGAGCTAATTCAATAGCTGTTCTGAATTCATCCAGAGCTTCAAACCACATTCCTTTAGTCTCAAGCACTCTTCCGATATTAACATGCGCAAACTGCGGATTATCATATCTCTTTGCTTTCAAAGCAAGTTCAAGCCAGGTAAGCGCTTCATCATGTTTATTTTGCTGGATAAGATACGCACCAATGTCATTGTATGGATTGCCAAAATCGGGGTCAATTGCTATTGCATTCTTGCATTCTTCAATTGCTTTATCGAGATCTCCGAGGAAACTGTATGTCCATCCTAAAAAAGTATGCGCTTCAGCTGTTGGATAATAGTCTATCGATTTTTTATAATTGAGAACGGCTTCTTCAAATTGTCCTTTCATCTGCAGTGAATAAGCCTTGTGTAAATATTCCTTTGATTTTTCCAATGGTCCTGAAATTTTATCTTCGCTCATAATAAATAATAAATATATATAAAGTTTGTCTTCTGTAACGTAATAATAACTGCAAAAAGTTTCGTTTAACAAACATAACTTATGCTATTAATTATTTCAAGGGTTTTATATAAATTGAGAGAGTCTGAATCAATACTGCCGTGATTATTATCAAACAAGTAAAACAGCATTAATTATGATCTCTAATCTGCTTTTGTTTGCTAAGTTTTTTCAACCGGAGTCTGTGATAAATTACCGTAAGAAATTCAGAGTACCGGCGGGTTGCAGAAATTTCATTTTGAGCTTATAATCAGCGCTTTTCTGACGGATTGATACAGAAAAATTTTTAAGGCAATTCTGAATTTTTAGAAAATTCAGGGAAAATAATTTTTATATTGCTGTAAACATATAAATTTGCAGATTAAATTTTAAAAAATATTGAACATTAATACGGGAATAATCTTAGGATCCGGATTGGGGAAATTAACTGAAGAACTCTCTTCCCCTGAACTCATATACGAGGATAATTCAGGTTTTCATAAAATTAAAATATTAAAAGGAAAAATTTGCGGAAAAGATGTTGCAGTGTTTTCGGGAAGAAGACATTATTATGAAGGTTATTCTGCCGGCAAAATTCTCGAAAATGTCAGTATCGCAAAAAAGCTTGGCATTAAGCTTCTGATAATCACCAATGCTGCCGGAGGATTGAATAAAAATTTCAAAGTCTCTGATCTGATGCTTATAACATCGCATCTTAATTTTCTTAAAATTAAAATTCCTAAGATAAATTCTGGACCCCTTTATGACAAAGAAATCATTAATAAGGTCAGAGCAATTGCTTATGATGAAAAAATAGGATTACGCTATGGAAGTTACTGCTGTTTGACAGGTCCGGTCTATGAATCGAGATCGGAAATAAAATACCTTTTGAAATATGGTATCGATGCGGTCGGAATGTCAACAGTACCGGAAGTTTTGTATGCTAACAGTCTTGGAATTAAGACCATTGCAATTTCTTGCATAACCAATAAAGTAACAGAGCAGTCAAAAAATATTACCAATCACGATGAGGTAATTGAAGCAGGAAAGAATTCCTATAAAAATTTTTCCGGATTGGTAAAGAAGATCGTAGAAAACTATTAATTTAATTTTATCAGAAAAAAGTATTTAATTAACTCAATTAACCAGATGATCAAATGATTACAGACACTCACGCTCATTTATATTATCCTGAATTAAAAACCAGTTTATCGGAAGTTCTTATGAGAGCTGAAGATGAGGGAATAAAGAAAATAATCGTTCCGGCAGTTGATCTGAATACATCACGTGAAGTAATAGAAATGTCTGAAAAGCATGACATGATCTTCGCAGCACTCGGAGTTCATCCCTGTGATGTAAAGGATAATCAGCTTTCTGTTTTTGACGAACTTGAAAAATTACTTGGACATGAAAAGGTTGTTGCCATAGGAGAAACAGGACTTGATTACTACTGGGACAATACAAACTCCGATGATCAGAAAATATTTTTCAAACATCAGATCGGGTTAGCAAAAAAATTTAAACTGCCGATAGTAATTCATACCAGAGATTCAATAGATGATGCCATCAAAATTATAAAAGAAGATCATGATGAAAATCTGAGCGGACAGTTCCATTGTTTCAGCGGTGATGAAAGACAGCTAAGAGAGATATTAGAACTTGATAATTTTTATGTTTCTTATTGCGGGAATATTACTTATAAAAACTTTAAAGGAAGTGATGTGATTGGTAAAACACCATTAAACAGGTTGCTTTCTGAAACAGACTCCCCTTTTCTTCCTCCTGTTCCTTTCAGGGGGAAAAAGAATGAGCCTTCATATATTGTAAATACAATCAGAAAGATATCGGAGATAATGGAAATTGATCTTGAGATCTTACTTAATGAAATATCAGATAACTGTGAAAAATTGTTTTGGAAAAAGAATGAATATTAATTAATCAGAAGAGTTAATAAAATTTAATATTCGTAATTATGATCTTAAATATTTGTCTGATCCGGAAAAAGCATAATCAGAAGATATACTTTTACAACAAACACAGTCAAATCACTAAATCAAAAAATGTGTTTATATTTTATAACTAATGATTTATATTAGCTGAACTATAAATTAAACTAAAACTGACATGAAAGATTATTCACTTTTCAGAGTTGATTCGGGAAGCGGTAATTTTCCACCGCCGCCGCCACCTCCTCCACCTAGTTTTAATGCACCACCGCCTCCGCCTCCACCATCTAATCAGCCGCAAAATTCCGGCAGCGCAAGTTCGAATGCTATCATTGCGCTTGTACTTGGCATCTTGTCATATATTGCATGCGGAATTTTTGCATCAATACCGGCATGGATAGTTGGAAAGAAAGAGCTGAATGAAATTAATGCGGGTAGATCTCCGGAAGCCGGCAGGACTTTAGCGAACATTGGTATGTGGCTTGGTATTATAAATGTTATTTTATTCATACTGGGAATGATTTTTGTAGTTATAGCTATAATGTTCGGATTGTTAAATGTTGATGATTACACATAATTCAAATAAATAATTCATAATTCAGGTAGCTTAATTTATTAAGCTACCTTTTTTTATTAAAAATAATTGAAAATAAAATTTAAGCTGCATGATCCGGGAAATACTGTTATCATTCCGGAATATAAAACCGAAGGCTCCGCGGGAATGGATCTTTGTTCATCATCGAGAATACCGGTAATTATTGGTCCTTCAGAAGTTAAGTTAATTCCCACAAATCTTATACTGGAATTACCTGAAGGTGCTGAAGGACAGGTAAGACCAAGAAGCGGTCTTGCGCTTAATTATAATGTTACTGTATTAAATTCACCCGGAACAATAGATTCAGATTACAGAGGTGAAATAAAAGTTCTGCTCATAAACCATGGTATAAATGATTTTGAAGTAAAATATGGTGACAGGATTGCACAGCTTGTTATTGCAAGGTATGAAAAGGCATTGCTGACTGAAGCGGTTGATGTTTCGGAAACTCAAAGAGGTGATGGAGGATATGGGAGCACGGGAGTTTAGGTATTAAGTATTAGGTATTAGGTATTAGGTACTTATAAAAAATTTTAAAAATAAATTAAATCTTTGAGATAAAATGAATGGAGTTCTGAA
>CALMST010000047.1 GCA_937872315.1 uncultured Ignavibacteria bacterium | reverse complement strand
TCACTTAATATTAAGTCATTGAAAACCATTAATATTTTAGTCAATTTAATTTCACTTATTTATTAATTCAAATATAAATTAACCTGTTTGTGAAAATGAATATCCGAAAAATATTTTATGTTCTGTTATTTTTGATCGTTTCAACCGGTTGTCAGTCTCAATCTGATCAGCCTAAATATGCCGTGGCAATCCTTAATACTCCGGTTCTGAATACCGCAGATTTTGAATCTGTGTTCGGAGGCAGTAACGGCACGAGTGTTAAGCTTGATAAAAGCGGACTCATCAGGGAAATGGAATTCATTGCATTCCCCAATACAGTTTTTGAAATACTCGAAGTAATTCCTAAAGGAGATCATAATATATATAAGATCACTACGGATGATTATCCGTATAATTCATCCGATCTGTATATCGACAGCAGATTTGTTAATACTTCAGACACTTTACCTGAACAGAGGGAACTGATTTTACCGGATAAGAAAGAAATACTTGCAAAATTAAATTCACTCGACGGCTATGGATATATGTGGGGAGGAAACTATGGAGACGGAATAGAACAGCTTCTTGAATTTTACCAGCCTGCGTCTGAACCTGACGTTTACATTAAAGATCTTTGGTCATTAAAAGGAGTGGATTGTTCGGGACTTATCTATCAGGCTACTAATGGTTCGACTCCGAGAAATACATCAACTCTTATTAATTACGGTGAAGGAATAGATATAGCAGGAAAATCAGCATCTGAAATATCCTCTATGCTGCAGCCTCTTGATCTGATCGTATGGAGCGGACATGTGATTATTGTTTATGATGAAAATACCGTGATCGAAAGCACAGGTGATGCGGGTGTTCACAAAAGCGATCTCACTTCAAGATTAAAAAGTATCATGAGAGAAAAAACTCCGGTCAACGACTGGAATTCCACTTCGGGTAAAAGATTTGTTGTGCGCAGATGGTATTTTTAAACCGGGAATTATGAGTTTTGTGTTTTGGATTTAAAAATATTAATACATTTTAATAAACTTCGTTTAACTTATTTTTAAAATTTTATCCTTATAAAAAGTTATGAAAAGATTGATTCTCATATTACTTTTATTTGTAAACTCATTTATAGCAGGCACAACCTTTGCGCAGCGTTCCGGAGATGATCCGTCAGTTTTTGTTGACAGTGTAATTAATATTTTCCGGGGAAACACTAACAGCGCCGTTATAGCAGGAGTTATTAAAATGATCCCCGGAGGTCAGCCTGAACAATGGAAATATACTTACGGTCACCTTAAGCGTGACACAAATACATCACCGTCCGTTAATGACAGCACTTTATTCCAGATCGGTTCAATTACAAAGACCTTTAATGCAGCTTTGTTTTCTATGCTTGTTAACAACGGCACGATAAGCATGTATGATACAGTTCAGAATTATCTTCCGGACAGCATACATGTTCCGGTTTATGTTTCCGGAAATGATACATCCGTTATACGATTCATTGATCTTGCAACTCATTATTCAGGTCTGCCTGATGAACCCGCAATTGGCAGCGGTGGAATGACTACATATGAGCAAATGTATAATTTTCTTTCAACTTATCAACTGACATATCCGCCCGGAGAATGCTATTATTATTCAGATCTGGGTTTTGCGCTGCTGGGAGTTGCGATTCAAACAATTTTAAATGGCAGTATAGAACTTCTGATTCCGGAATTTGTCTGTGATACTCTCGGAATGAAAGATTCCAAAATGATCGGACTTACTGCCGGACAGTTATCAAGAAGAGCACAGGGATATTTTGAAGGTGGAGGTGAAGCTCCTTTTCTGATGCCTAACTGGCCGGCTTACCACGGCGCAGGGGGTCTGTATTCGACACTAAATGATATGCTGAAATATCTTAAGTTTGCAATGCAGATTGATAACGGGAACCTGCATAATGTAACAGATACATTATTAAGACAAAGACGTGTCACTAATGATTCCTGTCAGATGCCCAATTCTATAGACAGTGTAGGACTTGCCTGGCAGTTTGCCAAACTATTTCCGAATAATCCTGAAAATCATATCAGATCTGTTTCAAAGGACGGAAGTACATCCGGATTTGCAAGTTTTATCTGCTTTTCCACTCATCCAATATCTGGTGTAAAGACAGGAGTGGTAATTGTTACTAACTGGAAAAACCCGCCGCCTCTTCATAATACCGCATTTGATATTTTAAAATATATGAATGAACAAGGTTCTGTGGGAATTCAGAATAATGCGGAATTAACAGGTTATGATCTCAATCAAAACTATCCAAATCCATTTAATCCTGTCACACATGTGGAATTTAGAATTTCGAAATCGGAAATTGTCTCTTTGAGAGTGTATGATGCCCTGGGAAAAGAAATTGCAGTGCTGGTCAATGAAAAACTTGCGCCCGGAAATTATGATATTCAGTTTGATGGAAGCAATTACCCCAGCGGTGTTTATTACTATAAATTTGAAGCCGGCAGCTTCAGTGAAGTAAAGAAAATGACTCTGCTGAAATAAGGATATTTGTCCTATTAATTAATTTATGAGAATTGGTCATTGTGTATTTTAAATCAGGATTTTGTTATCGGGATTTTATTATCAGGAATAAATTTCAGGTATTTAAAATCATGTTCTTTGAGCTTTAAAATAATAATTACGAGTTACCCGTAATTAGTAACTCGTAATTCGTAATTCGTAACTATTTCCTGTCACCTAAAATTCTTAATAAAAACAGGAACATGTTAATAAAATCCAGATACAGCGCAAGAGCTCCCATCACTGCTCCTTTTTTACCCTGCTCAGAATTAATATCAGTTGTCTGACTCATTTTTTTTATCTTCTGTGTATCATAAGCAGTCAGTCCGACAAAGATCAGAACTCCAACATAACTTATGATCAGGCTCATTGTATCACTTTTCATAAATATGTTCACAACAGAAGCTATGATCAGTCCGATAAGAGCCATGAATAAATAAGTACCCATTTTCGCAAGATCTCTTTTTGTGAAATATCCATAAACACTTACAGAAGCAAACATTCCTGCGCAGATAAAAAATGTAGATGCTATTGATGCACCTGTATATAAAAGGAATAAAACCGAAAAAGTGACTCCTGTCAGCGCAGCATACAAAAAGAATGCTCCGATGGCTACTCCTGACGGCATTTTGTTAATTGCAAAAGATAAAGCTAACACAATACCGATCTGTGCTATAAATAATCCGAAATAAAGTATAGGATTACTCATAATAGCATCAACAAATGTTGACTGAGCAACACCATATGCAATGACACCTGTTAGCGCAAGACCCATTGCCATCCAGTTATATACATTCAGTAAAAACCGGCGCGTGGCTTCGGTAGAGAATGAAGCGTCTATAGCGCCTGTATTATTCATAAATTGATTCATATTATTACTCCTTGATTTAGTATTATTATGTTAAAATAAGTTTTATAAAATTTTTCAGAAAAATGTAAAATGTAATTATTCATAAAAAAATTCCATGTTTCAGTTCTGTTAGTTACATTTTTTATTTCATTGGTTCCATTCCCATTGCTTCCCACTCTTCCTTAGCAGGTCCGTAAATCCCCGTAACTTTTAATCCGGCCTGTCTCATCAGCACAGTCATCTGACCTCTGTGATGGGCATGATGAAGCATTAAATATAAAAGAGTCAGTCCCTTTTTCCATTTTTCACCGTACATATCATCCTCAGTTAAAAGATCTTCGTCTTTATAATTTTTCTTTAACTCCTCCGTAAATGAATCAGAAGTTTTCTTAAACACTTCCGCAATTTTTTTTGCAGATTCAGGAACAGGAGAATCATGTCCCGGACCATCAATTTCCTTTAGTCCTGCCTGACCCATCATTTCCGGCATGGTCATTATCAGATGCCAGGCAATAAATCCAAGAGATCTTCCATCGGGAGTGATCTTTTGACCTAATGATTCATCAGTGAGATTTTCCAATAATTTCACAGTTGAATCTGTCTCGTATTTCCAGTCTTTCAGAAACTGTTCTGTTGAAGTATACATATTGGTTAATTTGTTTAATTGGTTTAACTGGTATAATTTTTACAAATATTCACACTCCACACACTCAACTACTTCAATCCATAATTAGGCGCTTCTTTTGTTATCTTCACATCATGCGGATGCGATTCTTTCAGACCTGCGTTGGTGATCTGTACAAATTTAGTCTTAGCTTTCATCTCATTAATATTCTTTGCACCGCAATATCCCATAGATGCTCTTAGTCCGCCGAGGATCTGATATATCGTTTCACCAACATTTCCCTTGTATGCAACTATGCCTTCAATGCCTTCGGGAACAAGTTTATTCAGATCATCTTCAGCATCCTGAAAATATCTGTCACTGCTTCCTTTTTTCATAGCATCGATAGAGCCCATTCCTCTGTACACCTTATAGCTTCTTCCTTCATACAATACTTTCTCACCGGGAGCTTCTTCCGTTCCGGCGAACATTCCTCCAAGCATTACTGAATCTGCTCCGCCGGCAATTGCTTTCGGGACATCTCCCGTCTGTTTGATGCCGCCGTCTGATATCACGGGAATTTTATATTTTGCCGCGGCTTTTGCGCATTCTAATACTGCTGTCATCTGCGGCACGCCAACTCCGGCAATTACCCTTGTAGTACATATTGATCCTGCGCCGATTCCGACTTTGATACAATCGGCTCCGGCTTTTATGAGATCAACCGTTGCTTCGGCGGTTGCCACATTACCGGCTATCAGTTCTACCTTAAAACTCTTCTTCACTTTCCTCACCATATCAATGACACCTTTTGAATGTCCGTGAGCCGTATCCACTACTATTACGTCTGCTCCGGCTTTCACAAGTTCACTGACTCTTTCCATCGTATCTGCGGTTATACTTACCGCAGCGCCTACTCTGAGTCTTCCGAATTTATCCTTACATGCATTTGGAAATTTCTTCCTTTTTTGAATATCCTTAAATGTTATCAGTCCTTTTAAAACTCCTTTTTTATCAACAACAGGAAGTTTTTCGATCTTGTATTTCTGAAGAATAACTTCGGCTTTTTCAAGATCAGTCCCGACCGGTGCAGTTACAAGATTTTCCTTTGTCATGATTTCTGATACAAGTAAAGTCTCATCAGGTTCAAATCTCATATCCCGGTTTGTAAGAATGCCGATCAGTTCATTATTTTTATTAATGATCGGAATACCTGATATTTTAAACTCTGTCATCAGTTTGAGAGCATCGCCGATATTACCGTCTGAAGTAAGTGTGATAGGATCAAAGATCATACCACTTTCGCTTCTTTTTACCTTATCTACCTCGGCAGCCTGTCTTTGAATTGACATGTTCTTATGAATTATGCCGATACCGCCTTCTCTTGCAACGGCAATTGCCATTTCACTTTCTGTTACAGTATCCATAGCCGATGAAATTACAGGGATATTTAATTCGATATTTTTTGTAAGAAGTGTTTTTAAATTAACATCTCTCGGCAGAACATTTGATTTTCCGGGTATTAGAAGTATATCATCAAAAGTGATAGCCGAACCTATAATTTTTTCTGATCTCATATATAAAATTTTATATTCTGATTTTTAATTAATCCGTGAGCTTTGCATTTAACAGATCACCGTAAATATCTTCAGGCACAAGATCTCCGTTTATTGATCTCACATACATGATATGAAGATGAGTCGGCGATCTTCGCGGATAGGCATTTGCACCTGTTCTTCCCATTATTCCAAGCTCGGTGCCAGGTTCCACAAAATCACCGACGCTCACATAAACTTCCTTCAGGTGAGCATAATAAAACAATCCGTTTGTAAAATTGTCATATACATAAACTATATTTCCGCCTTTGATATCCATCCTTTCAGGTGTCCAGTCCTTCCTTGTTTCGACAACAATGCCTCCGCTCATTGAAAGTATCTCAACAGGTTCATTTGTGGCATCGTCAAGACAGTCCTGATCCCTGTCATTTATAAATATATCATGCGCCGGATGTCCGTATGAAGACTGTATAAAAAAATCAAAATTTCCTGGAACGTATCCGCTTCCGTTTCTTCCGCCAATTGCAGAAGGAGTATAACCTTTTACCGGAAACACCCATTCATCGACTGAATATTTCTTTATCTTATTTCTCTTTACATTCTCATCCAGAAATTCCCATACATCATTCGTGAAATTATACATAGAATCAATAGCCGCTTGTTTTTCTATTTCGTCATCTCTAATTAATGTTACGATCGGAAACCATCTGAGCGCCACGTCAGACTTTATTTCGATTGATTCATAAAATTTTTCATCCGCTCCGAGTTTGTTTAATTTCTGATAGATCAAAGCAAGTGATACACTGATCTTCTTTTTCTTTATCTTTACCTTTTTAGTTTTTCCGGGATTCTTATCATCAGAAAAAGCATCCTTATATCCTGATAAATTCAGGAAGGCAATAAAAATCAGGAATGTAAAAAAATATCTTTTGATAAGAATGTATTTATTTAATGTTTAATTACTCGATTATTTCTATTTCATTCGAAGCAATGACCGTCCCGTCAGGTTTCAATGCGCTTACTTTGTATTTTCCGGGACTTTTAAAATCCACTTTGTCAAAATAAACATATTCCATATCCGGCGATGTGTCATACGGATATGTATCTACCACTTCCTTAGTGTTAAGATTAGTAATGTTAATGTTTACTTTATCTACACCTATAATTTCATCTGCATCTCTTAAATCCACCATTACTGTAAGATAACCCTCTGTATATTTCATGCTTTTACCTTCGCATTTATCAGTGGAAGGATCATAGCTTTCACAAAAATAAAGCTTATGAGAATTGCCGGTCGATGAAAGATTTTTTAATTTAGAGCAACCTATGATCAGGACAGCAAGAACTGCTAACGAAAAAATAAATTTTGATCTTTCTCTCATATTAAAAATGTTTTTGGTTTTGGTTTTGGTTTATGCAATTTACCCAATACGATTTATTTTATCTATACCGAATTGATGATTTAGTTATTGTTTAAAAATTTAAAAAAAGAGTATGAAAATTAATTTCATACTCTTTTTAAAAAACAGGCAGTAATAATTTACATATGGACCGATCTTCTGATCAAGCTTCCGCAATAAAACCAAAGTGAAAGATCCTGCGGCAATATTAAAGCCAGATCACAAAATCAACCCGGTTATTGTAAATTATCAAAGACCTAATTTGTCTTTAATACCTTCCGCCATTCCGGCTAACCCGCCTCCGCCTTTTCCGTCAAGAAAATCGCTCACCTGATCGCCTATTCCGGGAGGGAGCTTTTCTTTTGCAAATCCTTTGATCGCTTCGACCGCGGACTTTGCCTGATCGGCGGTTAGTCCTGTCTTCTCTGTTACAAATTTAATTATCTCTTCCATTGTGTTATTTCCTTTCTCACTTACAGGAGCATGCCTAAAATTTTCTATACCGTAAAGACACCGGGACAAAAAGAAAATGCTGAATCATTTATATCTTTGAGTCTTTTTGCCTTTGAGGCAATTCTCTTTTAAGTTCTGAAACTCCTTTAAAAGTGATATTTAGTTTATAAAAAGCCGGCTTAAAACCAGCTGCTTTTTTTCTTTCTTGAACTCCCGCTTAAACCAAGCACTCCGAGTATTCCGCGGGTTATTTCTCGTGAAACCGTCCGTGCTACCTGTCTGGCTGTAGTACTTGTTAAAACTTTTTCAACCGTGCTTTTTTCTTCACGCGCAGAACCGGTTTTTTTTTCCGGTTCTTCTTCTGCTGCTTTCTGAACTTCCTCAAGTTTCTTATTCAGGATCTCATATGCGCTTTCACGGTCTATTACTTCATTATATTTTTTTATTAATTTTGAATTGTTTACTATTTCATCTATCTCTTCCGGAGAAAGTATATCCATTCTCGATAGCGGCGGACATAGTAAAGTTGCAGCCAGCGGTGTCGGATTTCCTTTTTCACTTAAGACAGTTACGGCAGCTTCACCTATTCCCATGGAAGTAAGAAGTTCTTCTATATTATAAAAATCAGATGAAGGATAGTTATCTGCAATAAGCTTTATCTCTTTTCTGTCATTTGCCGTGAATGCTCTGAGTGAATGCTGGACTTTCATACCAAGCTGGCTCAGAACCGAATCGGGAATGTCAGTCGGATTCTGAGTACAGAAGAATATTCCAACTCCTTTTGATCTGATAAGTTTTATAATTGTTTCGATCTGCTCGAGCAATGCCTTCGATGCTTCCTTAAAAAGCAGATGAGCTTCATCTATAAAGATCACAAGTTTAGGCTGATCCGGGTCGCCTTCTTCGGGAAAAGTATTATAAATTTCAACCAGCAGACAAAGAAGAAAGGTAGAGAATAGTTTTGGTTTGTTCTGTATGTCGGTAAGGCGGATAATAGAGATCACTCCCCTTCCCTGATCATCGATTTTTACAAGATCATCCACTTCAAAAGATGTTTCACCGAAGAATAACTCCGCATGCTGCTGCTCGAGTTCAATTACTTTCCTGAGGATCGTACCGGTGGAGGTCGTAGAAATATTTCCGTATTCAGCTTCGATCTCCTTACTTCCTTCATCGGAAATATATTGCAGCATTTTCTTAAAATCCTTCAGATCCAGCAGCGGGAGTTTCTTGTCATCGCAGTATTTGAATATAAGCGAGACTATACCCGATTGTGTATCATTTAACTCCAGCATTTTG
This sequence comes from uncultured Ignavibacteria bacterium, assembly GCA_937872315.1. Classification (GTDB taxonomy): domain Bacteria; phylum Bacteroidota; class Ignavibacteria; order Tepidaquicellales; family Tepidaquicellaceae; genus JAGPCH01. Next base: position 546 of record CALMST010000047.1, on the reverse strand, counting down.
GAAAAGAGAACCGGTCCGAATTCCGAAACAGTCGCTCTCATCCTGACCCCTTTCTCTCCGGAGATCGACATCAATTCAACCGGAAATCCGGACGGAGTATAAGTGATCCCTATTTTTGCAGCTCTGTCAATTATCTTTTCATTGGCAGAGCCGGGTTTTGCAATTCCGCTTAGATCACCTTTAATATCCATTAACAGCACCGGAACGCTTTTTGAGGAAAGACCTTCCGATATTACCTGAAGGGTCTTTGTCTTGCCTGTTCCCGTGGCTCCTGCAACAAGTCCGTGTCTGTTCATCGTTTTCAATGGCAGTTTGATATGCGTATCGGTAAGACATTCTCCTTTATATATGGCTCCTCCGAGTAATATTGATTCTCCTTTGAATTGATAACCTTCAGTTATTGAAGCTGCAAATTTTTCTTTATCGTCCATGAGGCTGGTTAATTATGTTAATTTCTTAATTGTAGAGTTAAGGTTATAAAGTAGTTAATTATAAATTTTAATTAAATTTAAAACTTTTATACCAGCATAATTTAAATCAGTACTG
>CALMST010000046.1 GCA_937872315.1 uncultured Ignavibacteria bacterium | reverse complement strand
ACTAACTACTAACCACTAACTGCTAAATACTAACTGCTCATGGATTAAACGGAGTTTTTGCGGCTATGAATCCAATCGCATTATTGTATGCTATAAGTACATCAGCGAGATCTGTTATCATATCGCCGTTTACATCCGTAGCTACATATCCATTTACAAATAGAGTTCCGTTGTTATAGATATTCACAACATCACCCAGATCTATATATCCGTCCTGTGTCACATCACCGCTGTACATGCAGTATTTAGAACCTTTGAGTATCGTATTATTTCCATAAGACTGTGAAGCGGAGAATGTAAAATCATAATTCAGAGTTATGCTTGTCTGATAATTAACACCAAACTTACTCCATGTCTCAAGTGAATTTCTGTGTTTCAGCTGAATATAGTAATTTCCGTCAGGAGCATTCGGAAACTGATAGGATGATTTAAAAGTAAGTGAGTCTATTAAACCAATAGAAGAATCGACCACTGCATAAGGAGCAAAAGAATTTCTAAGATATGCTCTTACAGTATCACTCATACTAAGCTGGTTGGATACATTATTATAAAAGCCCTGCATTAAAGTTGTAATAGCTGCCGAAACTCCGGACGAATCAGCCGACCATCTTGAGAAAGATGTCAGTCCTGAAAGCGTAATCTCATTTGATGAAATATTTACTGTTCCGCCTTCATAGAGCCAGGTGGAACCGGTATTAGTTGATTTGAATAACTTCAGAGAAGGCTCAGGTTTGCCGTTTAATTCCGAGTCATCATATTTAAATACAAAAGTAGCATTAAGCCCTGAATTATTTGCTGGGGTAATATCATAATATCTTTTTATACTTGTACCGCCGTTCAATCCTGTCTGAACAGTATGGCCTCTCCTTATTTCTGTGCTGCCTAGATTTGATGCCTGTGTAAGCACCGCTCCCATTCCCGCGACATTCAAAGAGCTTGGTGAACTGATATTCCTTGTTGTTGTAATGTATCCTGAAACACCAAACACAACATTTCCGGGAGTTTCAGTCATATAAGCCGATGGCGTTAGAGTAATTATTTTCGCGTTAAGATTCAGATCACCAAGAATGACAGCAAGCGTGTCCGGTATTGTAATGTTAGCAGATAATATTGCGCCTGCCGGATTATTGATGCGAAGCCCGTGATACGAAATGTTAGTTGTTGATACAGTCTGTAAAACTGTTCCATTATATTCGATCTTGCTGCCTGTTGAAGTAAATGTTCCGGTTGCGATGATCGGATTTGAAGCGGTAAGTTTCAACCATCTGTTTGAAATATTAAATATCGCCCCTGCATTAATAATAACACTGTGCATCTGATGATTGCTGTTGAGAGTTATGTTTGCATTTGTAGTCAGATTAACTCCCGAGGTAAAACTCCCGCTTCCTGAAAGCGCAGTAGTGGTATCGAAAAAAAATGATCCTGCCGAATAAATGATACCGTTGTTTGTTAGCGAAAGACCTTTTATTCTCAAAGTACCACCTGAACTGGAAGCAAAAAGTGTTCCGTTGTTTATCACGTTTCCGTAAATAAACAAGTCTCTCCCCGATATATTTCCACCGTTCAATGTCGTACCGGCATCTATCGTGACATTCCCGAAAATTTTGCCTTCGGAGGAAGAAACGTAACCGGTTACAAGCGCATCTCCTGTATTCACATTCAGTGATGCATTAAAAGCAGCAAGCTGGTTAAGGTAAATTGCAACAGAATTTTGTGTTCTGACAGTGCCCGGCGCTGAAATAGTGGCATTGTTATCCAGAGTCATGGAATTTGCTGCAAGTGTAAAAATGTTTCCGTTCGGATTAAGTATTCCTCCGACGGCGATAGTTATGTTTGAAGTTGGTGAATATGTTATATTGGAACCAAGCGTTATGTTTCCGTTAATTACGGTGCTGGCCGGTGTAAAAGTACCTGCGCCGGAAACAGTTGTGACTGAATCAAAATACAGAGTACCTGCCGCACTGGTTGTTCCGTTGTTAATTAGTGAAGGACCATTAATTCTCATGGTTGCTCCGGTACTTGATACTGTAAGTGTTCCGTTGTTTATCACGTTTCCGTAAATAAACAAGTCTCTCCCCGATATATTTCCACCGTTCAATGTCGTACCGGCATCTATCGTGACATTCCCGAAAATTTTGCCTTCGGAGGAAGAAACGTAACCGGTTACAAGCGCATCTCCTGTATTCACATTCAGTGATGCATTAAAAGCAGCAAGCTGGTTAAGGTAAATTGCAACAGAATTTTGTGTTCTGACAGTGCCCGGCGCTGAAATAGTGGCATTGTTATCCAGAGTCATGGAATTTGCTGCAAGTGTAAAAATGTTTCCGTTCGGATTAAGTATTCCTCCGACGGCGATAGTTATGTTTGAAGTTGGTGAATATGTTATATTGGAACCAAGCGTTATGTTTCCGTTAATTACGGTGCTGGCCGGTGTAAAAGTACCTGCGCCGGAAACAGTTGTGACTGAATCAAAATACAGAGTACCTGCCGCACTGGTTGTTCCGTTGTTAATTAGTGAAGGACCATTAATTCTCATGGTTGCTCCGGTACTTGATACTGTAAGTGTTCCGTTATTTGTAACGTTTCCGAAAAGTAGCAGATCTCTTCCCGAAACATTTCCGCCGTTTAGAGTCGCTCCGTTATCAACTGTTACATTCCCGTAAATACTGCCTTCATACGGAGAGGTTTGATCATAAGCATAAGTAATTCCCGCATTTACATTTAAGGATGCATTAAATGCAGATCCGGCTCTGAGGTTGATCTCGTTTACAGCACCCAGTGTTCTGACTGTTCCCGGACCATTCAACGTACTTCCGGTAAGCAGGGTTAAGTCATTACCACTTCCGTTAAATACCGATAAAATCACGCCTGAGTTTATGACTAAGACTGCGCTGTCATTTATTGTAAGCTGATCAGCGGTGACATTTACGGTAACTGTTACTACATCATTTGCCCTGATTGTAATGAGGTTACTCACTTCGGATGGGGTAATTGTAGCCGGTCCCCAGGTGGAATTATTTAAGGACATTTCCCAAGTCAGAGTTGAGTTCCAGTTTCCTGAAGCAACACTTCTGAAATATTCATTAGCTGAATATACATTACCGCTTGCGGAAATGATCACAGCAAAGATAATTAAAAAGTAAAAAACAGATTTTTTCATTTTACGCCTTTCAATGAATGTTTTATTTTTAAATATTTTTTATTGTTTGTAAAAATATCAATTAATTTTTTTCAACTACTGACTTATTTGATATTAACCTGCTTCATAATTATTCGAATACTTATCTGACTTTACCAACAGTTAATTTTGCAAAACGCAACGAAGTTTGCCTGAGAATTCGAAAGTAATGAGGAAAAGTGGATCATAAATTTTAGATCATTCGGAACGCTTTGGGACAAATTTATCGGAATTTATTTAGTCAGTCAAAGAAAAATTATTCAGAGTTTAGAATGGAAATATAAACCATATCAGTTGAAAAATATAGTTAATTTTGATTTTTGTGGCAAAAAGGAAGTTTTTCAGATTATTCGGGAATTGAAGTTTAGCATTTTTTAAAATCCTTTAATATTTTAATAAATTCGTATATCTTAATCACATTCAAAAATTTCAATCAATTTATTCAGTGCCGGAGACTCTTCTTATAAAATTCCTGAAAACTCTGAATCAAAATGAGATCAGGCAGTTCAGGGATTTTATTTATTCACCTACTTTTAATAAAAATACAAAAATAGCGGAGCTTTTTGAACTGCATTACAAACATTATCCGGAATTTAACAGCGGAGAATTGTCTGACAATGTACTTTTTGAAAACATATTCAAAGATGAAGTTTATCAGTATTCAAAGATAAAGAATCTGATCTCCGATCTTTTCGGACTTGGAAAGGAGTTCCTGGCATTCAATTTTTTCAGAAAAAATCAGAATATCAAAGAAAAGTTCCTGCTTTCAGAACTAAGGTTGCGAAATCTTGACTCTGCATTTGAAAAAGCTTTTAAAGCAGCAGAAAAGCGTATAGAAAATATAAAAAAAAGAAATGAGGAATTTTATCTTCATAAGTTTGATCTTCAGTTTGAGATAATGTCATATTATTCCCCTAAAAAGCCCAATGTAAATTTCGATTATCTTCAGAAAAGACTGGATCTTTTTATAGATTATTCCGCTACAGTGCTGCTTAAAATTTACAATATAATGCATCATGAAAATTCACAGAACAATTTTAAATTTGACATGAAAATGTTCGGCAATGTGATGGAATATTTTAAAAATAATGAGATAAAAGATAATCCGACACTGGAGATCTACTATTATATATTGCTTCTGGAAACAACTAAAGATGAAAAATATTTTTATGTGCTTAAAGATCTCAGACTGAAATACAAAGAAAAACTAACAATTTTTGACAATTATATGCTTTACCTTCACCTGGATTCATACTGCGCTACTGCATTTAACGAGCATTGCCGGACAGATCTCTTAAATGAACAGTTTTTACTGGTAAAGGAAAATCTTATGTTTGAGCTTGTTGGTGATGGAAAGATATTGTACCCTGATTTTCTGAATGAAGTCAAGAAAGCTGTCAGAGTCAATCAGTTTAAATGGGCGGAAGATTATATAATCAAATATAAGTGCAATCTTACGGAAGAGATCGACAATACATTGAATTTTTGTCACGGTTATATTTCTTATAAGAAAGGAGAACTGGAAAAAGCGCTTGACTATTTTTCGAGAACAAATTTTCCGAATTTCATTATTAAGATTCAGGTAAAGTTACACCTGCTTCAGCTATATATTGATCTGGAATATTACGAGCAGGCTATTCTTATGATCGATTCTTTCAAACATTATCTTACAAGAGAGAGATCTTTAATTGATTCAATGAAGATCTCAGTGTTTGAATTTTTGAAAATATCAGGAGATCTTATAAAAGTAAAAACTGAAGTCTTAAAGAAAGACAAAGATTTCAGAATGAATAAATTAAAACAGGATATTGAGAATATGAGCAATAACAGATTCGGGATAAAACTGTGGCTGAAGGAGAAAATAGTTGATGGTTGATAGTTGAATTTAATATTGCAAATTACAAACGAAATAGGGCTGAACTTTTCAGACCAGCCCTTATTAGTATTGTGTATTGAGTATTGTGTAGTTAGCTTTTGAGAAATATTCTTTTTCTACTAACTATTAACTACTAACTATTTTATTATCGTCATTTTCTTAGTCTGCAGAAATTGTTTGCTATCCCCATTGACTACAATTTTATAAAAATATGTACCGCTTGACAGATTTGATGCATTGAACTGAATCGTATAAAAGCCCGCTTGCTGCTGTGATTCATTTACAAGTACTGACACTTCCCTTCCCGTCATATCAAACAGAGTAATGTTAACATTACCATTTAGAGGTAATTCATAGTTTATTTTAGTAGTCGGATTGAAAGGGTTTGGATAATTCTGTGAAAGTCTGAATTCTTCCGGTAATGATATTACAACTTCATTATTCAGATTGAAATATTCATAGTTTCCGTTGTAATCAATTTGTTTTAATCTGTAGTTATACTTTCCGGAATTTAATCCTTGATCTGTGAATGAATAATCTTTAGCCAAGCTTACTGTTCCGTTTCCTTCAACAAAACCGATCTTGCTCCATTCATTTGACGTTTGACCTTTGACCTCTGACCGCTCTATCTCAAATCCTGAATTATTTATTTCCTGAGCTGTTGTCCAGTTTAATTTCACGTCTCTTTGATCTATGCTTGAAGTAAATGAAGCAAGCTCAACCGGAAGCGAAGTGACACTGTCTCCTGCTGTCCATCGCGAGAATGCATCTACGAAATTTAAAGTAACCTGATTGAGAGGAGGATTCGATATTCCTCCCATATCGATCCAGTTGGTACCGCCGTTTGTCGATCTGAAGAGAACAAGATTTTCTTCATTACTTCCGTTAAGCTCGGTCGGATCATATATAAATACTAAAGTTGCATTGAGATTTGTGTTATATGTCGGAAGAATATCATAATATCTGGCAATACTTTGCGTTGTATCTTCGGTTTGAATTGTATGTCCTCTTCTAATTTCAGTAGGTCCCATGTTATCAGCAGTAGTAATAATAGCTCCCATACCTGCGACATTTTCTGAAGACGGAGCATTGAGATCTCTGAATGCGACAATATATCCTGCCGAACCATTGACAGTATTGCTGTCAGTTTCTGTCATTGAAGCTGTCGAACCTAATGTAATTATATTCCCATTAAGATCCAGATGTCCTTTTACAATGCTCATCAGATCATTTACAGTTATAGATGTAAAAAGAGTAACACCACCCGGATTGTTTACAGTAAGGTTTTGAAGTTCTGTTGCTGTAGCCGGAAGCTCAACATCCGTATTGATTGCTGTAGCTCCGGAATATACTACATTCACATTAGCAGGAAAAGTCTGTGCAGTGTTGAATGTTCCGGTTGCTCTGTTAATGGTGATCGGATCTGCCATAGTTAAATTTCCTGCTGGGGTGAATACTCCGCTTGTAAGAAATATTGTGTCATTTACTGTAGTTGCGGCTGTCAGAGTCACACCTCCTGTATTATCTATTGTAAGATTTCTCAAAACCGTAGTTGTTGCTGGAATTTCTACAGAAGAGTTTGTAGCGTTAGTACCAATATACTTTACATTTACGTTTGCTCCGAAAGTCGGTACTGCGGATAATGTTCCGTCCTGTCTGACGATCGTTGCGCCGTTTCCTAAGGTCAGGTTTGCTCCGGTAGTAAATGTTCCTATAGTTAAAGTAAGCGTTGCCGGAACAGTTTCAGCCAATGGAAGATTTACTCCGGCTGCATTATTAATTGTTAAGCTGTGATAGTCAACATTATTAGTCGCTACAACCTGCGCAGCGGTTCCATTATATTCTATCGTGCTGCCTGTTGTTGTAAATGTTCCGCTTTGCGTGATCGGATTACTTGGAGCAGACAAAAGTAATTTCTGAGATGTAATATCAAACGTTCCGCCTGCATTAACATTAATATTTTGCATCTGATGCGTACTTAACAAAGTCGTTATAGAACCTGAGAGAAAACGTCCCAAAGTCGCCCATGAACCTGTTCCCTGTAGTGTATGATTCCCGGATTCAAAATTAAATACATTCACCGTAATGATTCCGTTATTAATAAGAGCTTTGCCGAAAAATTTCATTGCTGTTATATTTCCTGAAATTGTTCCGTTATTTGTAATATCATTATTTACATTTAAAGTATAACCACCGCTGTTTCCGTGCCATGTTGCTCCTGAGTCAACTGTAACCGGACCGTTCAATGATGCAGTAAAAGGACTCGCAGCAGAATATGTTGATGTCGTTCCCGACTTTATTTCCAGAGGAACATTGAAATTAGATGATACTCTTATATCGAGAGTAACTGTTCCGTCCGTGGTTAAGAGTCCTGAGTTTTCAATAGTTCCCCCGTTATTCACCAACAGAGTTGCAGAGGCAAAAGCTAATGTATTAGAATTCAGATTCAGAATTCCTCCGTTATTAATTACAAGAGATGCTGCCGGAGCAAAATTCATGTCACTTGTCAATGTAACATTTCCAAACGGATTTATGGTCATAGAAGGACTTGTATAAGTTCCTGTACCTGACAAAGCTGTTGTAGAATCAAACCGCATATTTTGAATTGAGACTATATTATTATTTATCATATGTGGACCTTTCATCACTAAAGAGGATCCGCCTGTTCCCTTTATTGTACCGTCATTTGTTACAGTATCCATAGCAATAATGAAATAATTTCCGGTACCGCCAACCAGATCTGCACCCGCATCTACTGTCAAGGTCCCAAACAGTGTTGAAGTGAACGGACTGCTGGAGTTATATAGTATCGTTTCTCCGGAATTAATATTCAGCCGGCAATTAAAATTTGAATTGTGTCTGATGTTCAGAGTTACAGAATCCTGTGTTCTGAATAAACCGGGTCCATCAACTGTTCCTCCTATCTGGAGAAGAAAAGTACCTGTAAGAAAAGTCAGAATATTTCCGTTAAGATTCAATACACCACTCGCGTTTACAGTAAAGCCACTTCCCGGCGTAAAGGGAATATCATTTGAAAGAGAAACATTTCCCTGACTGTTAACTGAGATTGAATTGCTTGAAAAGCTTCCGGATCCTGAGACTGAAGTTGTAGAATCAAAATCGAGATTGGTAATTGTAATTGAGCCGTTGTTTAATAACGAGGTTCCTTTCATTGAAAAACTTGTAGTGGATGTGCCGATAATTGATCCTTCATTAATTACATTGTCATAAGCAATGATCGTGTATCCTCCGGTTCCTCCCTGAAGAGTTGCTCCGGCATCAACAGTCAAAGTTCCATAAAGCGGAGCATTAAACGGACTGCCCGGATCAAAGAGAGTTGTCAGCCCATCACTTATATTTAACGGAGCATAGAAATTTGAATTTACTTTTATATTCAGAGTAACAGTATCCCGTGTTTTGAATGTCCCGGTATTTAAAATACTGGCGTTGTTATTTAATACAAAAGTTCCGTTATCAAAAGTGAAAATATTGGTTGGATCAAAAACACCGCCTGCTAATATTGAAAATGATGACAGAGGTGTGAAAGTTACATCATTAGAAAGTGAAACATTACCGGAAGAAGTTATTACTATCGCGTTGCTGGTATATGTTCCGTTACCTGACAGAACAGTTATCGAGTCAAAACTGAGATTACGAATAGTTATCGCTCCGTTATTTACAAGCGAAGCTCCTCTCATATTAAAAGTAGTGGTGCTGCCCCCTTCTATAGTTCCGTTATTCAATACATTCCCTTTGGCAACAATATGATACCCGCCGTTAGCTCCTTTCAAAGTTGCTCCATTATCAATTGTAATCTCGCCTTCTATTGTAGAAGTAAACGGACTTCCCGGATCAAAAACTGTTGCACTGCCGGAATTGACAGTAAAATCAGCTGAAAAAATTGCATTAACATCAATATTAACTATGACATCGGCTCCCTGTGTTTGTACAGTTCCGTCTCCTGAGACAGTTCCACCTGATGATACCGTGAGATCGGTTCCGGTTCCGTCAGTAATTGTGAGAATTATGCCATTGTTTATCGAGAGCGTTCCGCCGTTGTTTATGTTTAATTCGTCAATGCTGACATTTACAGTTACAGTAACAACGTCCGGAGTTCTGACTGCAGTCGGACCGCTGGTATCGCTCGGAGTACTTGTTGCCGCAAACCAGATGCTGCCTCCGTTGGTTGACATTTCCCACGTAGATGTAGAATTCCAGTCACCGGTAGAAATGCTTCTGAATCGTTCGCCTGCAGAAAAAGCTGTTGCTGATGTAAGAAAAAAAAGTATGCAAAGTAAGGCAAACTTATTTGTAGAGTTTTTCATTCTGTTTTCTCCTTTCAGAAAAAAATAAATTATATGTATTTAATGTAAAAATTGAAGATTATATATATTGAATTATTTTCGCAAACAAAGTTTTACAAAACTAAGACATTAAACTTTAATGAAGACATTTTCGCTGAAATAATTTTTTTAAAATTAATTCGTAATCTGAATTCTAAGATTTGGTTGGTCTACTATTCTTAGCAAAGGTTTGTCTAAGGATATAAATGATATCTTACAACAGTTGTTCAACTTTTAATACATTTCAAAATATTAATTATTCATTTAAATGTCAAAAAAAATTATTCATTTATAAATATTTAACATATAGTCATCATTGTGAAAAAGTTTTTTATTGTGAATTGAAGTATAGTGTTGTAGTTAGCAGGTATCAAGCATTATTAACTAACTTTACCTACTAACTACTAACTACTAACTATTAACTATTAACTACTAACTGCTCAAGGATTCAAAGGTGTTTTAGCCTTTACAAATATGCTGGCATTATTAAATGTAATTAAAACATCCGCCAGATCTGTGATCTGATCTCCGTTTACATCCGTTACTACATATCCGTTTACAAATGCCGATGCATTATTGAAAACAGACAATACATCAGCCAGATCTATGAAACCATTCTGTGTCACGTCTCCGCTGTACATGCAGTATTTTGTTCCTTTCAGGATCTCATTGTTACCATATGCCTGATCTGCTGAAAATGTGAAATCGTAATTGAACATCGACCCCGCAATATATTTAATCCTATCTTTGCTCCAGGTCTCGAGTGAATTTCTGTGTTTTACCTGTAAATAATACTGTCCTGTTCCTGCATTTGCAAACTGAACAGGTGAATTGAAAGTTAAAGAATCTATAGTCACAATTGCAGAATCGACCGGTGCATAGGGACTTGAAGAATTTCTCAGATAAAATCTTACTGTATCTGTCATGTTAAGTCTGTTATTAGGGACATTATAAAATCCTTCCATTATTACGGCAGTTGCTTCAGACAATCCCGAAGTATCCGCTGACCATCTTGAGAAAGAATTAAGACCTGCAATTGAAATTTCATTTGCAGCTGCATTAACTGTTCCGCCCATGAACTGCCATGTACTTCCCGAGTTTTCGGATTTAAATAATTTCAAACCAGCTTCAGGCTTTCCGTTCAATTCTGATTCATCATATTTATAAACCAGGCTTGCATGAAGATCTGTATTATTGGTTGGAATAATATCATAATATCTTTTAATGCTTGTTCCGCCGTCTAAGCCGGTCTGAACAGTGTGACCTCTTCTGACCTCTGTGCTTCCCAGATTATTTAAAGAAGTAATCACTGCTCCAAGTCCTCCTGCATTAAGCGCACTAGGAATTCCAGTATTTCTTGTAATAGTAATGTATCCCGGCGAACCGAATAATAAATTACCCGGAGTTTCTTTAAGATAACCTGCTGATGAAAGTGTTACTATTTTTCCGTTCAGATTCAGATCACCCTTGACCAGAGAGATTGTATCATTTACTGTGACGTTTCCAAGAAAAATAGCTCCGGCAGAATCATTAATAATTAAACCGCCATAAACAATATTTGAAGTTGAAATTGACTGAAGAGCTGTTCCGTTGTATTCAACTTTACTGTTGGTTGTAATAAAAGTACCATTTTGTGAAATTGGATTTGATACAGGGAATGTAACTTTATAATTAGAAATATTAAAAGTGCCGCCTGCATTAATGTTTATGCTTTGCAGATTATGATTACTTCCCATTGTTACTACAGAGCTGTCATAAATATTGATACTTGTTAAAACACTTCCCGTCCCCTGGAATGTTTGATTTGTTCCGGCAAAATTTAAAGGTGTAGGACTGGTCCCAGTAATTGTACCGCTATTGAATAAATTAGCATATACTTCAAGTTGATATCCCGGTACGACAGCTAATGTAGCTCCGCCGAATATAACTACATTTCCGTATAATCTCGCAAAATATGGAAATCCCGAATCATAAATATTGGTAGTGCCTGATGCAACTTCCAAAGGTGCTTTGAAAGTGGATGTATTTCTTATATTAAGAGTAACTGTACCTTCAGTTCTGACTTTTCCAGAATTCTCGACCACGCTTCCCGGATTAGCATAAAATGTGCCTGAATTTATTTTAAATGTAAATGAATTCGGATTTAAAATACCGCCGGCATTATTAACAGCAAAATAAGTTAAGGGAGAGACAGTAATATTGCTTTGTAAACTTACATTTCCGGTTCCCATTATTTGGATCTGGTTACTTGTAAAAGAACCTGCCCCTGAAATAGAAGTAGTTGAATCCATATTAAATACATTGGAAGAGATTGAATTATTATTAACAAGACTTGGACCGCTCATAATAAAAGTAGAACCTGTTCCGTTGATTGTTCCGTTATTAGTAACATTTCCATAGACCTGCGCAAAATACCCGCTTGGGGGTACCTCTAAAACTGCACCTGCGTTTATTATTACATTTCCGAATAATTTTCCGATATATGGGAATCCCGAATCATACACCTTTGTAGTACCGGTTCCAACAGTCAAAGGAGCATTAAAAAAAGAACCATTTCTGATAATTAGCGAAACTGTACTTTCAGTTCTGACAATTCCTGAATTCAGGACTGTGCTTCCAGGATTAGCATAAAATGCACCGGAATTAATTTTAAATGTATAGGAATTAGGATTTAATATTCCACCGGAATTATTGACAGCAAAATAAGTTAAGGGAGAGACAGTAATATTACTTTGAAGACTTACATTTCCTGTTCCCATTATATGAATCTTATTATTTGTAAATGATCCGGCGCCTGAAATGGAAGTAGTTGAATCCATATTAAAATCAGTTACAGTCATAGAATTATTATTTACCAAATTAGGACCACTCATAATAAAAGTTGATCCGGGTCCGGAAATTACACCGTTATTGGTAACATTTCCAAACACCTGCATAAAATATCCGCTTGATGGTACATTCAATTCAGCACCGCTATCTACCGTTAAATTTCCATATAATTTTCCGATATAAGGAGATCCCAAATCATATCCTCTGGTTGTTCCGGAGTTTACATTAACATTTGTATTGAAATTTGAACCACTTCTAATATTAAGATAAACTGCACCCTGAGTCCTGAATAAACCGGAGTTCAACAGTGTACTTCCGGAATTAGCAAGTAAGGTTCCTGAGTTAATTGTAAACGTAAAATTATTGGGATTTAATATTCCGCCGTTATTGATTGTGAAACTTGCCGAAGGAGAAAAAGTAACATTATTTCCCAGACTTAAATTTCCCGAAGCATTAATGAAAACAGTACCGTTTGTATAAGATCCTGCCCCTGAGATTGTAGCAGCAGTATCAAACGCAAGTTGTCCAACCGTCATGGAATTATTATTAACTAAACTCGAACCTCGCACAATCAATTTTGAGTTACCTGTACCGGAAATTGTACCGTTGTTAAGTATAACTCCATAAACTTCCAGATCATAGCCGCCGTTAAGTACATTTAATTCAGCTCCTGCATCAACGGTAACATTTCCGAAAAATCTTCCAGTATACGGAGATCCATAATCCGAAGCGGAAGTTTTACCTGTATTTACTTTAAAATTAGCGCTGAAAGTCGAACCGTTTTTGATATCCAGAATACACGTACCACGTGTTTTAAAAGTACCTGCTCCTGAAATTGTGTTTCCTGTACTTAATGTCAGGTTACCATTTTGGTATGTAAATTCAATTCCTGAATTTATTGAAAGAGTACCACCTGTAAGGCTAAGCTGATCAGCGCTTGCATTTACTGTGACTGTCACAGTGTGCGTTGACTGAATTGTGATAATACCACTTGTGCTGTCAGGTATAATACTTGCCGGAATCCAGGTACTTCCGTTATTAGTTGACATTTGCCAGGTCGAAAGTAAATTCCAGTTGCCTGAGGTTATGCTCCTGAAATATTCATTTGCTGAATATACATTTCCGCTTCCGGAAAGGATCACAGCAAAGATAAATAAAGTGTAAAGAAATAATTTTTTCATTTTTTCGCCTTTCATTATTGTTTGTTTAGTAAAAAATTTTAATATGAATTCAAACTTCTATATTGAACAATTTTCAAAAAATACAAATCAATATTAAATCCCTCTGTTCAATATTTAGATCGGAAAATTTAATTTCCGGATCAGATCATTTCGTAAGGCGTTACGATGTTTGAATTGATATGTGAACAGAGGGAAAAAATTCAGTATATATAAAATATAAAACTATCGGAACGCCTTGAAACCAATTTAAAAATTATTAAATGCTTGTCCAAAGAAAAAATTTTCCGTTTTTAGGAATATTATAATTTTAAAGACCAAAATGTTTTATTGAATAGTAGATTTAAAGCCTCAATATAGGATTTAAACGCGAAGAACTTTGAGAATCTTTAGGAAAAATATTCTGATAAAAAATTATATTGTTAAATATTTTATAATATATTTATGACTCGATGCTTAATAAAATGATTATATAAAAAAAGACTGTACGGTTAGGTACAGTCCTTTAGGTATTAAGTATTAAGTATTAAGTATTAAGTATCAGGTATCAGGTAATTATTTCCAATACACATTTTCCAATATCAGTTATAGAATATCAGGGTCCGATTGGTGATTTGGCAGATACAAACTTAATGGCATTATTGTATGCTATAAGCACATCAGCGAGATCGGTGATAAGATCGCCGTTGACATCTGTTACAACATACCCGTTTAAAAAGGCAGTAGCGTTATTATAAATACCAACAACATCCGCAAGATCTATGTATCCATCCTGTGAAATATCACCGCTGTAAAGACAGTATTTTGAACCTTTGAGTATGGTATTATTGCCATACGCCTGACTTGCCGCAAATGTGAAATCATAATTCAGAGTAGAATCCATTATATAATTGACACCGTTTTTGCTCCATGTCTCAAGAGAGTTTCTGTGTTTAAGCTGAATATAATAGGTACCCGTAGCAGCATTATTAAATTGCAAAGCTGTTTTGAATGTAAGTGAATCCACAATTCCGATTGCAGAATCAACCACAGCATACGGTGCAGATACATTTCTGAGATAAGCTCTTACCGTGTCACTTAATCGAAGTTGATTTGAAACATTATTATAAAACCCTTCCATCAATAAAGTAATAGCGGCAGAGACTCCTGAAGAATCCGCTGACCATCTTGAAAACGAAGTCAGACCCGGAAGAGTGATCTCGTTTGCGGCAATGTTTACGCTACCACCCATAAAAAGCCATGTAGAACCTGAATTAGTTGATTTGAATAATTTTAGTGAAGGCTCGGGTTTTCCGTTCAGCTCTGAATCATCAAATTTGAAAACAAGTGTAGCATTGAGACCTGAATTATTAGCAGGAGTAATATCATAATACCTTTTGATGCTTGTACCTCCGTTCAGACCTGTCTGAACCGCATGCCCTCTTCTGATCTCCGTATTTCCGAGACTGGAAGAAGCCGTTAAAACGGCTCCCATCCCTGCGACATTCAGAGCCGTTGGTGTTCCTATATTTCTTGTTGTAATTATATAACCCGAAATTCCGAATACAGTATTTCCGGGTGTCTCTGTCATATATCCAGAAGGAGTGATAGTGATTATCTTTCCGTTTAAATTAAGATCTCCGAGTATAACGGCTAAAGTATCCGGGATTGTAATATCTTCAATCAATCTTGTTCCTGCCGGGTTATTAACTCTAAGGCCATAGTATATAACATTTAAATAAGAGATATACTGAAGAGTGGTTCCGTTATATTCAATGTCGCTGTTGGTTGTAATGAAAGTTCCGTTATTTAAGATCGGATCAGAAGCTGCAAACCCGAGTCTTCTGTTGCTTATATCAAAAACTCCCGTAGGACTTATATCTATACTGTACATATCGTGATCACTGTTTAATGTTACAAAAGAACTATCCGATATAAATGCTGAAGGCAGTATAAAACCGGAACCCTGAAGTGTATGATTTCCTTTGGAGAAGATCAGATCTGCACCGGAAACACCTATTACAGAACCGTTATTTACAATATTACCAAATACTTCCATTGAATAAGCAGAACTGTTTCCGAGATCAAGCGAAGCTCCGTTGTCTATTGTAATGTTTCCGTATAAACTGCTTTCATAAGGTGGAGAAGCTTCATAAGCTCTTGTGACACCTGTATTTACATAAAGAGGTGCGTTGAAACTTGATCCGTTTCTGATATTCAATATTACTGATTCCTGAGTTCTGAAAGTACCGGAGTTAGTTACAACGGAGCCGGAACTGACTTCAAATGTACCACTGTTTAATGTGAATACATTTGAATTCGGATTTAATGTACCGCCTGCCAGCATATCAAAAGTATTTACGGGTGAGAAAGTAACATTACTCAATAAAGATACGGAAGCATTTGTATCAATAAGCATGTAAAGGCTTGAAAAAGAACCTGCTCCTGATATATTACAGGTTGAGTTTAAAGCAAAATAATTAGAATTAATCAGATTATTATTTACAAGAGCCGAACCGCGTAAAATAAAATGACCGGCTCCGGTTATGATGCCGTTATTTGTTACAGTTCCGTAAAATTCTGTATCGTATGCTGAACTGTTGCTCATACTTAAAGTAGAATTGTTTTCGACTGTCAGATTACCGTAAAATCTTCCATTATATGGGGCTGAAAATTCTCCGGCTGTTGTAGTTCCGTTATTGACATACAAAGCCGTGTTAAAAGCAGAACCGGTTCTGACGTTGAGTGTCACTGTTCCCTGTGTTCTGAACAAACCGCCTGCTAACACTGTAGATCCGGAGTATGAGTAAAATGTTCCGTTATTATAAGTGAATGTAAAACCATTAGGTTTTAAAATACCACCGTTATTTATCTCCATCTTTACTCCCGGTGTAAATGTAACATTACTGCTCAAAGAAACAGCGCCTGCTGTATCTATTAAAATATTTGAACTTGTAAAAGTCCCTGAACCTGACACACTGCAGACAGAATTAAATTTCAGATTCAGAACACTAACAGAATTGCTGTTTGACATTGCAGAACCCTGAGCTATAAAATCACCGTTTCCGGAAATAGTACCGTTATTGGTTATGATACCGTAAACTAAAGTATTATAAGCAGATGATGTACCGGTATATAAAGTGGCTCCATTATCAATTGTCACATTATTGTAGAAATTTGCTATATAAGGAGAGCTGGTTTCATTTGCCGTTGTAGTTCCCGTATTGATATTCAGAGGGGCATTAAAACTTGAACCGTTTCTGATATTTAAGCTTACAGTACCCTGAGTTCTGAATGTACCGGAATTCATTACTGTCCCGCCTGAATACATATAAAAAGTTCCGTTGTTAATTGTAAACACAGATGAATTAGGATTTAATACACCTCCATCGTTAACAGTAAAAGCAGAATTAGGTGTAACGGTAACATTATTGGCAAGACTTACATTTCCGGAACTATTGATGACCAGATTATTTCCGGAATAAGATCCTGCGCCGGATATAGTTGTAATTGTATCCATAGATGCATTTGCCGATACAACACTGTTATTAATAAAATTCTGACATCGCATTACTATCTTCGAGGCAGAACCTGATATTGTACCGTTATTTACAACATCCCCGTGTAATTCCAGATCATAAGCTCCGGAAGTTCCGGCATCAAGAGTTGCTCCCGCATCCACCGTCACAATTCCATAAATTTTTGGTTCAAAAGGAGAGCTTGGATCAACTACTGATAGTGATCCGGTATTAACATTTAAATCAACCATGAAATATGAATACGAATCTAAATTAAAAATCATTGATACCCCCTGTGTCCTTACAGTTCCGGGACCATCCACAAAAGCAGAGTCATTTAAAATCATATCATAACTGCTTCCGTTTACTACAGTAAGTAAAACACCGGTATTTATATATAACGTAGCTCCGCTGTTTACAACAAGCTGGTCAGCTGAAACATTTACAGAGACCGTAACCGTATCTGGGGAACTTATCGTTATCGTATTGCTGGTTGCATCCGGTGTGGAAGTAGCCGGAAACCAGGTGGAATTGTTTAAAGACATTTCCCAGGTGGACGTCGAATTCCAGTTGCCTGATTCTGCACTTCTGAAATACTCATTTGCTGAAAACGCTGTGTTACTGATGAGAAAAATAATAAAGCAAAGATAAATCAATTGCTGTAATAGTTTTTTCATGGATTTACTCCTTTCAGTTATTGTTTGTTAATAAAAAAAAAATTTCTGTTCAGGAAAAATCTTTATTACTCCTTCTTTTGGATTCTAATGATCTATGTGTGATCTGAAAAAACAGATCTGACATATATTATGCAGGATGTCGCTGAAATTTTAAGGCGGATAAATATTCTCTTATAAAATCTTTTAGTTCTAAAAATAACTTTTTATAATTTATTAATAATGTAGAATTATGTCAAAGACAAATTTACACGTTTTTAGAAAAAATCACGGTTTATTTTTATAAACATTTAATATAATATATGCTATTATGTTTCAGATTCCATGCATCTGAATTGAATCTGGACAGAAGATATATCTATGATCATGGGTCATGATTCCTGGATCACGGGTCAAAAATAAAATATTCAAACTATTCTTCTTCTTCAGCCCGCAGCTTTTCAAGCACAGAAAAATCCTCAAGCGTGGTAACATCACCTTTAACTTCCCCGCTGTGAGCAAGCTCTCTTAAAAGCCTTCGCATAATTTTACCGCTTCGGGTTTTTGGCAGTGAGTCAGTAAATCGGATCTCGTCAGGTCTTGCAAGCGCTCCGATCTCTTTAACTACCCATTCCATTAATTCAAATTTTAATTCTTCGGATGGTATCTGACTGCCTTCGAGAGTAACAAATGCGCAGATAGAGTTTCCTTTTATTTCATCAGGTTTCGGCACTATAGCGGCTTCCGCAACTTTTATATGAGCTACCAAAGCTGATTCGATCTCGGCTGTTCCGAGTCTGTGGCCGCTAACATTGAGCACATCATCAACTCTTCCCATTACCCATATATATCCGTCCTTGTCGATCCTCGCTCCGTCACCGGTGAAATAAATTCCCGGGAATTCGCTCCAGTATTGTTTCTTATATCTTTCATCATCCTTATAAATAGTCCGAAGCATGGAAGGCCATGGTTTCTTAAAAACCAGTAAACCGCCGCTTCCTTTTTCGACTTTCTTTCCCTTCTTATCTACAACTTCCGGCTCAATGCCAAAGAACGGCAATGTACCTGATCCCGGTTTTGTCGGCGTAGCACCCGGCAAAGGTGCTATCATTATAGCTCCCGTTTCTGTCTGCCAGTAAGTATCAACGATCGGACATTTTTCCTTTCCGATCTTTTTATTATACCACATCCAGGCTTCAGGATTAATAGGCTCTCCGACTGTTCCGAGAAGTCTAAGCGATGTCAGTTTATATTTATCCACCCATTGATCTCCCCATTTAATGAATGCTCTGATAGCTGTAGGAGCCGTGTAAAATATTGTGATATTATATTTATCTATCATCTGCCAGAATCTGTCCGGTTCGGGGAAATTTGGCGCTCCTTCATAAAGGAATATTGTTGCACCGTTCTGCAGAGGTCCATATACAACATAACTGTGACCTGTCACCCAGCCGATATCAGCCGTGCACCAGAAGATATCTTCGTCTTTAACATCGAACACATATTTTGTGGTAATATAAGTCTGGACGGAGTAACCGCCGGTCGTGTGCAGAATGCCTTTCGGTTTTCCGGTTGTTCCGCTTGTATAAAGTATATATAAAGGATGTTCGGAATCCAGTTTTTCTGCCGGACATACTTCACTTATTCCTTCCATCTCATCATGATACCATCTGTCAAGATCCTGATTCCATTTAATATCACAGTGCGCCCGGTTTACGACTATCACATTTTTCACTGAAGGACAGTCCGGCATGGCTTCATCCACATTATTTTTCAGATGCACGATCTGACCTCTTCTGAATGCTCCGTCGGCTGTTATGACCATTACTGCTTCTGCATCTGTTATCCTGTCAACAAGAGCATGAGCAGAAAATCCTCCGAATATGACCGAATGAACTGCTCCGATCCTTGCGCAGGCAAGCATGGCAATCACTGCTTCAGGGATCATCGGCATATAGATACATATCCTGTCGCCTTTTTTTATTCCCCGCTTCTTAAGAACATTTGAAAATTTGCAAACCTCCTTATAAAGCTGGTAATAAGTAAATGTTTTCATGTCGCCGAATTCACCTTCAAAGAAAAGAGCCACTTTATTTTTTCTGTAACTTTCAACATGCCTGTCCAGACAATTGTATGAGATATTGATCTTTCCGCCTACAAACCACTTTGAATGCGGTGCTTTCCACTGCAGTACCTTCTTCCATTTCTTGAACCAAACCAGTTCATCTGCTACCTTTCCCCAGAATTTCTGAGGATCCTTTATCGATTTTTCATATGCTTTTTTGTAATGCTGAAAAGACATGATGTATGCATTTTTCGAAAAAGATTTTTTGGGTTTGAAAAGCCTGTTTTCTCTGGAGAGCGAAGTGATGTTTTTTTCTTTGGTGTTATTTTTTTGCATAGTGAGGAATAAATTTGTTTGGGTTAAAATTAAGTATTTAGATCGTAAGATGAAAGAAATATATGAGAATTATGAATTA
>CALMST010000045.1 GCA_937872315.1 uncultured Ignavibacteria bacterium | reverse complement strand
TTGTCGGAGGCAGCCGAACCGGGAAATTAATATGCTTCTCGGGCGGTCCTAACGGTGTAGTAGGCATCAATAACATTTCTTCAAATGTACCGGATAAATATTCTCTTTCACAGAATTATCCGAATCCGTTCAACCCCGTGACTAATTTGGAATTTGGAATTGCGGATTTGGGATTTGTTACTTTGAAAATTTATGACGGACTGGGCAGGGAATTGCAGACATTGGTAAATGGAAACTTTGCTCCCGGAAATTATAAAGTGGATTTTGACGGCAGTAATTTTGCGAGCGGAGTTTATTTTTATAAGCTGGAAGCAGGGAATTTTGTTGAGACGAAGCGTATGATATTACTCAAGTGAATAAAATTTTATTTTGAAATTAATTAATCATATCTTTTTTAAACAAAGTAAAAAATGAAAAATATTTTTGTTTTATACTTAGCAGTATTTTTAACCATTAATTCTTTTTCAGTTGCAGATATATCAGGACAGCCTGTTTCCTCGTCATTTAATCCCAATTTTATACATGATATTTATATGTTTGATGCAAACAATGTGATCGCAGTTGGTTCGGGCGGTACAGTTCTTAAAACTTCAAACAGCGGATCTAACTGGGTTACAAGTATACTTAATCCGGCATATGAACTGGGCAGAATTCAATTTCTCAACAATAATACCGGATGGATGCTAAGTAATCCAAATTTTGGTCATATAATGAAAACAACTGACGGAGGTCAAAACTGGAATGATTTTGATCAGATTACCGGTCCATTTTATTTTTCAAATGAAGATGATGGTTGGGCAGCATACACTGATGGTACAGCGATCAGGATTTATCATACTACCAATGGCGGAATAAACTGGACAACACAATTCAATTTGCCGGATAACTATTATCCAAATACTGTTTATATGGGAGATGATTTAACCGGCTACGTACTTTGTTTTAATAATGGACCAAATTCAAAATTAATCAAAACAACTAACGGCGGTGCTGATTGGATAGTTCAGCCTTTGATAAATTATTCATTATATACCTGTGAATTCATTAACAGTAATACAGGATGGGCTGCCGGAGTGACTGGCACAATTCTCAAAACGAGTAACGGAGGAGATGAATGGATTTTACAAAGCAGCGGAACGATTGAATATCTTAGATCAGTATCTTTTTTGAATGAAAACTCTGGCTGGATATGCGGGGAATCAATTATTTTAAAAACATCAAACGGCGGCGTAAATTGGGATAAACAATTCTCTTTACCGACAATGAATTTTTTCTCTATAAACAGTTATGATGAAAACAATATATGGTCAGCCGGAAATCTAAATTTGGAATTAGGAGGTATTATATATAAAACTCTGAATGGCGGTAATAACTGGACAAGGGTTTATGATAATACTGTATCTATCAACAGTGTATCTAATACTGTACCTGAAAAATTTTCATTATCGCAAAATTATCCGAATCCGTTTAACCCCGTGACTAATTTGGAATTTGGAATTGCGGATTTGGGATTTGTTACTTTGAAAATTTATGACGGACTGGGCAGGGAATTGCAGACATTGGTAAATGGAAACTTTGCTCCCGGAAATTATAAAGTGGATTTTGACGGCAGTAATTTTGCGAGCGGTGTTTATTTTTATAAGCTGGAAGCAGGTAGTTTTGTTGAGACGAAACGTATGATGCTTTTGAAATAATTGATAATTGATAATTAATAGTTGATAATTGATAGTCTCTTTAGCATAAGGGTATAGTTACTTAAAAATTATGACGGACTCGGCAGAGAAGTTCAGTCACTTGTAAATGAGAAACTTTCGCAGGGAATTTTACAGAAACGAAGCGTATGATGCTTTCGAAATAGTCAGGAATTATATTTCAAATTATTAACGCTGATTTTCTAAATAAAGAATATTTTTTATTCAGGAAATCAGTGTTAATTGTTTTAAATATGTAACTTGACCTTAAAATTTATTTAAATTAAAATAACAGGCATTGACTAATATGTAAATATTAAAGAACAATTTTTTAAAGCATAAACAAACTTTAAAGTTATAAAACACTCATTTTTAACTCCCGGGCATAGATTCCTATTCAAATAAATTAATAAAAAATGAAAATCATTTTAATCTTTATTCTTTTAATCTCATCTGATTTTCTTTATTCACAGTCATATCAATGGAGACTGTTACCTGATTCTCCCGGAATAACCGGTTTAAGCAGAAATGAAGATATCTATTTTATAAATGAAAATACCGGATGGTGTGTCGGATACTCAGGTGAAGTTTACAGAACCACAAACGGCGGCACTAACTGGGAAACGGTTTTTAATTCAACATTCGGTTCTAATTTCAGAAGTGTCGGATTCTTTGATGAAAATAGCGGAATACTCGGAACACTTATTGCTGACTCAAATAAAATTCTGTACAGAACTACAAACAGCGGATTCAACTGGACACCTGTTTCAAATATTAACGGCAAAAGACCTCAGGGAATTTGCGGAATGTATATTG
>CALMST010000044.1 GCA_937872315.1 uncultured Ignavibacteria bacterium | reverse complement strand
GGTATTGTCCAAACCAACTTAAAAATTTAACTAAAAATATCATCACATTTCAAAATCAACGGGTTAAAGATATAAAAGTTATTTATGAATTGATTCAAAATCGATCAGAATTTTATAATCAATAAACAGACTCCATCCTTGCACTTCCCTTCTCGAAAAGTTGGGAGGGTTTATTTTTGAATTTCAGACATTATAACGTGAAATACAAATTTTAAAATCTTTATTAAAAAATATAAATAAAAAAGTTTTGGACAGGTCTTCAATAAATCAGTACAGTCCAAAACATTTTGTAAAATTAATAATTGTTTAAAATTCACTTCAGAATCAAAGATTTCAAGCTGTGAAATAAAACAACCCTCCGGCAATTTATCAACAGAGGGAGATTTTTCTTTGCCGGCTTTCTTTTGATCTTTCAAAAGAAAGTCGGTTAGATTTTTCTATATTCAGATAAAGAGTAATCTTTATTAATCGTATTGAAAAAGATTGGCAATAAATCATATCCCGATTATATGATAGACTTTAATATTATAAATGGATTAGATATTTTAATTAAACTAATCAGGTTCATAAAAATTGTTAATTACCGGATATTCTTTCAGAATTTTCCGGAGAAGAAATGCCTGTATTCGCAAACCGGTTTAGCCAGAAATATCCGGTTCGATTTTTCTAATTAAAATTTAATTTTCTTTTAGAGAAAATTATCATCATCAGTAAATGTTTTTTCAAACTTCGCAAAACTGCTTTGAATAAGATCAACAGATATATTCTGTTTCTTTTACTTCCCTTAATATATTTCATGTCATCATATATCCTAAAATCAGCTCAGGGTCCTTACTATCTTAATTTTTACGATCCGGGATATGTATATCTTATCAGTTCATTGAATATTGCTCAGGGAACCGGGGTCGGACATTTTGATCATCCGGGTACAACAGTTCAGATGATTGGTTCGGTTATCATGAGGATATATTTTTCATTTACCGGAAAAAACCCTGATATTGCTGTCGATGTGCTGTCAAGACCGGAAGATTATATGTATGTTTTAAATACGGTATTTATATTTATCAATGCAGCGGTTCTGTTTTTACTTGGAGTGCTTACCTATAAATTTTCAAAGAATATATATCTCAGTCTGCTGATTCAGCTATCTCCTTTCACTTCTATGGAAATATTTTACGGATCGGTAATAGTCAGTCCGGATAATTTTATAATCACGGTATCTTTACTTTTTTTAAGCGCTTTGATGTTTTACCGGTTTAATTTCAATACAGAAGAAACCGCCAATAATCCTCAGTTTCTGAAATTGATTCTTGTATTCGCAGTTATCTGCGGTCTGGGGCTGGCGACAAAATTAAACTTTATCCCGCTTGTCTTTATTCCGTTCTTTCTGATAAATGGATACAAGAATAAAATGTACTTCTGGATCTTTACGGTGATCAGTTTTCTGATATTTATTATTCCTATACTTTTAGATATAGGCCAGTTTGCGGTATGGATAGAGAATCTTATTATGAAAAGCGGCAAATACGGGAAAGGGGATTCTGATGTTGTAAATACTTATTTACTGTTACCTAACCTGAAGATGATCTTTTCGAAAGATGGTGTTTTTACATTCAGTTACTTAATGCTGATAATTACTTTCATAGTTTCCATTGCCTTATATCTGAAAGAAAAAAGCAGCGGAATAAAATATTTCACAAAGATAAATAAGATCATGGTGAGTTTATTGTTTGCAGTTACGCTTCAGATTTTACTTGTCGCAAAGCACTATGCCCAGTATTATCTTATTCCTTCAATGATGTTAAGTATATTTGTTCTGATAGTTTGCATATACGTATTGATGCCGTTATTCGAAAAAGCTTATAAGAAAGTAATACCGGAGTATTTATTTGCAGTTGTTTTTATTTTTATTTCGGTCTGGACCTGTGTAAGGATAATCGAATCATACAATGAAGCATTGATTTCTAAAAATGAAGCTTTAGCTTCTGTTAAATTTCTGGAGGAAAATTATCCTGATGATTTGCTGATACCGGCATTCAGCAGCGCAAACAGGGAATGCGCGCTGGCGTTCGCAGTCAGATATGCAGCGGAAAAGAAAAAGGATTATGAAAAGATAATTTCTGAAAAAAACAGATCGCAGATATTTTACGATCCCTGGGATAATCGTTTTTATAAGAGTTCGGATCGGGATAAATTAAAGGACGATCTTTT
Organism: uncultured Ignavibacteria bacterium; assembly: GCA_937872315.1. Taxonomy (GTDB): domain Bacteria; phylum Bacteroidota; class Ignavibacteria; order Tepidaquicellales; family Tepidaquicellaceae; genus JAGPCH01. Next base: position 3,539 of record CALMST010000044.1, on the reverse strand, counting down.
AAGTCTAAATGATAAAAAAGAAAAAATAATATTGGATATGTACTATGGTTCTCCAGAAAAATTTGTTAATAAACTGAATGAAGTTTGTGAAGTAAATAATTCTACCTTCAAAGAAGTTTTTTCAAATGGGAATGGTGAAAGAATTTATGAAGTGACAATAGGGAATTAAGAAACCCGCTAATCTAAGCGGGTTCTGATTCTTTAATATGATATAAATCGGAATTTCTGTGATAATTATGTTCACAAACAGGAGTTTGGGAACGTGTATTTTAATGTATAACTATTTCTTATCCCGATTCTTAATTCTTAATTAAATCCTTATACTCCTCATAAAACTTCGCGATCTTTGGCGCAATTACTATTGAGCAGTATGATTTTTCTTTGTTATTGTTATAATAATCCTGATGATAATCTTCAGCCGGATAATAAGCTTCAAGCGCTTCTACTACGGTAACTACAGGGTCAGACCATAATCCCGAATCAGAAATATTTTTAATTACCTCTTCAGCTGTTTTCTTCTGGGCTTCAGAATTATAAAAAATTACTGACCTGTACTGGGTACCAACATCATTTCCCTGTCTGTTTAGAGTGGTAGGATCATGTATGTGAAAAAATATTTCAATCAGTTTTCCATAACTGATAATCTCAGGATCAAAAGTGATCTTAACTACTTCGGCATGCCCGGTCTTACCCGTGCAGACCTCCTGATATGTAGGGTTCTTTATATTTCCTCCTGAGTATCCCGACTCGACTTTCTCAACTCCTTTTAATTCATTTAATATAGCTTCTATGCACCAGAAGCACCCTCCTCCGAGAATTGCACTATCCAATTTATTTACATCTCCTTTCGATGTGTGTTTTATGTTTTTTAAATCTGCATTAATTGTTATGCTTTTTGCATTTAAACTTCCTGCAGCAAGAAAGCACATAATTAATAATAAACTCAATTTTTTGAACATTTCCATCATATAATTTATTTAAAAAATAATTTTACAACACAGTTAATAACGTAAAATTAATTTTAAAAGATTTATAATGCTCTGACTAAAAGAGATCTCTTATATGTTTAGTTATAGACTTTTATACACATTTCTGTATCTGAATACTTCTTTAGAATAATCTTTTGAAAATGTATATCTGTCCACATCCGAACCGTTGCTTAGCGCTTTATTTACATTTCCCTGTCCGCAATTATATGCGGCAGTGATAGCCCGCTCAAACATTTCTCCGGAAAGTCTGTCTTCCCATCCTTTTTGTTTCAGATATTTCCTTTTTTCATCGAGAACTTTTACCGCCATTTTTGCGGTCTTCAGAGGATCTTTCCAGTCACCTGAATTTATGAATGCAGGATAGGATCCCGTATCCATCTGCCAGAAACCGTAACCGTGATATTGCTTCTGAGATTCACCCGGTCTTCTTCCGTAATCACCTTTCATTCTGATACAGATCTCTTCAAACGACAGTCCCTGATTATGGTATCTCATAAACAGAAAACCTGTTTCCCTTGCGCATATTCCTGCAAGCCAGTCTTCCGTGTAATCAGTATTTATAACTGCTTCCTTAATGATCCTGCCTAAATTAGTTTTGATCCACATCATCATTCCTTTGTCGCCTTTTAAAACAGGATTAGGAGGCGGCTCGCCATCGGGATTGAATCCGAGTTCATAAGCTTTTCCAAATGTCAGACTTCCGACGATACCGTCAGCCCCGAGTTTATAAAATTTCTGAAAATCTTTTGTAGCATTGAAAGTCTTGGGACCGAAATCCCCGTCAGCAATGTCATTCAGAAAACCCTGCTGAATTAAAAATTGCTGCCACTTTTTTACGAGTGTGCTTTTGTTTCCTTTTCTGAGCGCCATGATATTTTTATTTTGAAATTAATAAATTAAACGGATAAATACAGGTAATGTAAAAATTTTATCTTTTATATTTAAACCCCGCTAACCCAGAATATTATCAGAGCAAGACTTTCTTTTAGACACAACGAAAAAGTCGCGCCGGAAGAAAGCTCTTTGTCAGAAGCCATACAGTCAGCATTGATGTTATTGAAATTACAGATCTGACTTGCTCTCAGTAAATGATAATTATCGGATACAAGAATGATTTTATCCCAGTTCTTTTTATTATAAAGACTGTCCCTGACAAAATGGATCTGTTCAACAGTAGAATTTGAAGAGCTTTCAAGAAAAAGGTTTTTGGGATCCACACCGTATTTTATAAGAACATTTTTTGAAACTTCACCTTCAGTCAGTTCATTTGGCGATCCGCCGCCGGTAATCACAAGCTTAGGAACATAATTATTCTTATATATCTCATAACCTTTATTGATCCGTTCTCTTAATACAGGTGAAGGTCTGTTACCTCCCCATACTGCTGCGCCGAGGATAACTCCGGAATTTGCTGTGAATTTACCGCTTTTATATTTCAGATGATCATCTTTAAAATTCAATACCTGAAGAAACACCGCTGCAACTCCGGTTACAAAAACTAGAATAAATATCAATATTGACAAAAGAAATCTGAATTCCCTGTAACCTGTAATTAATACAGAAGCAAATGCAGCAAAAAGATACACATTAAGGATAATGAAAGCAGTAATAAATATAATTCGGGTATCTTTGATCAGATACAGGTCCGAAATAATCAGACAGGTTAAAGCAGAAACAGATGTTAAAAAAAGAAACAATACCGCGCCTGATCTTAACTTACCGGGTATAAACAAAACCGGCAGGGTAAATAAAAAAAGCAACGAAAAAAATACAACAGAAATAATGTTTCCTGTCTTATTTTCAAAACCTTCAAGTAAAAGATTCTGATTTTCATATCTCAGATAATAAAGATAACAAAAAGAAATGATCTCTATGAGAATGATCAAAAATGTTAAAAATCTGTTGTTTCGGATGCTGATAAATTTTAATTTATAACCGTCTTAAACATAACAGAATTAAAAATATCATTAAAGTAATTATTTTAACCGTGATTCTTTGATTTCAGGGCTTTGCAAAACGATTTAAAGAAATAAAAATTATATATGAATTGATTCAAAACCGACCAGAATTTTAATCAGTTAACAGACCCCACCATCGGCTTCCTCCTCGCAATGGGAGGGTTGGGAGGATTATTTTTTTGAATTTCAGGCATAAAATCGTGAAAAACAAATTTCATAAACTTTATTAACAAATATAAATGAAAACAATCTTGTCCGAAACGATTAATAAAAATTACTCTTTATCTGAATATAGAAAAATCTAACCGATTTTCTTTTGAAAGATCAAAAGCAAGCCGGCAAAGAAAAATCCCGCGCCGGTTATAAAAATAAATTGCCGGAAATTCATTCGCTTTGGCGGCAAAAATTTAAACTCACCGCACGGCAGAAGAACACTGCCGCGAGCCTCAGACAGGAAATTTTTGCATTTCGCCAAAGCTCCGAATTTCTTTCGGCAATTTATCACAGGAGAGTTGTTTTATTTCACAGCCTGAAATCTTTGATTCTGAAGTGAATTTTAAACAATTATTAATTTTACAAAATGTTTTGGACA
>CALMST010000043.1 GCA_937872315.1 uncultured Ignavibacteria bacterium | reverse complement strand
CTTATCTTTATTAAGATTGAGTTTAAATAAAAACAGCGAATTTTGATACCAGAAGACATAAAAGAAACATTTATAACCTATCTGAAGGACAAGGCTCACAGGATAACCAACGAAAGATTTCTTATTCTTGATGCGTCGCTTAACATGGATGAACATTTTGACGCTGACGAGTTATATCTTAAAATGAAAAATGATTACATAAATGTGTCGAGAGCTACGGTATATAAAACTCTTGAACTTATGAGCGAGTGTCATATTCTCACTAAACATAATTTTAAAGGTGACAGGACACGTTACGAAACTAAGATAGGAAGGAATCCGCATTATCACATTATCTGCGTAAAGTGCAATAAGATCATTGAGTATGAGTATCCTGAACTTGAAAAGATCCAGAAAAAAATATGCAGGGATAACAATCTGGAAATGGTGGATCATTCCATTCAGGTTTTTGCCAAATGCAAAGACCCTAAGAAATGCAAAAATAATCTTGATCAGAATAATTTAAATTAATTTCGACATCATCATCCGCAAACTCCATATTAAAATGAAAACAGCTTCTGATCTTAAAATCGGCGAGAAAGCTATAATAAAAGATATTGATAATTCACATCATTCATCTCACCGGATCCTTGAAATAGGATTTACTCCGGGTCAGGAGATCCAGCTTGTAAGCAGTCCGTTGTTTAAAGATCCCATAGCTTTAATGATAAGAGGAAGTATAATTGCAATACGAAAAAGTGATGCGAGGTGCATAATCATTTGAGTACAAACACTTTAAATAAGATCCCGTTAATTTCTTTGGTTGGTCCGCCAAATTCAGGGAAGACCACGCTATTCAATTATCTCAGCGGGAAAAAGTTTAAAACGGTAAATTACCCGGGCTCAACTGTCGAATATTCAATTTCAAAGATCCTCAGCAAGCATGCCGTAAATGCTGACATACTTGACTCTCCGGGCATTATCAGCCTAATCCCCTCTTCTCCGGATGAGCAGCTTTCTGTCAACACGCTTTATTCCCATCCGAAATTCGGAAAGCCTGATATAGTTGCTGTCACAGTAGATGTCAGCCAGCTTTCAAGACATTTATATCTTGTAAAGCAATTACTGGAATCCAATTTTAAAGTTGTGGTTGTCCTTACAATGACCGATGTATTGCAGAAAAAAGGTTTTGATATTTCGGAGAATAAGCTGAGCAGTATTCTTAACTGTAAAGTGGTAAGGGTAAACGGTAAGACAGGCAAAGGCATAGATACACTTCTTGTAGCGCTGAAAGATAGTCTGAATGAAATTGAAAAAGATCCTTCCGCATCCCTGATAAAAGCCGGTATGGATCATAAAACTAAATTACTGGAATCATACTCTGAGATAGAGAAAATAGAAAAAGAAGTATTATTTGAGACCGGTCAGAAATATATAAACGGTAAAATTGATATTCAGAAGATAAATGAAAGCATAGTTGTACTTAACTCTGCTCCAAAATTCTTAAAAGCAGACGAGACCACGCTTAAGATTGACAAATTCATTCTTCATAAATTCTGGGGTCTGATAATTTTCTTTCTGATAATGGCTTTGACTTTTACATCCATATTCTGGCTTGCAGCTCCTCTGATGGATCTTGTAAATGATGGATTTTCTTTATTATCTGAAAATGCCTTCACGCTGCTCGGCGAAGGTCTTTTTGCGGATCTCATTGCTAATGGTCTTATAAGCGGACTTGGCTCGGTGCTGGTATTTCTTCCCCAGATACTTATACTTTTTTTAATTCTGGGCTTGCTTGAGGATTCGGGATATCTTGCAAGAGGCGCAATGCTGATAGATAAACCGCTCTCAAAGATAGGACTGAACGGAAAATCATTCGTTCCCCTGCTGTCAGGTTTTGCATGCGCTATTCCTGCGATGATGGCAACCCGTACAATTACAAACAAACGTGAAAGATTTCTTACTATATTCATAATTCCGCTGATGAGCTGCAGCGCCAGGCTGCCTGTATATGCTTTGCTCATTGCGTTTCTTATCCCGCAGGAGACTCCATGGATAGGAGGACTACTGCTTGCGGCTATTTATGTTTTCAGTATAATGAGTTCCATAATTATTGCTGCAATAGTAAATAAGTTCAGCAGCAGACTGGTCAAAGAAAAAGACAACACTTCATTTATACTCGAACTCCCGGCATACAGAATGCCGAAACCAATGCGGGTAATTCAGGATACAATAAAAAACGGGAAACAGTATGTAGTTAAAGCCGGTCCGATAATACTTTATCTTTCTCTTTTATTGTGGATCCTTACAACATTCCCGAATTATGATCCGGTAATTCCTGAATCCCCTGATGCCACTCCGGAGCAAACTGAAATATTAAAAGCCAATGAGCGCATGTCAACTTCCTATGCCGCTTATCTCGGTAAATTCATAGAACCCGTAATGACACCTCTCGGACTTGACTGGCGTGTCGGTGTTTCTCTCATTGCCACATTTGCGGCAAGAGAGGTTTTCGTCAGTTCTATGGCGCTGATATTTAAGATAACCGAAGACGGCGATGACATACAAAATTCCATTCTGAATTCAATGCGGGAAGCGAAGATCGGTGATAGTGATCAGAAACTCTTTACTACCGCTACTACAGCCGGACTGATAGTCTTCTTTGTGTTCGCTCTTCAGTGTCTGTCCACAGTCGCAATAGCCAAAAAAGAAACCGGAAGCTGGCGCATCCCCGTTATGCAGGTAGTTGCGTTTACTGCCATCGCTTATGTGTTTGCTTTTGTTACCGTAAACGGCTTGAGAGCTTTCGGTATAAACTGAATTTTACTTAATCGTATTTTACTTCGCGGTATTTATCAGCTTTAGCTGACAGCTTATTATCAGCGGCAATTATTCAATAATTTTTTTACCGGTAATCAGCTCTAATAATCACGAAATATATATTCTTACAAATTAATTATCACGGCGCTGTATGTTTTACTGTGGAGCATAATTTTGCAATGTCTTCCTCTAATAACATAATTGACATGATCTTCTTCTCACAATTTCATTCCTGCTTGCTCCCGTCTGGAATCCAGTCACAAATTCTTCGTTGAATCATTGAGGTTAAATATATTTTAATACTTTTTAAAAATTTGTATTCCTTTCCAAACCTTGTTTAGCAGGGTTTTCACCTCATGCTGAAAGCCGATGGATGCAAACGCCTGATGCCATACATTTAATTGTTCTCCTTCCCGGTCAGGGCTTTGGCAGAAAGGGAAACATTTGATTCATCCCATGAGTAAAATGGATTCCCGCTATAAGCATGCGGGTATGACAAACCGGAGAGACAGTTGAAAGGATTTCCACTATAGATCTTGTAGAACCCATTTTGTTAATCTGTTTTAATCAGTTTTAATCTGTTTTAATCTGTTTTAATTTGAGTTAATCTGCGGCTAAGCAGTTTCGGAATCAGACGTTCATCTTTAAAAAATAAATTAAAATTAGTAATTTACAATATCTGAATAATATTTTAACAAATTATGTTTTCCCCAAAAAAATATTTAAAAAGGATCAATCTCAGCGGGTCTGTTTCTGCGGATTTTTCAACTCTTAAAGCTCTCCATAAAAATCATTTATATAACATACCTTTTGAAAATCTGTCCATACATTCCGGACAGAATATCATTCTTGATGCGGATCTGCTTGGCAAAAAGATTATACATTCCTGCCGCGGCGGATACTGTTACGAACTAAACGGAATGTTTTATCATCTTTTAAAAGATCTGGGATATAAAGTAAAAATGATCTCTGCGCGTGTAAGAAATGGAAAGGGAGGCTGGGGTCCGGAGTTTGATCATCTTGCTTTGATAGTTACTTTAGATAATGAATGGCTCGCAGATGTGGGTTTTGGGGATAATTTTATTGAGCCAAAAAAATTTGAACTCGATACCGTGCAGAAAGATCCCGGCGGTCTTTACAAGATCATTAAACATGACGAAAAATATTTTAAACTAATGAGATCTCCTGACGGAAAAGAATTTACGGGAGAATATATTTTTACTCTTAAAGAAAGACAATGGGAAGAATTTGAAGGAATGAATATTTATCATCAAACCTCACAGGAATCACATTTCACAAAAAATAAAATTTGTTCGGTCGCAACAGATAAAGGAAGAATTACGCTTTCAAAAAACAAACTTACAATTACTGAAAATGGAGTGAAAAAAGAAACAGAATTAAAAGATGA
>CALMST010000042.1 GCA_937872315.1 uncultured Ignavibacteria bacterium | reverse complement strand
CAGGAAGATTCACAAACAGAGACTTCCACGCAGAAGCTGGTGGTACTGAGGTAAACACTAATATAAAAAAATATTGAGAACTGAATTATCGCACAAAACTGTAATTGGAGCAAAAAAGAAATGGCAGTTTCTGGATCTTAAAGAATTGATCTATTACAAGGATCTGTTGTATTTTTTTGTTTTAAGGGATATAACCGTTTTATACAAACAAACTGTTTTGGGAATAGCCTGGGCAATATTGAATCCCGTTTTTCAGATGGTTCTGTTTTCCGTTATATTCGGGAAGCTTGCTCAGATCTCAAGTGAAGGGATACCATATCCGATTTTTTCATTTACCGCAATATTGCCATTTAATTATTTTTCGCAGTCATTACAGGGAGCAAGCGTAAGTCTTATAGGAAATGCCAACATTTTTACTAAAGTATATTTTCCGAGAATACTGATTCCTCTTACACCTGTATTGTCTAAATTAGTTGATTTTTTTATTGCATTTTTAATATTGATCGGAATGATGTTTTACTATAATATCTTCCCTAATTTCAATCTGATCTTTTTACCAGTACTGATATTATTAATGGTGCTTTCTTCAATGGGTATTGGAATGTGGCTGTCCTCAATGGCGATTCAATACAGGGATGTTAAATTCGCTATTGGATTTGCATCTTCTTTTTTACTGTATGCCGCACCTGTTGTTTTTCCTGCATCTCTTATTCTTGATAAATTTGGTTATGAGTTTTATCTGCTTTATGGATTATATCCGATGGCAGGCGTGATTGAAGGATTCAGAGCCTCACTGCTGGGTTTTAAACCCATGCCCTGGGATCTGATAACAATAGGTAGCATTAGTTCATTAATAATTTTTATAAGCGGTGCTTTTTATTTCAAACGAACTGAAAGAATTTTTGCTGATGTTGTATAATTATAATTATCTCAAAACAAATGTCGGACTTAGCAATAAAAGTAAATGATGTAAGTAAAGCCTATCTGATAGGACTTAAAGAAAACCGCCATGAGACTCTTGGAGGAAAGTTATTTTCATGGGTTAAATCACCTTCAAAGAATTATAATATTCTGAAAAGACTAAATACTTTCAGCCACAATGATGATTCAGATGATCTTTTCTGGGCTTTAAGAGATGTTTCATTCGAATTGAAGCATGGAGAAACTTTAGGCATAATAGGCAAAAACGGAGCAGGCAAGAGTACTATACTTAAAATATTATCGAGGATTACAAATCCAACTTTCGGATATGCAGAAGTTTACGGCAGGGTTTCAAGCTTACTCGAAGTTGGAACCGGTTTTAATCCCGAACTTACCGGTAGAGAAAATGTCTATCTTAACGGTACTCTGCTTGGCATGACCAAAAAAGAAATTGATCAGAAATTCGATGAAATAGTTTACTTCTCCAGTATTGAAAAATTCATAGATACTCAGGTTAAAAAATATTCCAGCGGAATGAGGATCAGACTGGCATTTTCTGTTGCTGCTAATATCCGGACGGAAATAATGATCATTGATGAAGTGCTTTCCATCGGTGATGCAGAGTTTCAGAAAAAGAGTGTTAAAAAAATGCTGCAGATCGCCAAGCAAGGGACAGCAGTCATACTTGTTACTCATAACATGTTTCCAATTCAGGCTTTATGCACAAGAGCTATTCATCTAAAAGATGGCTGTATTATGGAAGATGGAGTTACTGATCAGGTAATTTCAAATTATCTAGGACTGTTAACAAAAGACAAAACCAGCCAGACGTGGGAATTGGAAAAAGCTCCGACCAATGAATTCATAAAATTTTTTAAAGCTGAAGTAAGACCTCTTAATAATGAATATTCCGTAATCAGACCTGCGGATCCTTTTGAATTTGAATTTGGATTTCATATTCTATTTGACGAAGAAGAAAACATTAACATAACCTTTCATTTACATGATGAATTTGATAATATTGTTTTTGTCGGAAGCACAGCTCTTACAAATCTTGAATATAAATCGAAAAAAGGTCTGACAACAGCTTTTTGCAGAATTCCTGAAAATCTTCTAAACTCCGGTAAATATACAATTAATAAATTTTTTATACTTAAAGGGATAAGTAATGTGATTTATGAGCATAATGATCTTCTGACCTTTGAAGTTACAAATTCAATGCTGGATAAACATGGTCTTGCAGGTAAGATTGACGGTATGATAAAACCAAAACTGGATTGGGAAGTAAACATTGGACAGAATACAGAAGTGCTAATTTAAAATCTAATTAAAGAATTCATATAAAATTTTATACTTGAATAATACGCTCACATCAGAATCTAAATCAACATTAACAGATTTCCCCCGCAGAACAACTAAAAAATCAATCCCTGATTCCGCTCCGGACGGAAAACCCTGGCCAAAGATATCCATAGTTACCGTTTCGTTCAACATGGTCGATTACATTGAAGATACAATTCTTTCGGTTATATCCCAGGAGTATCCTAATCTCGAATACATTGTCATAGACGGCG
>CALMST010000041.1 GCA_937872315.1 uncultured Ignavibacteria bacterium | reverse complement strand
TTCATCCTTAAACTCCTCTATCACATTCAAAAACTCCATTGCCTTTTCCACTGACTTTCCACCTGCATTTTTAATAAAAAATCTAACCCATCTTTTATTAATATTTTTATATGAAATCTGAGTGTAAGCATAAATGGAAAAGAAAATAAAAATTATACTTACTATGATATTTCCTGTCCACCAGGCAGAAGGTAATGCACTCATTATATCAGTACTTGCAAATAAATAAAGCCCGAGGATCGGATATACAAACCAGAACGGGATAACAAGGAATACCAGTTTGAAATAGTCGAGAACATGTGTCTGAAGTACGGATAATTTTTGCTGAATATCGGTAACGCTTTCACTGTAATTGATCTGAATTATAATTGCTATCTGCCTGATACATAATATTAATGAATATATCACAAAAAGTAGTACGGCACCTAAGAGTATGGCAATGTTAATATTGGAAAAGACATCTTTTAAAAAGCTTCCCAGAAAAAGTGCAATAACAATATGAACAGCGGCTTCAAAAATCCTTAAAAAAAGTAAAGGCTTTAGTTCGGATTTTGATTTCTGTGACTGAATGGTTTCAATGCAAAGAATATTCAGTCTCATTGATCTCTCCAGCAGATTGTCGTGAGATTTCCAGATGTTTTTAATGTCAGTTGTTTCCATGATCCTTAATTTTTTATATTAATAAATTTTTGTTTTAAAATTTCTTTAATGCGGCTGATCTTTGTGGCGACATTTGTTTCAGTAATGCCAAGTATCTCTCCGATCTCTTTGTAAGAATTTTCTTCAAGATAAAGCAGCATCAACGCCCTGTCCAGGTCTTTCAGCTCATTAATGAATTTCTGAAGAAGATTATAATTACTGTCAGATTCGCCATCAATTAAACACACTTCTTCTGCAGCAATTTTAAATACATGCTCATCAAGCCGGTCAGTAATGTTTGATTTTTTATCTTTCCTGTAATAAGAGATCGCAACGTTCAAAGCAACGCGGTACATCCATGTTGAGAATTTTGCTGACTGATCATTGCCCGGATCAAACTTCTCAAATGACTTCCAGAGCTGGTAAAGGATTTCCTGACCAAGATCTTCCCTGTCAATAATATTTTTACAATAGGAATTACATATCTTGAATATTATTATCCTGTGCTGCTGCATAAGGTTCAGAAATTCTGTGCGCCTATCCTGTATGTTTTTGTATTCCTTCACTAATGAAATTATTGAATTAAAGTATATAATATTATTCGCAGCATGGTCTAAATAATCACAGTTCTATAAATAATATTTGGCGATGCTTGTTTAAATAAAAGGCGAATTACAAAATCCGGTAGTGGGAGCTGAATTTTCTGTGAGCGGTCTGTAAGGTTGAAAATCCGGCGCCGGATAAATGAAATATTTATTTAAAATTTGTTTAAAATTTTCTTTATTTCTTTTGATACCCAGTTAATACTTGTTCCTTTTTCTAATCTTTCAAAGTATAAGCAAAAATCATTTTTATCAATTTTACCTTCTGAAAATTTGATAAGAACGTTGATATCTTCCAGATACGGGGAATATTTCTGCAGGAATATTAACGGGATCTCCTTATTAGAGTTAAAGTACTTCCTGATTTTATCAATTTCGTTTAAAGCATCATCAAATCGTCTGAGTTCATAAAACGCTCTTAATCTGTAAAATGAAGAATCAGTGTAGTGGAGGTAGTTTTTCTTTCTGACCTTATTCAGGAAAGTAAGAGCCTCTTCGAATTTATGTTCATTCAATGCGATCAATGATTCTGCTATCAGTACGTCATCTTTTCTGTAAAGGGAAGGCAGTAAAGATGAATAATCTTTAATGAAATTCCTTACCCATTGGGATTCGCCGACTCTGAGTCCAATGAAAACATAATCCCTGAAATTGTTGATCGGAAAATTATTCTCTGTGAGTTCTGAATAATATCCGTCATTCAGCTTTTCCTTAATTATTAAAAATAAGTATTTATAAAACTCCGGCTTATTAAAATGAGTCTGGTTAATGCAGTATGTAATAAAAAGAATATAAACATATTGATTTTCATCTGCAGAAAGTGATGATTTCATTTTTTTTTGAATTTTCAAGGCTTCTTTAAAATGATCAATTTCTGAAAAATCTTTGAAAGATAAATACATTTTGTAAATGATAAATATATAATTATAATAATTCTGATCTATCCTTTTAATACTATCCAGTATCTTATTCAGGGACATTTCATTTAAAATCAATTCCGGTAAATCAATTTCCCGATTTGCTTCTATAAATTTTTGCTGAAGGATCTCAATGCAGCTTTTAAACAACTCAGTTATAAACGCATAAATTTGAAATTCCGATCTTAAAGAAAAGTGTTCATTGAATAATTTTTTCTTTCCCAACTTAAAATAACTGGTAGATGAGAGATCATACATTATAAATTCATTTTTAAGTTTTTCCGAAGAAATTTTTTCTTTCTTTTGTGTCACCTTAGATGAATTGTAAACATAATTAAATAATTTACCGGAATTCTTTCCTATGTAATAACTCATCAGGATGTTATTTCTCTCATTGGGTTTGTACTTCAATTCTCGAATGACAATGAACATTTCAAATATTTTATACATCTCAGACATTCTGCTGAGTAAAGTTTTTTTATTAAGCTTAAGCTCTGACATCAGATGGTCCAGGATGCTTTTGTTGTCATGATCCCTGAACTTTGATTTATGAAGTGACTTCAGCAACTTCAAAATTGAATCGTAATTTCTCTGACCCGAGAAGTATCTTGAAGTTGAAAAGAAAATGAATTCCCTGAATTCTTTCTGAGAAATTAAACTTAAACCCAGGATAAGTTTTATATTTATTGATGGTGAAGATTTCATATTCGATTATTGTTAAAATAGTAATAAAATCAGCTTATTTAAACATTTTAACTGGTGAAGATTTCATTTACCGCAAATTGTAACTCAGCATTACATTGGCTATGTTAAACCAACCCAAAGGATAATTTTTATTCTCTGAAATTTTATATAAATTTAATATTAAAATGAAAAATTTAATTTACTTGTTTTGCTTTACATGCCTGTTAATTTTATTTTCAGGAAATTATGCATTTTCACAATGGAGTCAGAACTGGAAATGGAGCATGGGAAATCCTACCGGAGATGATATAAGATATATCCAGATGTTATCTGAAACAGAATGGGTAGGACTTGGATTTAACGGAGGGATGATCAGGACAACAAATGGCGGATTAAACTGGACTTCGAGATCCGATGTAACAGGTTATACCGGATACAATCCTCCCCGCATAAGAGACGGATGGTTCTTCGACAGCAATAATGGCTTTGCGACAGGAGATCAGAATCTGAACGGAGTTATTTCGAGAACCACAAACGGAGGCCAGACATGGTCTAATGTTATTCTGCCGACTACCACCATCACGTCCATATATTTTCTGAACAGCGTTACAGGATATGCTGTCGGAATCTATTTACCCTCAGCTTATAAAACCACCAATGGAGGTCTTAACTGGAATGCAATGAATATGAACGGAACAGATCAGTTCCAGGATATATTTGCTCTGGATGCAAACAATGTATATGCTGTCGGAGGTAAAAATTTTTATAAATCAACTGACGGCGGAACGGTATGGACAAGCATTTCGACAACTATAAATTACGCTTCTCATTTCAGCGTCTATTTCAAGGATCAGAATACGGGATTTATCGGAGGTGATGCAGGTTCATTTTATTTTACGTCTGACGGCGGGAACAGCTGGATTCCCAGACCGGCTCCGGTCACAGAACAGCTCATGAAGGATATTCAGTTCAATGATCCTGAAATTCTTCTTGTCGGAGATAAGAATAATATTTACAGAACGACTGATTACGGTCTAAGCTGGAATTCTCTGAATTTCAGCAGCAGTTCACCTCCGGACAATATTGTAAGCTCAATGTATTCAATTGATAAAACCGGTAATAATATTGTGATCACTGGGTTTACGGGGCTTATATATAAATCTTCTGATGACGGAAATACATGGTCAACAATTTCTTCTTCAAAACATAACAGTTACCTGTCGGGAATTTATGCAAATTCTGCAAGCGGCAGGATCTGGGTAGTCGGCGATGCCGGACCAAGTTCCGTACTGTACTCTTCAGATTTCGGCAGTTCCTGGTCAACTAATTTCGGAGGCGCGCCGAATACCAATTTCCGGGATATTGATTTTCTGAATGACAATACAGGATATATATGCGGAGAAGGGGGCTCTATAATTAAAACGACTAACGGCGGGGAAAACTGGACTTCGATCCCTTCCATTACCATTCAGGCGGCAAATGCAATACAGGCAGTTGACAATAATGTAGTGCTTGCAGGTTGTAATAACGGAGTATATTTAAGATCCACAAATTCGGGTTTGAATTTCACTCTCGTCAATGCAGGTATATCATTTCAGGATTTCAGTTTCATAGATTCCAATACAGGGTGGTCAGTAGCCGGCGGGAGAATATTAAAGACCAAGGATAAAGGTTCAACATGGGAATTGCAATTTACAAATTCTTCCATTCTGTTAAGAATTGATATGGTTGACGGCAACAACGGCTTTGCATGCGGATGGGCAGGAAGTTTGTTTAAAACGACAAACGGCGGAGTCAACTGGAATCAAATACCTTCACAGATCCCGAATAATCTAACCGGTCTGGATTTTGCAGATGCTAACACAGGCTTTGTAGTGTCAGGAGGCGGATTAGGAATTCCCGGGTCTGCAATGAGAACAACCAACGGCGGAGCCACCTGGCAGATAATCAATGCCGGCACAAATCCATTATACTGTGTCACAGCTGTTCATCCCGATACGGCAATTGCAGTTGGATATGCAAATATCGTAAAATACACGGGACCTGCTTCCAGCTTTAAAATGAATCTCACCATGAATTTTGAATTGTGTCCTGAACAGGATACACTTACAGTCGAATTGCGGAGCAATGTTTCTCCATACAATTTGATAGAGTCAAGAAAAGGTCCGGGCGGTCATGGTGAATCCGGTCTGATTAATTTCTATTCAGTATCAAACGGAACACCTTATTATATAGCTGTAAAGCATCGTAATTCTATCACTACATGGAGCTCATCACCTGTATCATTTTCGGGATTTGCATTGAATTATGATTTTACGACTGCAGCTTCACAGGCATATGGTGATAATATGAAAAATTCGAATTCACTCTGGTCATTTTATCAGGGAGATGTGAATCAGGACGGAGAGGTAAGTTTGTCGGATGTTCTGACAATTTATAATGATGCGTCAAATTATGCAAACGGACCTTACCTGGTGTCAGATCTTAACTGTGATCATATTACTGATCTTTCGGATATTATACCGGCTTTCAACAACAGCTCGGCATTTATAAGCGTGCAGAGACCTTAAAGAATTAATTTTTTATTTATATCAAAGACCGGTTTTAATTTACCGGTCTTTTTTTTAAAAAGAAATCAATGGAGATCATTCATTTCCGAATACAACAAAGGTTTGTTCGTGACATAAGGGTTCTGATAGTCTCTTATTGACAGATTAGAATTCCTTTAATTATGAGCATCCTTATTTGTAACATAAATATTATCTGAAATCAGCGAGTAAAAATATACTCGGCTGGTCAGATCGGGAGAATTAAATTTAATTTCATTTCATAATAACCTGCTGTTCTGTACTCATCAGTCAGAGTTGAAATTTCTTTTCCATTTATATCAGATATTTTTAATATTACAATTCCGTCAAACGGAGTTTCGAATTTAATCGATGTAACAGGATTAAACGGATCAGAGTAATTCTGAGACAGATCAAATTTTTGAGGAACACATACCGTAGCATGAATTTCAGGATTAAAATATTCGAGGTAACCTTTATAATCAATTTGTTTCAATCAATATAGATAAGACAATTTTTTTCATAGACTCATTTATCTGAAAATGTTTCTGAATAAAGTTATGTAATCACTTTTGAAAAAATTTTTCCAATAATTGAAACAGCTTGTAAAGACTGACTTGTGATCCCTGAGCTTCCGCCACTGATGATTTTAACATTTCATAACAAAATACATTATGACAAAAATCATCTCTTCCCCTGCATAAATACCATTTATTTAATTGATTGCAATGCTTAGTTTTGTAACATATTAATTTCACTGAATAATATGAGCACAGAAAGTCTAATAGTTTTTTTCATCGCCGGAGTAGTAATGGTCGGCGGTGGTATTATCGTATCAGAGCTTGTTGCGCCGACTTCCAAAAATGCAGTCAAAGATGAGACCTATGAATGCGGGATACCGACCAAAGGTGAATCCTGGGTTCAGTTTAAAGTAGGTTATTATCTTTTCGCAATTCTTTTTTTAATATTCGATGTGGAAACAATATTCATGGTTCCCTGGGCAGTAGTAATGGGTGAACTCGGAATGGTTGCGTTCATTGAGATCCTTATTTTTCTTGTAATTGTCTCATTAGGATTACTTTATGCATGGCAGAAAGGAGCGCTGAAATGGGATTAACGGATACTGCTGCTGATAAAAATAAGGATACAACTTTACAGGACACATTAGAAAGAAAAGCATTTCCCGGAACAGTCACACCTACACCGGGTGGAAATATAGTAGTCACAACTGTGGACGATATCATCAACTGGTCACGGGCTAATTCATTATGGCCATTAGTGTTCGGTACAAGCTGCTGCGCTATTGAAATGATGGCGACAGGCGCTTCGAGACACGACTGGTCGCGCTTCGGCACGGAAGTTGCACGTGCTACTCCGAGACAGGCAGATCTTATTGTCATAGCAGGAACGATTGTTAATAAAATGGCTCCGGTACTGAAAAGACTTTATGATCAGATGGCTGATCCGAAATATGTAATTGCAATGGGAGCCTGCGCAACGTCGGGCGGTCCTTTTTATTATAATTCATATTCTGTAGTTAAAGGAGCGGATCACATAATACCTGTGGATGTTTATGTACCCGGATGTCCGCCCAGACCTGAAGCTTTGCTTTACGGAATAATGCAGCTTCAGAAGAAGATCAAAACAGAATCAATTAAGTCTCCTGTTGATCATAATATAGATTATGAATAGTTTTTTAGAAAATATATAAAAAATACTTTTACCTGAGAGAAACGATATATGACTAACGAAGATCTGAAACAAAAAATATTAACTATTGTCCCGTCAGCTGATTTTACTGATCCCGTTTATGAATTTCTTAATGTAACAATTTTACCTGCGGATCTCCGTAAACTTGCCGAACAATTAAATTCCGATCCTGATCTGTCTTTTGACTATATGTTCTGTCTTACAGGCGTTGACTGGGTTACGCATATGATGGTAGTTTATCATTTGTATTCGACAAAGAATGACCATACGGTTGTGATGAAAGTTAAGATAGATGACAGGGGAAATCCGGAAGTTGAAACTTTGTGTGATATATGGAAAACAGCGGAATTTCATGAAAGAGAAGCGTATGATCTCTTCGGTATAAAATTTTTAAATCACCCTGATCTGAGAAGAATATTTCTCGAGGATGACTGGGTGGGATATCCGATGAGGAAAGATTATGTGGATGAAGTCAATATAGTAGAGCTTTAAAAACAGTTAGTAGTTAGTAGTTAGTAGTTAATATTTTTAATAAAGAATTGATAATTGATAATTGATAGTTATCAAATTGAAGAAGAAGCAAAAACAATTTTAAAAAAAACAAAATATTTTTCTTAATGTCTTTGGGTCTTAGTGGTAAGAATACTTAGAGTCTTAGAGTCTTTGAGGCAAAATGGAAGAAGTAGCACAAAATATCGAAACACAGGAATACTTCATTAACATGGGTCCGCAGCATCCTTCGACTCACGGTGTACTCCGGCTTATGCTTACTCTGGATGGTGAGATCATAAAAAAAGTTCAGCCTCACTTAGGATACATTCACCGCTCTATTGAGAAAATGTGCGAGAAAGATTCATATCAGCAGGTTGTTCATCTTACTGACAGAATGGACTATCTCGGCTGTCATATTAATAATGAAGCCGTTTGCCTGACTGTCGAGAAAGGTCTTGAGCTTGAAGTACCTGACCGGGTGAAAGTGATTCGGACGATAATTTCCGAATTGACAAGGCTGTCCTCGCATCAGCTGTGGTGGGGAGTAATGGGAATGGATCTCGGAGCTATCACGACATTCCTTTACGGATTCCGGGACCGTGAAATGATCACAGATATTTTTGAAGAGACCTGCGGCGCAAGGCTTACAATGAATTATAATGTTCCGGGGGGACTGATGTTTGATATTCATCCCAACTTCCAGAACAGGACAAAACAATTTCTGGAACATTTCAAAAAGAAATTACCTGAATACGACAAGCTTCTTACAGGTAATGTAATATTTACCGAGAGAACCAAAGGCATAGGATATTTATCAAAAGAAGATGCAATCTCTTACGGAGTAACGGGTCCTTCAGCAAGAGCTTCCGGATTTTCGTGTGATGTCAGGAAAAAAAATCCTTACAGCGCCTATGACAGAGTTGATTTTAAAGAGATTTTATTTACAGAAGGAGACTGTTTTGCAAGGTATCAGGCGAGAATTGCAGAGATGTGGGAATCGATGAAGATCATAGAGCAGCTTATTGATAATATTCCGGAAGGTGAATATAAAGCAAAGACAAAAGCAGTTATAAAACTTCCTCCGGGAGAATATTATCAGAGAGTTGAGACTCCGCGGGGAGAGCTGGGAGTTTATATTATAAGCGATAACAAGAAAAACCCGTATCGTGTAAAATTCCGTTCACCGGGATTTTCTAATTTATCTGCTCTTGATAAAATGGCGAGAGGCTTCAAGATAGCGGATCTTGTTGCGATCATGTCAACGCTTGATCTTGTGATACCTGATATTGACAGATAGATTTTTTTTATCAAATTTTATACTGGCGGAAATTATTAATAATAATTTTCTGCGCACACAAAATTACTATGGGATTCAGCATATACGACTTTTCGGATTTTATAAATAACATACACGCATTCCTCATCGAGACATTTTCTCCCGCTATTGGAAACATCATTGGTATGGCTATAGTCGCCGTATGCTTTCTTGGATTCATAGCTTTGCTCGGATTGTCACTGGTTTATATTGAAAGAAAAGTCTGCGCTCTGTTCCAGCAGAGGCTCGGACCAATGCGTGTGGGTAAATGGGGTACTGCGCAGACAGTAGCAGATATTATAAAGCTTATCTTTAAAGAACCCTTAATGACAAAGGATTCAGATAAATTTCTTTTCAATCTTGCGCCTTTCATTGTTATGATTGCCCCTGTAATGGCAATTTCTTTGATCCCTTTTGCCAGCGGTCTTCAGGCTGTCGATTTTGACATCGGTATTTTTTTTATAGTTGCAGTTTCATCTATTGGAGTCACCGGTATTCTGCTTGCCGGATGGTCAAGTAATAACAAGTATTCGCTAATCGGAGCGATGAGAAGCGGAGCTCAGATAGTGAGTTATGAACTCTCGGTAATTTTATCATTGCTGACGATAGTAGTGCTGTCAGGAAGTCTGCAGTTATCCGTTATTGTAGAAAGTCAGCGTGAAGGCTGGTGGATATTCAGAGGTCATATTCCCGCGATCATTGCATTTATAATTTTTATTGTTGCAAGTACTGCAGAAAGCAACAGAGGTCCGTTTGACATGGCTGAAGCAGAATCTGAAATTACTGCCGGTTTCCATACTGAATATTCAGGCATTAAATTTGCATACTTTTTTCTTGCGGAGTATGTAAACATGTTCATTATCGCTGCGGTCGGCGCAACGATCTTCTTCGGAGGATGGATGCCGCTGCATATCGGCAATATAGAATTCTTTAATAATGCAATGGATCTTATACCGCCGGTGATATGGTTCTTTATGAAAGTGTCGGCAATAATTTTTTTACTGATGTGGTTTAAGTGGACATTCCCGAGATTAAGGATCGATCAGATGCTTACTCTCGAATGGAAATATCTTCTGCCGCTGAATATTATGAATATACTTCTGATGTCGCTAGTGGTTCTGACCGATTTCCATTTTTAAACTAAGATCTGGAATGAACTGGAAAGAGAACTATGATAAAAGAGAAATAATGATTTAAGAATTTAAAATTTAAAATTTCATATTTAAAATTTGATAGGCAGTATAAAAAAATATTTTTCGGATATATATAATGGTGTAAAGTCGCTTTTCACGGGTATGAAAGTGACAGGGCATTATGTGACACATCCGGGCGAGATCATAACTCAGCAGTATCCGGAGAACAGGGATACTCTGAAAATGTTTGAAAGATTTCGGGGTGAAGTGGTTTTGATTCATGATGAGAATAATGAACATAAATGCACAGGATGTTCTGCCTGCGAACTCGCATGTCCGAACGGAACCATTGAGATCATAAGCGACAAAGCCATTGATGAAGAAACCGGCAAGCCGAAAAAGATAATTGATACCTTTGTATATCATTTGCAAATGTGCACTTTTTGTAATCTTTGCATACTTGCCTGTCCGACAGACGCCATTAAGATGGCTCAGACATATGAGCATTCGGTGTTTGACCGTTCGGAATTAACTAAAGTATTGAATAAACCCGGATCTAAAATTATGCAGGGAATAAAATAAAAATAAATTGGAACAGATAGTATTTTACATATTAGCATCAATGATAGTGGTTTTTTCGGTGCTGACGGTTACGACACGAAAAATACTCAGAGGAGCTGTTTATCTGTTGACAGTTTTACTTGCAACGGCAGGACTTTTCTTTTTGCTTAATTTTAATTTTCTCGCGGCTGTTCAGCTTACGGTCTATGCAGGCGGTATTGTTGTGCTGATCATATTCTCGATCATGCTCACAAGTCATGTTAATGAAAAGCTTGAATCAACGGGCAATAAAAAGAAGTTTTTTTCGTTCATTGCAGTTTTAGCCGGAGCACTTATCTGCATTTCGACAATACTGGATTACAGTTTTAAGGAAAAGTCCGGCATTGAAATAGATACAAGTATGAACAAGATCGGTAAGGATCTTTTGAGTTATGGCGACGGAGGGTTTGTTCTGCCTTTTGAAGTGATAAGTATTCTGCTGCTTGCAGCGATGATAGGTGCGATAGTACTGGCAAAAAGAGAGACACAAAATTAACATTTAATTTTTCTGATGGAAAATATCAGCATACAACATTTTCTTATAGTAAGCACTCTGATGCTGTTTACGGGTATATACGGATTTCTGACGAGAAAGAATCTCATTACGATGCTGATGTCAGCCGAGCTGATTTTGAATTCGGTCAACATTAATTTCGTAGCGGTCAATAAATTTCTTTATCCGGAAAATCTTCAGGGACAATTCTTTGCTATGTTTGTGATTGGAATTGCCGCAGTCGAAGTTGCCGTTGCAATTGCCATCATTATAAGTCTATACAGAAAAGTAAGAATGATCGACGTCGAAAAAGTAAATGAAATGAAATACTAATTAAAAAATGGAAGGTTATACTTTTACTGTTTTAATACCGCTGATATTATTTGCAACTTTCCTTCTGATTGGATTAGCCGGAGGAAAGCTTAAGCCTGTCTTTTCCGGAATAGCCGGTGTGATAAGTTTATCTGTAGTTTCGTTAATATCATATATCACGGCTTACGATTATTTTTTTGTTAACGGAAAAGTTGACGGAGTATTCGGTAAAATAATAGTTTATGATGCCGAATGGCTGAGATTCACGGACACTCTTTTTATTAAAATGGGAATACTGCTTGATCCTATTTCTGTGATGATGCTTGTTGTGATCTCGACTGTTTCACTGATGGTGCATATATACAGTCTCGGTTATATGCATAACGAAGGCGGATTTTCGCGATACTATTCTTTCCTTTCGCTGTTCACATTTGCAATGATGGGACTTGTGATCTCAACCAATATTTTTCAGACTTACATTTTCTGGGAGCTTGTTGGTGTTTCTTCTTATCTTCTGATCGGATTTTATTACAACAGACCTTCGGCAGTAGCCGCTGCAAAGAAAGCATTTATAGTCACGCGTTTTGCCGATCTCGGATTTCTGATCGGAATATTGCTGCTGTCATCGCTGACAGGTACGTTTGATTTTGTAGAACTCACAAACGTTAACGGATCTGCGGTCAGTGCAGGTTCATCGGTTTTATTCATGGGTTTATCTTCAATGACCTGGGCTCTGATATTAGTGTTTATCGGTTGCGCCGGAAAGTCTGCCATGTTTCCGTTACACATATGGCTTCCTGATGCTATGGAAGGTCCGACACCTGTCTCAGCGCTTATTCATGCAGCTACGATGGTAGTCGCAGGGGTTTATCTTGTCGCAAGATTATTCCCGCTGTATGCATTATCAGCGCCGGCAGCTCTTGAGATGATAGCATATATCGGCGCATTTACCTCAATGTTTGCCGCAATAATTGCATGCACACAGACCGATATAAAAAGAGTACTGGCATTTTCCACAATTTCACAGATAGGCATCATGATGGTTGGTCTTGGTGTCTCGGGATATTCCGGTGAGAGCGGTCTGGGATTTACAGCTTCGATGTTTCATCTTTTCACACATGCAATGTTCAAAGCTTTACTTTTCCTCGGAGCAGGCGCAGTGATCCATGCAGTTCATACAAATGAAATTTCGGGAATGGGCGGACTTAGAAAATATCTGCCTGTTACCCATATTACATTTTTAGTTGCCTGTCTTGCGATATCAGGAATACCCCCGTTCTCAGGATTTTTCAGCAAGGATGAGATACTGGTTGCAGTAAAGGAAAAGGACAGTTTCTTATTTTACTTTGAATCCGTTGTTTCAGGATTATCGGCTTTCTATATGTTCAGATTGTATTTCGGAATATTCTGGAACAGGAACACCACTTATGAACACGCTCCTCACGAAGCCGGAATCAGCATGAAGATCCCGCTTATTATTTTAGCGATACTGGCAGCTGTTACTGGATTTATTCCTTTCAGCGAATTTGTAACTTCAGACGGAATTCCTTTTGTTTCGCATATTCACTGGGATATAGCAATACCTGCAACCATAGTGGGACTGTCCGGAATAATCGCGGCATTCATTTTTTATAAAAAAGAAAGTAACCTGTCAGATAAGGCGGCTGCATCTCTCGGCGGGTTTTACAATACTGTACATAAAAAGTTTTATATTGACGAAATTTATATATTCGTTACCAAGAAGATCATATTCAATATGGTCTCAACCCCTATTGCATGGTTTGACAGGAATGTAGTGGACGGCACAATGAACGGAGTCGCCTCGGTCACAAATTTTGTCTCGGAAAAAATCAAACGATTTCAGTCCGGACAGCTTCAGCAGTATGCTTTTGTAATGGTTACAGGTATGATCATCATACTTGCATTGATTTTTTATTTTTTGAAAAACTGATATTTTAAGAATACAAACTAAATGGATATTCTTTCCATACTTATTGTTGTACCGCTTTTAACCGTCATTGCTCTTGCATCAGGCAGGAACAAACAGCAGGTAAGAATTGCCGCGGCTATCGGAACTGGCATTCAGCTAATACTTACATTTGTATTATTGTTTGAATATCTCGGCGAAAGAAGTTCGGGAAACATTGACGAGATGGTGTTCATGAAAAGTTATGTATGGTTTCAGACACTGAACATTTTTTATACGGTGGGAGTTGACGGGATCTCAGTTTCCCTGATCGTTCTGACGGGAATAATATTGTTCACGGGGGTTCTCGCGTCATGGAAGGTCGAGAAGATGCAGAAGGAATTTTTCGCATCTCTTATAATTCTTGCAACAGGTGTATTCGGTTTTTTCATATCACTTGATCTTTTTACAATGTTCATGTTTTTTGAAGTAGCTGTGATACCAATGTATCTTCTGATAGGAATATGGGGAAGCGGTAATAAAGAGTATTCAGCCATGAAGCTGACACTTATGCTGATGGGAGCTTCGGCTGTTTTACTAGTCGGACTGCTCGGAGTTTACACAAATTCAGCGTCATTCGAAGGCGGACCGCTTACATTCAACATTCTTGAGATAGCGGGTCTGAATTTATCATACGACACACAGATGACTTTCTTCCCAATGGTCTTTATCGGATTCGGTGTATTAGGAGCTTTGTTCCCGTTCCATACATGGTCACCTGACGGTCATGCTTCGGCGCCGACTGCTGTTTCAATGCTTCATGCAGGTGTGCTTATGAAAATGGGAGGTTACGGTTGTCTGAGAGTTGCAATGTATCTTATGCCGGAAGCCGCATCCGAACTGGCATGGATATTCATACTTCTTACTTCAATAAGCATAGTCTATGGAGCGTTCGGCGCGATAGTACAGAAAGATCTTAAATACATTAACGCATACTCGTCTGTGAGTCACTGCGGACTTGTGTTGTTTGCAATACTTATGATGAATACGACTGCAATGAACGGCGCGGTTCTGCAGATGATATCACACGGACTTATGACAGCTCTTTTCTTTGCATTGATAGGAATGATATATGAAAGGACTCATACACGTGATATCAGATTAATGCGCGGAATAATGAAAGTAATGCCATTCCTCGCCGTGTGTTACATGATCGCCGGATTTGCATCGCTTGGTCTTCCGGGACTCAGCGGATTTGTAGCTGAGATGACCATTTTCGTCGGAGCATTTATGAATACAGATACATTCCACAGAGTAGTGACCATTATGGCAGCAGCATCAATTGTGATAACAGCTGTATATATTTTAAGAGTTGTCGGAGCGATACTGCTCGGTCCTGTGATGGATGAAGAATATAAATCATTTCCGGATGCCAGATGGTTTGAGAAAGTTGTGACGGTTACTTTGATATTAGCAATAGCCGCAATAGGACTTGCGCCTCTCTGGCTGTCGGATATGATCACGGCAAGTATTGGTGTTATATCAGGAAACTTTTTCCATTAGTAATAAAAGAAATTTAAAATTTATAATTTAAAATTTATAAAAGTGAGCGCTGAAATGTTTTTAATGATGAGATTCGAGATATTGCTGATCGCAACTGCGCTTATACTGCTTATATGTTCGCTGATCTTCAAAGGAGAAAAAAGAGCAAAGATCATACCGATTGCAGTCACTTTGTTTTTTATAAATGTATTAGCAGGATATTTACCTATAGAGACAGGTGAAATGTTCGGAGGAATGTACAGGACAAGCGCTCTGAATATTTTCTTTAAGAACATCCTGAATGCAGGTGTGTTCATAATTTTTCT
The DNA here is from genome assembly GCA_937872315.1 of uncultured Ignavibacteria bacterium. GTDB lineage: Bacteria > Bacteroidota > Ignavibacteria > Tepidaquicellales > Tepidaquicellaceae > JAGPCH01. Next base: position 1,336 of record CALMST010000041.1, on the reverse strand, counting down.
TCAGTCTGCAGGCTGGCTTGGAAAGAATCACAATGAGTTTCATTATCCCGCTGAATATTTTCTGATAATCATATCATCACTGGCAGGAATGGATTTTATGATTTCGTCAGGAGATTTTCTGATGCTGTTTCTCGGACTCGAACTTGCGACCATCCCGATAGCAGCGCTGGTAGCTGCCGACATTCATAAAAACAAATCCGCAGAGGGAGGTGTTAAGCTTATATTGTCAGCGGCTCTTTCATCAGGTATTTTGTTATTTGGAATATCGGTATTATATGCAACTACCGGAACGATTTATTTCAGTGAGATCTTCAAACTTGTCGAGTATGATAAACTGCAGATACTTTCATTCATATTCATATTTACGGGAATAGCCTTTAAGATATCCATCGTGCCCTTCCATTTGTGGACGGCAGATGTCTATGAAGGCGCGCCGGTTAACATTACTTCATATTTATCCGTGATCTCAAAGGCTTCCGCAGTGCTTATATTGATGATAGTTTTATACAGAGTATTTGGACAGATCGTTTATATATGGAGCGCCGTGATCTATGTGACTGCTATACTGACAATGACGATCGGAAATCTTTTTGCCATCAGACAGAAAAACCTTAAACGGTATCTTGCATTTTCATCAATTGCGCAGGCGGGATTCATACTGCTCGGCGTGATATGCGGAACGACAGTGGGATTAACTTCGGTGATCTATTTTCTGTTGATCTATATATTTTCCAATCTCGGAGCATTCGGTGTCGTTGCGATCGTTTCAAACGCAACGGGCAAAGAGGAGATGGATGATTACAACGGATTTTACAGTACCAATCCGAAACTGAGTTTTGCAATGATGCTTTCATTATTTTCGCTTGCGGGCATACCTCCGGTAGCCGGATTCTTCGGAAAGTTTTTCCTGTTCACCGCTGCTGCCAAACAGGGATATTATCTGCTGGTGTTTATAGCAGTTGTGAATGCGACTATTTCACTTTATTATTATTTACTGATAGTTAAAGCAATGTTCATAAACGAGAATGAGAATCCGATAGAAAAAATAAACAGTGATTTTTATGCAAAAGCGGGACTGGTTATCTGTATGATCGGTATAATATTCATTGGATTCTTCGGTGTGATTTTTGATTATATAAATTCGATAAGTCTTACGTTGTAACTTGTATGTTTTTTTTACCACTAAGGCACTAAGGCACAAAGTTTATTGCAACAAAGACTCAAATGCACAAAGGTTCAAAGGTTCAAAGGTTCAAAGATTTTAAGAATAATAAATTTTAGTGTCCGGTTATTATAAATGTTTTATATGCTTTTAATTTTTAAAATACTTGTTGGT
>CALMST010000040.1 GCA_937872315.1 uncultured Ignavibacteria bacterium | reverse complement strand
AAATTATATTTTGATTATTTTTAATGAAAAAATAAAATCATCTCCGGCCGGCATTTTTTCTCTGTTGAATCCTTCTGGTTTCAAAAATAAATCTATTTTACATTATCAAAAAAAATATCCCAATACCCAATACTCAATACTCAATGCCCAATACTCAATACCCAATACTCAATACCCAATACCCAATACTCAATACCCAATACCAATTGGTTAAATTCTTTAAAATTGAATTTACGTGGTTAAATCTTTATTTTGCACTTATGAAAAAAATTAAAATTCCGGTAAAAAAGAAGAGAACTAACAGGGATGAGTCTTCAAAATATAATTTTGAAGACAGTTTCAGACCGAAAAAAATTGTCAGATTAGTTTTCTATGCCTTAGTAATTATACTTCCAGTTCTTTTTTCATTGAATTTTGTATTGTATGCAATAAAAACAAACAGATATCCGAGCTTTCCACTTGATGATCCATGGATCCATCTTACATTCGCAAAAAATCTTTTTGAATATTTCAGTTTTTCATATTTTCAGGATCAGATGGTGACAGCGGGATCAACTTCGCCTTTATATACATTTATACTATCTGCTATGTATTTCTTCAGCAATAATGAAATGTACATAAGCTATTTTCTGGGGATATCGTTCTTCGCAGTAGCTTCTTTTGCATTTTATAAGTTATCGAATATCGAGTTTGATAATCAGGTGATTTTTGCTCTTCTGTGTACGACCGTTTTTATTATTGATAAATGGATGAATTTCATAGCTGTCTCAGGTATGGAAACGACCATGTATATTCTTATACTTATACTGTGCGCTTATTTTTACCGGAAGCGAAGCGCAATTCCTTTCGCTGTAATGCTTGGACTTATATTATGGACACGACCGGACGGCGTGGCTTTTATCTTTGCAATAATTATTGATTATGTTCTGATAATGCTATTTTCAAAGAATCAGATAAATCTGTTATTGTTTACAAAGACCGATCTGAAAAAAATAGCAATAATATTCGGAGGTATAATCGGATTGTATTTTATAATGAATCTTTATCTGTCCGGATCACTGCTTCCAAATACATACAACGCAAAACTTGCATACTATTCTCCGGAGTTCAGAAGCCGTTCCGCTTTTTTATCCATTGAAGTCTGGGAATATTTCAAGTATAAATCTTATTATGTATTGATGATAGGATTTTTACTGGCAGTCGCAAAATTAATATATGACAGTTATAATAAAACATATAATCAGAATACAATATATATAGTTTTTATTCTTGCTCTTATATTCATTTACTGGTTAAAACTTCCTTACGCTCACAGATTCGGAAGATATATGATGCCGATAATTCCGTTTTTTATACTTGTTGCTTCAATTGGGTTCAGGGATTTTGCATTTATGGTAAATAAATATACCAACAATGCGCTTTTTTCAAAAAGTATTTTTTATATATGGTTTGGAGTGATTTTTTTCATGGGAATAAAGATCTACGACGAAACCAAGGAATTGTATGCGGCTCAGTGTAAGTATATCTATGACAGACAGGTTATGGCTGCAAAGTATCTTCAGAAGAATACCAAAGAAGGTGATGTCATAGCTACTCATGATGTAGGTGCGATCGGATATTATTCCGGAAGGAAGATCGTTGATGTAGCTGGACTTGTAACTCCCGAACTTATCAACAGGATCAATGACGCTAACTATGTAGATTACATGACAAAGTATCTTAATGAAAATAAAGTAACATATCTGGCTTTTTTAAGAGAATGGTACAGAGTATCAAATCAGACACCTCTGTTTACAACTGCTAATGATTATCCGCCTGAAGTAATGGATGTTTATGAATATTTACCGGGTAAAACCCACATTCTTTCGAGAGAGGCTAATGGTCTGCTTATGAATGCCCAGACTTTAGCCAATCAGAAAGCCGCTCAGCAGATGTTTTATATTCTCGACAGAGTGCAGCAGATCGAGCCAAATTCTTCTTTTGCATATTATCTCAGAGCTTATGCCTGTTCACTGAATAATGACGATGCCAATTATGAAAAAAACATGGTTAAAGCTATTGAACTATATCCCGATTATAAAGATGCTCATTTGTACTACGGTATTTTTCTTAAAAATAAAGACAGGTATGATGAAGCCATGATGCAGTTTAATAAATTGCTTGAGCTTGATCCGAAAAATAAAAATGCCCTTGCCAACATTGAGCAGATACAGCAAAAGTTAAATGCTCTTCAGGAAGCAGAACCTTTAAAAAAATAATTATAATTTTATAAGTGTTTAATTACCCGTCTTTAGCGGGAATACAGTTAGAAATTCAATTTGTAAACCCCGCTTATTCAGGCGAAGACATTGATTTTAAATTTTTTAAAATGCTCAGACAGATTAATGCTGATTAAATACAAATCACAATGAACTCAGGTTCCGGATGCCGTCAGATAACGCAAAAAAATATTATAAACTTTTAATTCCTCTCAATATTCTGCTGATTGTATTTATTTACCATCAGCTTTTTTATTCCCGTTACTTCTGGGAAGGTGAAATTGAAAAAACCTTTGTTATCGAAAAAGGAAAAAACCTTGATGAGATCGTTTCGAATCTTAAGAAAGAAAATGTAATCGCAAATTCATTCCTGTTCAAACTTGCCGTTAAACTATCTGGTAAGGAAAATCAGATCATTGCCAATACTTATTTGTTCATTAATGGAATGAATAATACCGAACTCATATCTCTTCTCACTGACAAAGATCTTAATCAGCTGGTTAAATTTACTGTACCCGAAGGATACAATCTAAAACAAATATCAAGACTTGCTGCTTCAAAATTCGCGCTTTCAGATAAAGTATTTATTTCTGAAGCTTCAAACGATTCTCTCATAAATATTCTGGGACTGAACGATAAAGTTAAAAATCTTGAAGGATTTTTATTTCCGGATACATATTACCTGTCACCAAAGATCAGTGAAAAACAACTTGTTAATCTCCTGTTCAATGAATTCAGAAAAAATGTTACGGATAATGAAGATCTGATGTCAAAAATGAATCTTAGAAAATTTACAATACTTGAAACAATAACTCTTGCTTCTATCATTGAGGGTGAAACCAAACTTGTTTCCGAAAAGCCGATAATAGCGGGAGTTTATATTAACAGATTAAACAAAGGAATGAAACTGGAAGCAGATCCGACCATCCAGTATATACTTCCGGACGGTCCTAAAAACAGATTGCTCTTTTCGGATCTTAAAATAAAATCTCCCTATAATACATACTTAAACAAAGGTCTTCCTCCCGGACCGATAAATAATCCCGGAATGTCATCAATAGAAGCAGCGCTTAATCCCGAAGATCACAATTATATTTTCTTTGTCGCTACAGGTGATGGAGGACATAAGTTTACCGAAAATTATGAACAACACAAAAATGCAATTCTTGAATACAAAGCAAAATTGAGAGAATTGAAAAAGCAAAAGCAAAGTGGAAAATAAAGATAGTAAAAGTATAAATCGGATAATATTTGAACAGTAACATAAGAACATTGTTTTCCCTTTTTCAGAAAACCGACTACAGGGATAAGGAAAACTCAGCTAAGAAAAAGCTCACGGGTGTGCTGATCTCCTTTCTTTTTGTAAATACTATGTTGTCATTTAACTATTATGCGGCTTTTGATGAAAAGAGTTTTATAATTCTTGCTTATACCTCCAATCTGTTTCTGCTTGCTCTGATAGTTTTAACTGATTTCGAAAATCTTGTACTGGCATCTCGAACCTCAGCTTATCTGGAGACACTACCAATTTATTCCGGTGACATATTTAAAGCAAAATTTTATTCGACCTTACTTTACCTGCTTTTTTTCATATTATCAACCGCTATACCACAGCTGGTTTTTTACTTTCTGATAAGTGACAGTATTTATAAAACAGTTATTTTTCTTTTGTCGGACATTATGTTTTGCTATTTCGCTTCGGGTTTGCTCATATTAATATATGTCATCGCTTTAAGATATTTTAAAAAACGGTCTTCAATTATTCTGAATTTATTGCAGCTGTGTTTTTTCGTATTCATTTTTTATTCATCAACGCTGTCATCCAAAGCAACTTCACGATCAAAGGATTCTTTTGTAAAGATGAATATACTTGATAATGAGACAGTAAAATTTCTTCCGCAGACAATATTTGCAAGTTCAACGGAGAACATTCTGTTTTTCATCGGCGCTGCTCTTATGTCAGCCGGAGTTCTATATTCAGTCTATTATATCATTGCAGGAAATTATACCATAATAAGTGAACATGTAAAGGAATTGAGTTCGGGAAAGGATAGATCACGGAAAGTCAGGGGAAAATTATCTGAACTGATCTTTGCCGGGGCAGGATCAGTTATAAATAAATTTATTCTTAGAAATCATTATGAAAAAGCATCTTTTTATCTGGTAAAAAATATGCTGCAGAATTCAAGATTTCTTGTGGTGAAATATATGCCGCTTATAGTCATGCCTCTGATGTTTGTAATTATAGGTTTTGTAACTGACGCTCCGCATCTGCTCTTTTTTAAGACTGATCCTGATAGCAGTTCTTTTTTGAATACTTCTATGCTTATAGTAAGTCCGTCAATAACATTTGTACTTGTTATGTGTTCGCGACTGCTCGTTTCAGGTACAAAGATCCTCGATGAAAATTCAACCGGCACTGAGTGGATATATGATTCAATGCCAATCACGGAAATCAGATATATTAACAAAGGGGTCAGCAAGTTTATATATACGTTTGTCCTGTTTCCCGTGATCTTAATAATTACGGTATTACTTAGCCTCAAAGCGGATTTTGAAAGTGTCCTTTATAATATGATTTTTATTTCCTCGGGAATATATCTCATCAATTCAATAATGCTTTTGTTTGACAAGACATATCCGTTTACTCTGGAAAGTACAAAATTCAATTCCGCATCTAAATTCTTTGAAGTATTTTTTTCAATGTTTCTCGGATTAGCCCTGTTTTTAATTCAGATTTTTGTATTTCAAAATATTATATTTGTAATAATTGCAGTAATGATCTTTATTTCTATATCACTTCTCTTAAACAGAAATTAAAACTTCTAACTAAAATGGCAAAACAAAGAACATCCGGATTGATTCAGACTGAGACTTCACCGCTTATAAAAACTTTCAGCGGAGAAGGCAAAAACGTAATACTTGCAATGACCGGTACAAGCGGTTCGATATACGGATTGAGGATGCTCAGAGCGCTTCTGATAAATGATTTTAATGTTGACCTTATTCTGTCGGAATATGCTGAATATACATTCTTTAAGGAATTAGGTGTCGATCTGAAAAAAACGAACATTACTTCTCTGTTTCCTGAAATACTTATCCAGAAATCTACTGTTACATTTCACAACAATCTTGATCTTAAATCTGAGATATTCACAAACAAATATGTTTGCTCGGGTATGATAGTTGTGCCATGCTCAATGGGAATACTCGCCGGTATTGCAAACGGCGAGGCTAAAACCCTGATGGAAAAATCTGCGGATTACGCAATGTCATATTCAAAACCCCTTATTATTGTGCCGAGAGAAACTCCTTTGAATAAGATCCATCTGAAGAATATGCTAAAGATAATGGATGGCGGCGGAATGATAGTTCCCGCTATGCCGAGTTTTGAATACAGTCCGAAGGATTTTAATGATCTAGCTGACCATGTGGCAGGAAAGGTAATGGATCTGCTGATCAACCAAAATTCTCTCGTATAGAATTCTCATTGCTTTCAAAAATTTATGAAAGCAAAGCCCAAGGCAGTATCGAATTTCACCCTGCGTTTTTTAGAATCATATTCTGTGACTATTCACTCAGGGTGATAATACGCCTATTATATTAATTGCATTGTTATATGCAGTTAATTCATCTTCTGTATCTGTAATGTTATCTCCGTTGATATCAGTACTGACATAACCTGTGACGAAATTGGATAGATCATTGTAAACAGAAATAATGTCAGACAACTCTATTACACCATCCTGATTTACATCACCGCTGTATATACAGTATCTGGATCCTTTAAGAGTTAAGTTGTTTCCATACGCCTTGCTACCGGAAGTTGTAAAATCATAAAGATAAACTCCATTCTGTGAAATTAACTCTCCGCCGGATCTGCTCCATGTTTCAATACCGTTACGGTGTTTTATCGAAATATAATAATTTCCGGTGGTGGCATTATAAAATATGAAATCACCTGTCAGGCTTACTGAATCAATAACTGATTTTGCCGAATCAATAATGCTGAACGGTGAAGATGAATTCCTGATGTAAGCTGTCACTGTATCTCTCAGATTCAGCCGGTCCGTTTCGGAGTTGTATAAACCTTCTGTAGCAATTTTTAAACTAAGTGTGCAAAATGTCTGATCCTTGAATGCCCTGTAAGTCCATGTATTCAATGGATAGGTCATCTGCAGAGCAATGCTTCCCGCTGGTGTAACTTCGGTTACATTAGGATTCGTCCCTCCCCAGCATATCAGGGTATTACCGTTCTGCAACCTCTGAACGGATCCCATAAAAGCCCCGTAAATATCAGGAGTATTCCTGTATTGCCACACCAGAGTGGCAATTTTATTTACTTCGTCAAGATTATATTCAACTGCTCTGGAAAAAGAGGGTGACCTGAAATTTCCGTTGTCAAATAATGTAATATTTCCGTTTGCTATTCTCCTGATATCATGCTGATAATGAAAAGGTATTGATTCATTTACAAAAGTGAACTGATTGTTAACTCCGCCCAGCCTCCAGATTATTTCGCCGGTAGTCCTGTTGATCTTTGTGATCTCGCTCAGGTGTCTGGAGGAAATAAGTATGTTGCCGTCGGTGTCAAGCTCAATAGCATTACCGTGCACACAATCAACAGTGGGTGCTGTTAAGTCCTCATAAATGGCGTCAACAATATCAAAATGATCCCAGCTTCTCCATTGAAACACTACATTTTTATTCTGATCTATTTCCTGGATTATCAGCCCCGTTACAGTCGCATTATGCTGACCTCCGTGTACAACCGGAGCCATGTTCACTGTCTGTGGATCATAACTCATTAACAACGCATGTCCGTTATTCAATAATCTTAAATCATGAGGGTCCGTGGTGTAACCGTTTCCGCAGTAAAAACTGTCTACTATATTAAACTGTGAATCTTCGGCATAGTGTATGCCGGTAGCATATGAATAATAAGCAAATAAACCGTTAGGCTGTTTTTTAAAATCTCCCACATTAGGATTTATTTCTCTTGCATATTCAATTGATCCGTCATTTTTAGCTATCAGGATATGTGATGTATATGAGGCATTCGCAAAATTTACAAGCAATATATTTCCGGGAGAAGGGTTATTATACTGAGTAACAAAAATCGGGGGCAATACAGAATAATCACCGGAATACAGACTTTTATCAGTTGAACCCGGGATGCTTTCCCCGGTAATATTTGCTGAATGATCCCGGAATGGTCTCCCGGACTGAGTCTTAAAAGAATAAAATAATCTTGTTTTGTGAGTCCCGGAAGTTTTCAGATCGTTAAGCCTTACTTCAACCGTTTCATCTAATACAAAAGAGTTATCAGGATTGAAGATCAGCTTTTTCCCGTCTTCGGACAAAATTATCTTTCCCCGGTGTATACCGCTTTTAGAGCCTTTGACAGTTATAACGGAATTCAGATCAGTATTTCTTATAACTTCGTCTAAACCGATAATTATGTTATTGTATATACTTACCAATTCGGCATTCTGAACGGGTTCTGTATATATGATCCCCGCGTTTAATTTTAAAATAAAAAATAACAAGAACACAGTTAATAAAATAATTTTCATAATTAATATTTTAAATTTAAGAAATATATTTAGTTTTTAAAGAAACTGCTTTTATTCAGACCTGTCCAAAACGTTTTCATTTATATTTGTTAAAAAATCTTATGAAAAAAGTTTTTACGATTTTATGTCTGAAATACAGAAGAATAACCCTCCCCTTGCGAAATGAAGGGCAAGAGTGAGTTCTGTTAATTGATTATAAAATTTTTGTCGATTTTGAATCAATTCATAAATAATTTTTATTTCTTTAAATCGTTATGGAAAGGTCTGGCTTTACTAAAAAAATCAGTTGTTTTGAACTGTAGTGTAGTAATTTGGGGAATAAAATCGAAAGATAAAACCAGGCAGATCCTTACTGTGATCTGCCTGTTTATATTAACAGTTTAAAATGTTCAGGGCTGTAACACAACAATAATTTTAATCGCATTATTATAAGCAATTAACTGGTCAAAAGAATCGGTTACCAAATCTCCATTCAAATCAGTGCTGACATAACCTGTGACGAAATCCGAAAGATCATTATAAATAGAGATAATATCAGAGAGCTCTATATCACCGTCCTGATTTACATCACCGCTGTATATACAATACTTTGATCCTACGGGAGTTAAATTACTGCCGTATGCCTGGGATGCGGCGCTTGTCATATCATAAAGATAAACACCGTTATGAGTAAAAGACTCTCCGCCTGATTTGCTCCAGGTCTCAAGACCGTTTCTGTGCGTGAGAGAAATGTAATAAACTCCTGTCGGCACATTGTAAAATCTGAAGTTTCCGTTAAAATTAACTGAATCCACTACTGAGCTTGCAGAATCGATAATGCCGTATGGTGAAACCGAACTTCTGATATAAGCTCTTACAGTATCATTCATATTCAGTTTGTTTGAAACCTGATTATAAAATCCTTCGATGGCTATTTTCATATTAAGTGTAAGATCAGCTTCATCTCTGAATGCGCGGTAAGACCATACTCCAGCGGGGTAACTCATTTCTAGTGCTTTGCTTCCGCCGGGAGTTACTTCCGTTAAAGTATTATTCGAACCTCCCCAGCCGATTAAAGTGTTTCCGTTTCTGAGTCTCTGAACAGATCCCATAAACGGACCGAAAATATCAGGTGAGTTTCTGTATTCCCATACTTTTGTTGCGGTTTTGTTAACTTCATCAAGACTATATTCGAGTGCTCTTGAATAAGAAGGTGTACGGAAGTTTCCGTTGTCATACAAGGTCACATTTCCGTTTGCAATTCTCCTGATATCATGCTGATAATGGTAAGGGATAGAATCATTAGTGAATGTAAACTGATTATTGACACCGCCCATACGCCATATAATATCTCCGGTTGATCTGTTTATCTTCGTGATCTCATTCAGATGTCTTGAAGAGATCATCAGATTTCCATCATTATCAAGTTCGACAGCATTACCGTGAGCATAGTCAACAAATGCAGCGGTAAGATCCTCATAAATTGCATCTGTTATGTTAAAATAATCCCAGCTTCTCCATTGGAAAACAACGTTCTTATTTTCGTCTATTTCCTGAATGATAAGCCCGTAAACTATAGCATTCGGATTTCCTCCGGCTACAATTGCGCTCATGTCAACCGGCTGAGGATCATAACTCATTAAAAGAGCATGACCGTTATTTAATAATCTCAGATCGTGACCGTCTGTAGAATATCCATTTCCGCAATAAAAACTATCAACCAAATTGAATCCTGAATCTTCCGCATAATAAATTCCCGGGTCTGTAAAATTTGGACCCTGAACTCTGAAATAAACATATAGTCCGTTTGGCTGTCTGTTGAAATCCGTGGTTGGCTGAGATATTTCCCGTGAATAAACCGTTGATCCGTCATTCTGGACAATACGGATATGCGTGGGATAGCCCTGTGTAGGATAGTTATTAATGAATAAATTTCCGGGAGACGGATTGTTATTAACAGTTACCGAAAGCGCAGGTAAAACAGCATAATCACCGGAAAACTTTAATTTGCTGAAAATATCTGATCCCATTTCCCCCGACATGATCTTTTCATAATCAGGTATGATCTTTCTTGTCTGGGTATGAAAGGTATATTTAAGATTGTTAGCGGGTGTTGTTGAGGTTTTAAGCTGATTTAAACTGACTTCCACACTTTCATCAGTAAAAAACGGGGTGTGTGGTGTAAAAATAAGTTTTTTCCCGTCATCTGTTATGATGATCTTTCCTGAATGAATGCCGCTTATTGAACCGGTAACCGTTATCAAAGAATTAAGGTCTGAGCTTTTTATTACATCATCAAAGCCTATTATGATATTATTGTTTGTGTTCACATATCGGGCGTTCTGAACCGGGTGAACATAAATGATCTTTGCATTCAGTTCCAGCGCAAAGAAAAATAAAAGCAGTGCAAGTAATTTAATTTTCATTAATATAGTATTTGTTTTAAAAATAGTTTAAAAAATTATAAGTTTAGAAAATCTGAGTAAAATTAAAACGGTGGGTGTTCCGGTTTTATAAATTCTGAATATTATATTTGTTAAAATGATCTGTTTGGGTTAAGATCAAAGTCTTATGCTGAATTCCTTGAAATATATTTTGATTCAAAAAAAGACATTTTCAAAACTATAAACAAGTTAAATTTTTTTCAAACATGCATCAAACGGATTTTGTTTGTTTCTCAGAAATCAAATCCGAAATAAAACTGCTGAAACCAGTTACCCTGTATCTGGGTAAAATCTTCTTCAATTCTTTTTCCTATATCGTATCTTAAAACTACAAATCCAAGAGCGTTAAATCTTATGCCAACGCCAAAATCACCGTATGTAATACGATCTCCGTAATACTGATCCCATGTTTTACCGACATCAAAGAAAACGGCTCCTCTTATTCCGGGGAAATCAAGACCAATACCCAGAGGGAATCTTAATGCTACAATGTTAAGCAGCGGGAATCTGAATTCAGCATTTGCCTGCCACATTTTGCTGCCGCGGATCGAGTTCAGAGGCCAGCCTCTCAGCGACCAGCTGCCGCCCATATAGAATCTTCTTGCGCCTTTACCTTCGTTTACAAATAACTGACCGCGCAGAGCTATGGTTGAAGGCGTTGCAACGCGGAAATATTTTCTGTAATCAAAATAAACTGAATAGAAATTAAAATTGGAATTCACAATATCGGTAGTGTATCCCAGTGTGAGATTTAATCTTTCCCCGTCAAGAGGTCCTGTGTATGCCCAGAGAGTATTGTCCCTGACATAGCTTATAAGATTTGTAAGCAGAAGCGAACGGCTGCTGTTTGTGAAATCAGAGCTTCTGATTGACTGTGCGAGACTTGTCGTGAAATCTATTCTTCTGAAAAATGACAGAGGATAAGAAAGACTCAGGTATCCTCCGTAAAGTCTTTCATAATAAGATGAATTTATTTCCGAAAGATCATACCGCCTTCCCGAAAGATGATAGATACCGTAAGCGTAATTCATCCGTTTCTCATTGGAGATCTTTGAAATGGCAATATTAAAGCTCTTCCAGAATTCTTCATCGGTATTTGAATTGTTGTATACCAGAAAGTAATACTTTTCATTTCCAAGCAGATCGCTGAGTGATATTATGCCTCCGGTATTGGCGCCGAAAACCGGATCAACGGTAAGAGCAGTTGTTGCAATATCAAGAGAGAACTCTTTTTTATATGTGAGTGAATTTTTCTTCGGATCACTTTTAATTTTATTTGCTGTCCAGTTTTTTCCTTTATCTTTCAGATCTATAATGTTTACAATCGCGCTGCTGTCATATCTTTCCTGTATCTGACTGAGCATCCTTATATTGATCGAACCTTTTTCAAAAGTAGAAAAAACTATCCTGTCTTTGCCTGCCCACTTCGGATCATATGCAGCCGTAATGAAATTTGTTATCTGCTTCATTTTAAGATCATTATAATTGATCTTGCCTTCTGTGTCAGAAGAATTTACACCGGATTTTTTTGTATCGGCCGTAATGGCATTCTCAAATTCCATCATCCATATGTTCTGCTCACCTGTGACATTTGATGTAAACACTATCTTTTTTCCGTCTTCAGAAAAATTCGGAGCATAATCGATCTGTTTTCCCATAGTTAGATAATCCATATTTCCGGATTCTACTTCATACAGGAATAAGTTATAACTTTTTTCACTACCGTAAGATGTCCTGTCCGAGGAAAAGACTATATAACTTCCGTCCGGAGAAAAGTCCGGATCTCTGTCATCATAATAATCATTTGTAAGCCGCCGGAGTTCATTGGTGGTTACATCAAGAATGTAAAGATCATTTTTACCTCCAAAATCTGATGCCGGAAATACTATTTTCTTGTTGTCAGAGCTCCAGGAAGGCGATCCGATGCTTACAATATCCTTGAATGAATAATCCGTAACTATCTCATTGGTGTTTACATTATAGACATGGAGAGCATCCTGATTTCCCTGCTGTGTTATGAAAATAAGCAGACCTGATTTTGAGACATCCATACCAGTTCTGAAAAAATGAAACTGCTCAAACTCATCACTTGATTCACCTTCTATAATCAGTTCGGGATCATCACGCTTTCTCATATTGATCTTATAGATGCTTGTAAAGCCGGTCTTGTTCCCGATATAAAATATTTCTTTATTACCATTCCCGTTATAGTAGGTTGGTTTATGAGCAAAAGAGCCTGTCTGAATGCTTTGAGTTACCTGTGAAGGATTGTCAAGATCTTTTAATTCGGGATAATATTCTTTTTCAAGTGAGTAAAGAAAATGTTTATCGAATGAGGCATAGTCAAGACCTATGGTCATTTCCATAACATTTGAGAAACTCTCGTCTTTCCAGAAGTTTTCCATTAACTGAAGCACTTTGTCTTCACCAAAATTAGCTGCAATATATTCGCATACCCTCTGACCAAATTTATACATTAAAAATGTGCCGTAAATTCTTTCCCAGTTTGAAAGTCCCGGAAGATATCCTGTAAGCACTGCATCCTTCAGGACCATGTCTGCCTGTGTATCCCATTCCGTTGACCAGAACTCCGCAAGCCCTTCCGTAAACCAAAGCGGCGGTGATGCGCCCTGAGAACCTCTGTGAGTGACCATTATGTTGTTGATCTTGCTTGTCATGAATACATGGACAAGCTCGTGTTTTATGACGTGCCTGAATTGTGAAAGCGATCCTTCGAATGGAATTACTACTCTTCCTTTTATGAATTCAAAAAATCCTCCCACCCCGTCAGGTATGAATCCTGCTGTGGTATTGGTCTGTTTGAAATGTAAAGGTGATGCATAGAATATCATCGGGACAGTATCAATGAGAGAATGGTTGAACTGCTGCTGATGTTCACGGTAGCTTTCCTCGGCATAATAAGCTCCTATCTCCGCAAGTTCCTTTTCTTCTTTATAATAATATATCTGAAAATGCTCGGTCTGAAGTATATTCCATTCAAAATCAGAGTACTGAACTTTGTTTCTGCCGAAATTAACAAACTGGGATTGTGATTCCTCTGTGAAAAAAATCGTGATTATTAATGCTAAAAAGAAGGTTGTTAGAAGTCGAAATTTTTTATTCATAATTCCGGAGCTTATATTTAAATAAGATTAAAGAATACTTATTTAATTGAATTAATTGAAATAAATGATTTTATTGAATCCTGAATGCTTTCGATAACACAATGATTTGATTATAAATTCTATACGAATGAAATCTTACGAGGGTTTTTGATTTTGCTGTTGTAAAATATACAACTCTGAATTAAATATCCATAGCAGATTAGGGTAGAGTGTGTTGAGTGTTTGGAGTGAGTGGAGTGTGTGGAGTGTGTTGAGTGTTTGGAGTGTTTGGAGTGAGTGGAGTGTGTGGAGTGTGTGGAGTGTTTGG
>CALMST010000039.1 GCA_937872315.1 uncultured Ignavibacteria bacterium | reverse complement strand
AAAATCTTTTCCGGTAACAACGTTTGTGATATATCCGGAAACGAAAATATCAACTACATTTCCATCTTCATCTACTGACATGTCAATTGCTAATCCTTTGTCATCTCCTTGATTAATATAAGTATCACTCCAAAATACATTTCCTGAAGTATTCAGAAACAATACTATGATATCATTACTATTTGTTGCACTATTAAAAGTAAAACCCGTTACAAACACAGAACCTGAATTATCAGCCTTTATATCTAACCCACTGTCATCTCCTGCTGGATTACTAATTACTCTATGCCACTCATAAACAGTAGGAGTATTATGAGAATATTTTTCTATAAAAATATCCTTTGAATTTCCATTTTTTTCATAACCAGTTGTATACAAATTGTTATCTCTGTCAAGAAAAGTTTTAAAAGGATAATTAGGAATTGGTTGTCCAAAACAAAATGAAATTGATACTAATAGAAATAAAAAAACAGTTAATGTTTTCATATTTATTTTATTAAAGTTAATGATTTAGTTTCGATTAATTTGTTGTTAATGTAAAAAGAATATAAATAAACTCCGGAAGATAATTCAGATGCGTCAAATAGAATTTTATAATTACCCGATATTTGAATTTCATCTATTAAATTATACAAATATTTACCTTCTATGTTATATAGTTTTATAGTTGTCAAACTTGATTTTTTTAAATTATATTCTATTGTAGTTGATGAATTAAACGGATTTGGATAATTTTGTGATAGAGAAAATTCATCAGGGATCTGCTGATTATTTGATGAAACAAATACTAAACCTCCATTTGTTGTTTTGAGAAGAGTTCCAAAATCACCTGTAATAAAACCATTATTTGCATCTGTAAAAAAAACAGAATTAAGGTCATTATTTGTAATTTTTGTTTGAGGAGTCCAGTTTATTCCGCCGTCTGTAGTCTTTGATATATCTCCGTTTTCTCCTACAGCATATCCATTTTCATTATTTAAAAAAAATATTCCATTCAAATTACCTGATACATTTCCATTTTGGGAAAACCAGTTCCCCCCAGCATTTGTTGTTTTTCGTATTAACCCCGAACCGCTTGTTCGGTATGCTGTAAGATTATCAGTAAAAATAATATCACTTCCATTCCCTGTGGAAATTTCCCACATATCTCCTCCATCTGTAGTTCTCAATATCTGTGTTCCAACAACTATTCCGGTATCCCGGTTAACAAAATAAAGCGATCCCAGTATTGAATTCATGCTTGCTCCGTTGGTTATGCTGATCCAGCTGTTACCTGAATCAGTTGTTTTCAATATCTTACCATTATTTCCGGCCGAAAATCCATAAAACTCATCTGTAAAAAATATTCCGTTCAGATTATTTAATATTTTACTATTCAAACTAAACCAGTTCTCTCCGCTATTTGTAGTTTTTATTATCAATCCTGTATCCCCGCAAACATACCCTGTATTCTCATTCACAAAAAACACATCATTCAGATTCCGTGATGTTCCGCTGTTTTTCTGAATCCAGTTATTTCCTCCGTTAGTTGTTTTCAAGATGATACCGTCGTATCCGACAGTATATCCTGTGTTCTCATTTACAAAAAAGTTTGCTTCCAGATTTGATCTGCCTCCTGTTGTAGTATTCCAGTTGTTCCCGGAGTTAGTTGTTTTAATTACTCTTCCTCCGGAGCCGCTGACATAAGCTATGTCATTATCTACTGTACACACTCCATATAGTACCCCAATCTGATAGTATGGAGGTTTTAAAGATGAATCTGTCTGCCAGGTATTCCCGGCATTTGTAGTTGAAAGTATATATCCATAACTTGTAGTGACATATCCTGTATTCATATCTGAGAATGAACATGATCTGGAAATATCACTGGGATCCATGGGAAGTTTTACTGAAGACCAGTTCAATCCGCCATCTGTTGATTTAAAAAAATCATTCCGGGCTGTAACTGCGAATAAGTTTGAATTATCAGGTTCAGAACAGGAAGCCACATAGTCAATAGGACTTATGTTAAAATTAGTATATAACCAATTTACACCCCCATTAGTAGTTCTGACTATTCCTGTTGTTGTAGAAGCAATTCCATTAAGTGTATCTGAAAATGAGATTTTATAAAAAAAAGTTGATACACCGCTGTTTTGCTGAAACCAGTTCAATCCTCCGTTTGTAGTTTTTCTGATGATACCTAAACCGCCCGCTGCATATCCAACGTTTAGTGAAGGAAAGTCAACATAATATCTGAGGTTACCTGAACCGGGTAATACATTACTCCAACTGATTCCTGCATCTGTAGAACGGAAAATACTTTCATTCGATACTAATATAGAGTTTTCATCAGCTGCAGATACTGAAGCAAGATTATATTCACCGCTGTTAATATTGAGTGATGTCCAGTTATCACCTCCATTCGTTGTCTTCATTATAGTCCCGACATCACCGACTGCATAACCAGTATTTTGGTTCACAAAGTCCACAGCCCACATAAAATTCCCCGTCGGCAATGGCTCCTGCCAGAACCAGGTTGACTGGGAAAAAGAAATGTTACAACTGATTAAATATATAATAAGGAGTAAAAGTATTTTCTTCATAATTTATTTTAAGAGAATAAGTTTTTTTGTTGATATCAATATCCCGAATGCGAAGAAAGAATAGTAATATATTCCCGATGGAAATTCCGATGCATCAAACAATACTTCATAGCTACCTGCATTGTGTTTCTCATTTACTAAGGTTAATAATTCTTTACCTGAAATATCATATAGCCTTAAACTTAGTTCTGCTGGCTCTGGTATTTCATACTTTATTATAGTTGATGAATTAAACGGATTTGGATAATTTTGAGAAAGTGAAAATTTATCAGGTACCTCATTTAATAAAGATGATAGAAATGTCAATCCCCCATTAGTTGTTTTTATTAAAGTACCAAAATTACCTGCTATGTAACCGTTGTTTCCATCCGTAAAAAAAACTGAATTCATGTCATTATTGCTGATTAAATTTTGAGGTATCCAGTTATTTCCACCATTCGTTGTTTTTGTTATTACTCCTCCATCTCCCACAGCTATTCCGTTATCATTATTCAAAAAATAAATACTATTTAAATTACGAGGCACATTTCCACTTTGTAGTGTCCAGCTTAATCCGCCATTTGTAGTTTTTGTAATTACTCCTGAACCACCCGTAACATAACCGGTTAAGAAACTTGGAAAAGAAATTCCGGCTCCGTTATTGGATAACAATATCCAGTTTAAGCCTGCATTTGTCGTTTTTAAAAATTGATCACCTGCAACATATCCAGTCTCACTATTTACAAATTTAATTGGTCGTAATGAGGCATTTACATTTGCAGGATTATTCATAATAAACCAGTTTTCCCCTGAATTTGTTGTTTTAAGTAATTTAGCTTTGTGTCCTGCCAGGTATCCTGTGAAAGAATTTGTAAAATAAATCCCATTTAGATTAGTTGTTATGCCGCTGTTTAATTCATCCCATACCTCTCCTCCATTAATTGTTTTCAAAACCACTCCTGTGTCTCCGCAAACATATCCTGTATTCTCATTCACAAAAAAAACATCATTGAGTGTTTGAATTGTGCCGCTTGTCTTGTTTATCCAGTTATTTCCTCCGTTTGATGTCTTTAATATTATTCCGTTTTGTCCGACTGAGAATCCGGTGTTCTCATTTACAAAGAAATTAGATTCGAGATTATATCTGCCACCGGTTGTTAAAAAATAATTACTTCCGCCGTTTGTGGATTTAATGATCTTTCCGCCTCCGCCTGAAACATATAAAATACTATCATTTACAAAATCAACATTCCACAGATTTGCAAGTTGTCTTGTGTTTGTTGTAAATGTGGAATCAAGCTGCCAGGTTATTCCCGCATCTGTAGTTTTGGAAATTACTCCTAAATAGTTAATTACTATTCCTGTACTGGGATTTAAAAATGAAATGTTATATGGAATATCTTCAATTGGGGTAATGAGCGATCTTTCAAACCAGATAACTCCGTTATTTGTAGTTAAAAATAATTTATTATCAACATCTGTTACGCCAACTATATTTAGTGAATCTATATAATTTAAGCTCATAACTCTTGTCGTAAAATTATTGAACGATACATTCTGTGTTAGCCAGCTTTTTCCTCCATCTGTAGTTTTTCTTACTAATCTGAACCCACCAATAACTCCATTTAATGAATCAAGAAAACTTAATGAAGTTAGATCTGAGTTTGTTCCGCTATTTATTATATTCCAATTATCTCCACCATCAATTGTTTTAAGAAATATTCCATTAATACCTGTTGAGAAGCCAATTCTTTCATTTATAAAATCAATTTCCATTAGTGTAGAAGAAGTTTTACTATTCAAATAAAACCAGTTCATCCCATTATTTGTCGTTTTTATTATCAAACCATCTACACCACAAGCGTATCCTGTAATTTCATTTATAAAATTCACAGAATATATGGTTCTTTCTGTATTGGAGTTCAAAGCCTGCCAGTTAACACCACCATTTGTAGATTTAATTATTGTTCCATTAGTCCCAACAGCATATCCTGTATTCACATTTACAAAATCCAAACCAAAAAGTAAATTCCCCGTCGGCAATGGCTCCTGCCAGAACCACACTGACTGCGCTTTCAATGAATTGATAATGCCTGCAAATATCATTAGAAGTAGAATTATTAGTATTCTGATCATTTAATATTAAATTTGGTTGAGTTCAGTTTTAAAAATCTGAGGAATTATAATATTATTTTCCCGAAAAGTCAACTGTTAATATTTGTGATTTGTGAAAATGGATCATGACCATATTTGTCTTGAAACATACATCTGTTAATTAAAAATTATTGTACGGGCGGGGTTTACCCCCGCCCGATTATCTGATAAGATCACAATTCTTTTGGAGCCGCCGCAAAGTCCGCCCGCCCTGAATTCTTAATCCGGTTTGTGAAAATGGATCATGACCATATATATCGGGATATTGAGGATAAATTTGGCCGAAAGTTGAAATTGAAAATTTAAAAAGACAGAAAGTGAAAAAGTTAAAAAGTTCAGTAAGTCTGAATTGATAAATGAAAAAGTGAACCTTCGCGAATGAGAAATAAAATTGGTAGAAACAAAATCAAAACAGTATGATGAAAAAATGAAATGTCGCGAAGCAAAAGTAAAGTAGCGCGAAGCAAAAGCAAAACCGTGCGAAGTAAATGCAAAAAGCTCCGAAGTGTACATTAAGTGATAAAAACGCAATATCTGCCGGGTATTTTTGAATATACCGCCGGAAGTACCGGGCAGAAAATAAATAAACTCTTTCCGTAAAAAAGCGGAGAGAAAGGAGAAAATAGCAATATGAGAAAAGAACAGGAAAACAGATTCACCATAACCGGCAGGGTCAAAAGAAAAGGCGCCGTAAAATCACTGAAGCTGCTCTTCAAAGAAGCGGACGATCTGTTCGGGATCATGGACAAACTCGTAAACGGCATGGAAGAAAAAGACAAGCAGGAATTTGTGAGAAGATACAACGACTCCAGGAAATTTCAGAATCTCGGGGTCAGGCACAGACCTGCGGAGAATCCGACACAGGTGCTGTCAGTGGTTGAGAAAAAATAAAAAACCAACAGCCGCGCCATTTACGGGTGCGGCTGTTTATTATATTTTTAAGATCAATAAAATTCAAAATACATACTCTCAAATCTGTTTACCGTTGTGTAATCTATCCAGAACGGAGGCCGTCTCAAAACAATCATGTAAATTTTTACCACAAAGTTACAAAGTCTCTAAGAAAACTAAAAATATTTTCACATAGTGTCTTTGCTACATTTTGATTTTGCGGTTAAATTAAAGTTTTGAGATACTCTCGCAAGGAGGGGGAATATTTTGAATCAATGAATGAATTCCTCCTCCTTTGCAAGGAGTGGGAAGAATTGTTGAATTTTCCACATTGTATTAATTCTACATTTCTTCCCACCAAAATATTACCAATATTTGCATAATTTTTATAAACCTAAATATTTCAAAATGACAAACAAAGAATTTTTTGTAAAAACCTTTTCCAAAGAAATGGAGATCACTGCCGTGGCCGTGAGGGCTTTGCCGGATGATGTCCAGGATCAGAATTACAAACCGGATCCCAAAGCAAAGACTGCCATGGAAATAATTGGCCATATAATTCCTCATGTCGGAGCTATGAATGAAGCGGCGAAATCATTTGTATTTAATGAAGAAGGAAAGGAATTCAGTAACAAAGAGGAAGCTGTTGAGTTTCTGGAAAAAAGCACTGCCGGAGTCCTGCAGGATCTGAAATCTGTGGATGATAAAACATGGGAAGAAAAAATTGTACCCTTTGAATATATGGGCACGAAATATTTCGAAGCGCCTATGTATGAAATGTACTGGATGTTCCTGATGGATATGATCCATCACCGCGGACAGCTGAGTACTTATTACAGACCGATGGGTGTCAGGAATCCTAATCTCTATGGTCCTACGGCTGATGATGTACAGACCGGCTGAATTCGAATTCCCCACTAAGACACGAAGGCACTAAGGTTGAATTTTTAAGGACGGCTGATATGGAGCTGGAGATCTTAGCTGATGAAAAAGACCGCGGCTGAAAAAGCCGGGAAAATGACAAAGAGTCCTGACGGGATGCGCCGGAAGCACGGAGAAGATTAAAAAAATTTTTCTTTAAATCAGGAATAATTTGCCTGCACCTCTCCTGAATTCTTACAATTCCATGACATTTCCCAATTCCTGAATATCTATATTGGTACAGATTAATATATGAACTTCTTTTTAAGAAACTTTGAAGTAGATTTACATACAGATTTTAAGCAATAAAACTTTTAGAAGGAGGGTTAACAAAATGAAGACAATAATATTTTTATTATTCATTTCTTTAATCATAGGTCAGCCGGTTTATTCAAACGGAGTGGCAGTGATCAATGCTTCCACAGGAACCTATCTGAAATTGAACGGGACACAAATCGATGTATCGGTGGAACTTCAGATATCAGTTACCAGATCAACACAGCTATTCCTTAACAACTCTGCCCAAAACCAGATTATCGCTTTTGCATTCCCTATTCCGCAGGGAGCAAGCGCGACAAGCTTAAGATGGCTGGTTAACGGCGAATGGCATACTGCTGTTATTTCCCCTACTCCGCAGGATACTTCCCTTCCCGGCGGAACAATGAATCAGAACCTAAGAAATTACCTCGGAGCTAATCCTCTCTTTTTCAGAATTCCCGATACGATCAGGAGGGATTCTTTATTGATCGTGGAAATGACTTATGTTCAGCTTCTAAATTATGATTTTGGAAATGTTTACTATGATTACAAGAATGACTACAGGAATATCCAGAACCAGACCGTTGAATATCAGGAGCTTACTTTCAATCTGAATTCGCCCAGAAACATTGACAGTATAAGGCTTGTAAGCAGTAATCCTTTAACCCAGCTTATAAACAACGGAAATAATGCTGCGGTTATAAGCAACCAGTACACTGCTGTACCTTCCGTGGATTTTAAAATAAAATATTCTCTTGATCTTAGTGAGTTAGGATTGTACAGCTATTCCACCGGCATACCTGACTCGCTTCTTCCCGATACACTCGGAGGTTTCTTTTCGTTCATTGCTGAGCCGGATCCGGGTAACACAAATGAGGTGATCAAAAAAGTATTTACACTGGTTCTTGACAGGTCGGGCAGCATGTCGGGTAATAAGATCATTCAGGCAAAGAATGCTGCAAACTTCATTGTGAATAATCTCAATACCGGAGATAAATTCAACATTGTTGATTTTGAAACAAATGTATATTCATTCAGACCGCAGCATGTCCTTTACACAGTCCAAACCAGAGATTCCGCATTGAGTTACATTAATAATATAAATGCAGGAGGAGGCACGAATATCTCCGGAGCTTTTTCATCAGCTGTGCCGCAGTTCAATGCAGCAAACGATTCCACCGCTAATATAATTATTTTTCTGACAGACGGTCTGCCTACTGTCGGGATCTCTAATACGACAGAACTTTTAAGTCATATCAGAAACCTTATAGAATTAACCGAAACCCATATTTATCTGTACTCATTCGGAATAGGGACTGATGTGGACCAGCAGCTTCTTACACTCATGTCATCTCAAAACAGCGGGTATGCGGAATTCCTTCTTAATGATGAACTGGAATCCAGGATCACCAATTTCTATCTCAGGATCAAAAATCCTGTGCTTCTGAGTCCGGAAATTTCTTTTTCATCTCCGAATATTAACAGTGTCTATCCGGATCCTTTACCTAATCTGTATATAGGCCAGCAGATGATCGTCGCAGGCAGATACACGGAACCGGGACCGGTGTTGGTGACTTTATCAGGCAGGGCTTTCAATCATCCGGTAAGCTATCAGTATAATATTAACAGGATCGATTCTGCGGATTCACGGTATCAGTTTCTGACAAAGATCTGGGCAAAGCAAAAAATAGAAAATCTACTTATCGATTACTACAGCCTTAATCCCAATTCACCTGAAGCTCTGGCACTGAAGCAGCAGATAATTCAGCTAAGCATTTCCTATGGGGTGATAACTGTCTTTACAAGTTTCGGAAATCCGAGTTCAATAGAAGAAGAAATATCCGGTAATGATGTGAATAATCCTGAAGATTATAATCTGACCGGTAATTATCCGAATCCGTTCAATCCGCAGACCACTATTAAGTTCATTGTGAATAATAATTTACACGGACTTGTCATGATCAGGATCTACAATTCAGCCGGCAAACTTGTAGATGTAATGTCTGTGGTTATAAACGGAAAAGGCGCATATGAGATCAAATGGAATGGAGAAGGTTTTTCATCGGGAGTATATTTTTATACAATTGATTTCGGAGATAAGATACTCAGATCGAAGATGATGCTTTTAAAGTGATCGGAATTCAGGTAAGAGTTGAATACAAAAGTTGTATCCCATTGTTTATAAAATAAATAGCCCTGGGACAATAATGTTTCAGGGCTGATTCCTCCGAGCTGGAGAGCAGATTTGAACTGCCGGCCTGCTGATTACGAATCAATTCTGAATAATCAAAAATAGCTAAATTTTACAATATTTGAAGTTTTCACTCCTCCAGAATTGACTAAAATCGCTTATTATTTTGCAAAACTGCTAACAAAACTGCTAACACTTAAAAAATGGAAATTATCTCTCCTCAAAAAATTACATTTATAAACCTAATGATTAAGAGTCATAACCGGTTCCTTAAATCCTTCAAAATATTAACGTTTTTGCTGTTTTCTTCCTTCTGAATTTGATCAAAGTTAATTGTATTTTTGCTAATGTGCTAAAGAATGTGCTAAAGAATTTTACTTGTGCTAAAAATATTTAACTCTCTTTATACAATTATATCTATTCCATAAAAATCAATTTCTCTATTCGGAGAATCAATCGAATAACTTTATGGTATGTCCTTCCTTCTATGATATAACCCCATGCATCCCCCGCCAGGAGCATGCGGAGGCAGTCTCCGTCCTGCGCACTCATAAGTTTATTATCATAGATCGTTGCACGAATACTGCCAAGATGATCCTTTAAGTAAAAATGCAATTCA
>CALMST010000038.1 GCA_937872315.1 uncultured Ignavibacteria bacterium | reverse complement strand
AATACTGATAAAGGAGTTGAATGCAACACTTAACATTTATATTTTGCTTTCTTTATAATTAACACCTGCTTAACTTAAATTTATAATAAACCAAACAATGTCTGATATTCTGACCGATCAAATTAGTAATTCACTTTCTATAAATAAAAAGCAAGTTGCAGCTACGATAAAATTATTAAATGAAGGCGCCACCATTCCATTTATCTCCAGGTACAGAAAAGAAGCTACCGGCAGTCTTGATGAATTGCAGGTGGGTGATATTTCATCTGAACTCAAACGATTCAATGAAATCATAAAACGCAAGGAATATATTTTAAGGAGTATTTCAGAAAACCACAAAGATAAATTAACGCCTGATCTTGAATCCCGAATTACTAACTGCTGGGATTTAAATAAACTTGAAGATCTTTACCTGCCGTTTAAGCCTAAAAGAAAAACGAGAGCTTCCGCTGCACGTGAAAAAGGACTTGAACCGTTGGCTCAGTTTGTTCTATCTCAAGGCAGTATGGATGTTTATATTGAAGCAGAAAAATTTCTCAATGAAGAAGTTCAAAGCGCTGAAGATGCGCTCTCAGGCGCAAGAGATATTATCGCCGAGCAGATAAGTGAAGATGCCGTTGCAAGAAATGCTCTCAGGTCTCTTTACAAACAAACTTCAGTTTTAACTTCTAAAGTTAATCCAAAGAAAAAAGATGATGGCCGGAAATATCAGGATTATTTTGAATATTCAGAAGAGTTAAGAAGATGTCCCGGTCACAGATTACTGGCAATACTTCGTGCGGAAAAAGAAGATATACTCAGAATAGCTGTTGATGTTGATAATGATCTTGCGGAAGGTATTTTAAAAAAACAGTTTATCAAAAAAGATGTTTCAAATTCTTCGACCGAACAGATCTCACTTGCTATTGAAGATTCATTTAAAAGACTGTTAACACCTTCTCTTGAAAATGAGTTTTTGAAAGCATATAAAGAGAAGGCAGACAAGGAAGCAATAAGTGTATTTACGGAAAATGTAAGACAACTTTTGCTGGCAGCACCGCTTGGTCAGAAAGTCACAATGGCAATAGATCCCGGATTTCGAACCGGCTGCAAATTAGTATGTCTGGATGAGCAGGGTTCATTTTTATACAATGCTACAATTTTCCCAAATCAGTCTCAAAACCAGCAAAAAGAAGCTGCCGAAACTGTTAAAAAATTAGTTGAGAAATTTAATGTAAAAGCTATAGCTATTGGAAACGGAACAGCCGGTAGAGAGACTCAAAATTTTATTAAAGATACATTAAGTGAATCTTCCGGTATTGATGTTTTTATGGTCAATGAAGCAGGAGCATCAATATATTCAGCATCTGAAGCCGCCCGTGAAGAATTTCCTGATCTAGATCTCACGGTCCGTGGTGCTATTTCTATCGGAAGAAGACTAATGGATCCGCTTGCAGAGCTTGTTAAGATCGATGCTAAATCAATTGGTGTCGGACAGTATCAGCATGATGTAGATCAGCATCAGTTAAAGGAGAGTCTTGATCAGACTGTCAGCTCAGCTGTAAATCTAGTCGGTGTAAATTTAAATACTTCCAGCCAGCATCTGCTTCAGTATGTTTCAGGCATTGGTCCGAAGATTGCCAAAGCAATCACAAGTTACCGTAAAGACAAAGGACCATTCAGATCACGTGAAGAATTGCTGAATGTAAGCGGAGTGGGAAGTAAAGCATTTGAGCAGGCAGCCGGATTTTTAAGGATTCCCGGAGCTGAGAACCCACTGGATAACAGCGCTGTTCATCCGGAGAGTTACCCCGTGGTTATTGAAATGGCAAAAGATTTATCGCGACCGGTTAATGATTTGATAGTTGCGGAAAAATTACTGGCTGAGATTGACATTAAAAAGTATGTAACCGAAAAGACCGGTCTGCCGACACTTCAGGATATCATTAATGAATTAAAAAAACCGGGGCTTGATCCCAGAGGTGAAGCTGCAGCGTTTTCATTTTCAAAAGATATAAATGAGATCAAAGATCTGAAAGTTGATATGCGGTTACCGGGTATTATTACAAACATAACTAAATTCGGCGCATTTGTTGATATAGGTATCAAAGAAAACGGACTGCTTCATATTTCACAAATAAGCAGCACAAAGTTCATTAAGGATCCGGCAGAAGTTTTAAAACTGGATCAGAAAGTAACTGTTCGAGTGATTAGTATAGATGAGGAAAGGAAAAGGATTCAGTTGTCGATGAAAGAGTAACATTTTTGAATTTGGGATTAGGAATTTGGGATTTCGGATATGGGAGTTTACAGTTTTTTAATTTTAAAATTGAAAATAAATTATTCTTTATCAATAAATTTACAATAACACTTTTTCGTAACTCGTAACTCGTAATTTTTAAATCCTAATTCCTAATTCGCAATTAAATGTGTTGCTCAATTATCTGCTTAAGCGCGCCAGCCTGAATCACACCCGATTGTCTCCACACACTTTTTCCATTTTTGAAAAGGATAAGAGTAGGTACTCCCTGAATATTATAAGCGGCAGAAACCTGAGGGTTTTTATCAACATCAATTTTCAATATCATAGCTTTACTTCCGATTTGCGATTTTAGTTCATCGAGTATAGGCTTCATCATCTTGCAGGGTCCGCACCATACTGCTGTAAAATCAACTAAAACCAAAGGTTCCGTCCTTAAAATTTCGCCAAATGTTTTTTTCTGTGTAGTTTCCATTTTTGTTATTTAAATTTTAACTATTCCTGTTAAGATATTCAAAATTAATAATTTGAATCCTAAGATTAAAATCAAAACGGCTGCACAATAATGTACAGCCGTTAATCAGTATATATAAAATTATGACAATACTATTTTATGTTTATACCATCAGGGTGTCACTTTTAAAACAAAGTTACTGGCATTATTATAAGAAATTATAACATCCGAAAGCTCTACTATGTTGTTTCCGTCAAGATCCGTAACAACATAACCTGAAGCAAACGAACCTGCGGCATTATTTATAATAATTATATCGTTAAGATCAATTACACCGTTCTGGTTTACATCTCCTCCGAATTCTCCATACCTGACAGGAGAAGCATCTATCATTGGCATATTACTTCCAAAAGCCTGAGCTGATGAAGTTGAGAAATTATAATTAAGAACTGATCCTGAAAAAGACTGTCCCGGAGATTTACTCCATGTTTCAAGTGCATTTCTGTGTTTTAGCTGAAGATAATAATCAACTCCGTTAGAAGCATTTGCAAATGTGATTGTTCCGGTGCCTGACGTTGTCAGATATGTTTTACCGGAATCAACTATAGCATAAGGGGCAAAATTATTTCTAAGCAATACTCTCATCGTATCTCTAACCATTGAATTGGATGAAGAATTATAGAAACCTTCAATAAAAGATGTAAGATTCAGATCAACAAAAGGAGAGGTCACATTTATCAGATTATTTCCGGTAGTCTGCTGTCCGTCAGGATTTGTAATCGTAATATTTTTAGAACCTACAGGAGATCCGACTGTTGAAATATTCAAAGTAACCTGTGTAGGAGAATCAAATGAAATACTGTTAACTGTAACTGATCCTGAAATTGAAGCAGCTATATGATTTGCATATCCAGGTCCGCCCGCATCTGCGCCCGGATCAAAGAATTCAGAACCTGAAACTGACGTTCCGGTAATCACTATATTTACAGAAGACTGTCCCGCTGCAATATTTGTAATATCTGAAGCCGATGGAGTGGCCGGTGGAGGGGCTATCAACTGTATGGCTCTTACTCCCCAGGAATTTGTTGCATCGCAATATTCCTGAAATGTCCACATTGTCATATCATCATTCGGATCAACCACAGTCTGTGAATAATCTCCCCATCTCTGGGTTCCGCCCTGAACAGAATATCCGGTGGAACTGGACTGCGCAAGTATTGATGATTGTATTGTACCGAGAGGATCTGTTCTGAACCGTCCTGCAGTATAAATTTCTGCCCGTCTGCCTGATCCAGCTGAAGAACAACCCATAGCCATGTGTCCCTGACCGGACATTGCAACACTCGGGATCCAGTAATAACGTGCACTTGATCCCGCAGGATCATATAAAGTGCCTGATTGATTTATTGAAGGAGTTGTAGTCAGATTTGTAATTTCGTACCATCTTCCCGCGTCCCTGCTTCCGCTTGTTGAGGCTACTCCGCTTGAATTAACTTCAATGTTATGAGCAGTCCATAATGTAACAGCTCCCGTAATTTTATTCTTATGAATTTCCGCCGCAAACAATCTGTCATCAAGGGCATCAAGTCTCGCTGATGAACCATTGTGCGGAACTGTTTCCGGATAAACTGTTGTCGGTACCGTAATATTCAGATTACCTGAGATCGAAGGTGTGCCTCCGGGATTTGTAACTCTTTTCATCACGAGTAAACTGAATACCTGAGTGTCAACTCCAATGAAGTATCCTTCAGTAGCAGAAGGATCATCATTATGAACTCCCTGAGGTGTGTATATTCCTGCTCCTGAAGTTACTAAAGTAAATGCGGTAGTTGTAAGAGTTCCTGATAATAAATCCGATTTCCTTATCACATATCCGTTAGTTCCTAAAAATGCCGTACCGGCTGCATTGAACATATTCATACCGATATATAAAGCAAATTTATCCACACCTAATGTGGGATAATCCGCAAAACCATTGATAGCGCCCGGAAGATTTTCCATGAACTGATAGAATGTAAAACTTGACTGGCTGGTAATTGCTGAGCCTGAACTTACAGCTATTACTACTCTGTTAGGTGCAGCCTGCAAATTAATTGCCACAACAAACCATCTGGCTGTCAATCTGTCATACCTTATATGCGGATCTGAAATTCCTGATCCGTTTCTGACAGAATTAAAAAATACATCAAGATCAGAATTTAATCCGCCAAGTACTCCTGCTTTACTGAAAACTTTTATTCTTCCGTTAGCGCATACCATTGCCTGAGTCGGACCGACATCTCCCTGTGAGTCTGGAGGAATATAGCCTGATTCAGATAATTTAGGACCAAGAAAACTTGTACCTATAGTCTGTGGATTATCTGTCTGCTCAGGTTGAACATTCTTTTGTTCCTCATTTCTTGGCGGCCATTGTGAAATGCCGGGAGCATCCGGATTCTGAGATTTCTCAGGTCTTTCTATTTCAAACTCAGGATTGGTTTTAGGTTTTGGTTTAGCATAATAATCCGCGGGAAGCATTGCTTCCTCATTCATGATTTCCTGAACCGTAACAGTGATACCTGGTTCTCCCTGTACAGGAGTTCCCGTCGTAAGTGAATCCTGCAGGGAAACAGTCTGAAACTGGTTCCATTCAGGACTGATGAATTTATTACTGCCTGTGTTTTGATCTGTAAGATCTGCCGAAATGAATATTACGGCAAAGGCTAAAAGTAATGTTAGGGAAAACACACTTTTAGCTTCCTTTACAAGAAAGGAGAAGATTGATTTCATTTTCTATGAATTATGTTTTTGAATGATGGGGATTTGTACACAAATTACAAAAAATAATATTTAATTATCATATTAAATTTATTTATTTTTTATTTTTACAATTTCATTTAAAATAAATTTACCGGGTTTGTTGTATCTTAAAAAATAACTTTAAACCTATGCTGATTAATTTTTTAACCTGCTATACCTTATTATTATTAAGATAGACAGTATTCACAATTCCAAGAAAGTTATTCTTTGAGCTCTCAGCATCATATCCTTCTTTAAGACATATTTCAATGAATTCGCCGGGTGTATAAAAGCTGTCAACCGAATTGAATAAATAACTGTATGCATATTTGCTTTTTGATATCCTGTTTCCGAAATAAGGCATTACCTTTCCGAAATATACATTAAACAGTTTTGTCATAAGACTCCTGGATTTGAACATTTCAAGTATAATCAGCTTCCCGTCCGGTTTTAAAACTCTCCGGATCTCTTTCAGAGATTTGCCAAGATCCTCAAAATTCCGGATTCCAAAACCGATCGTGATAATATCAAAATAACTATCATCGAAAGGCATGTTGTCGGCATTTGCCTGAATTAGTTCCAGTCGCTGATCTGAAATTTTCTGTGACTGTATCTCAAGCATTTTTGAAGAAATATCCGCAGCAATGATTCTTTGAGGATCTAATTTTAATAATTCTTTTGTCAGATCCCCCGTACCAGAGGCCAGGTCAAGGATTATGCGTGATCTGTATTTTTTTTCAAGAGATTGTTCGACAATTTCACTTCTCCATTTATTGTCAATATTGAGAGTGAAAAGATGATTGAGCTTGTCATATGTGGGAGCGATCTCATCAAACATAGATTCGATCTTTTTCCCTGATTTATCTAAATTATTAATCTTATCCATTAATTGAATCTGATGGACTTTATCGGATCGATCCTTGATGCGATATATGAAGGAATCAGGGTAGCTAAAAATGTGAGCACGATTGTAATAACAGATATGAATATTATTGTATTGGTTTGTATAAGTATCGGAACACTCTTCATATAATAAACTTCCGGAAGTGAAAAAAATTTATATTTTAACTCAAGAAAACAGATACCAAGTCCTAATATATTCCCGAGTATAATACCTGTCATACCGATGATCAATCCATCGGCAAGAAAAATTTTCATAATATATGATTTACTTGCTCCGAGAGATTTCAGAATGCCGATCGATTGTGTTTTTTCAAGAACAAGCATAAGTAAAGTACCGACAATGTTAAAAGTAGCTACTATAATTATAAGTCCTAAAACAACGGGAATGGGAGCTTTTTGAAGTTCGACCCAGGTAAACAAAGGCTTGTACAAATTATACAAAGATTTTGGATAATAAGGATATCCGATCACCTGCTTGATATCCAGGACTACATTTTCAACTTTATCTATATTATCAAGTTTGATCTCTATACCGGTAATATTGTCATTAAAATTAAACAAATTCTGCGCAGTCTTAAGATCTGTATAAATAATAACATCATCAAAGTCTCTAAGTCCGGTTTCATAAATACCGCCGACTATGAACTGCCTGATCTTAGGCTGATTTACAGGGGAAGGAATTCCGTTCAGTCCGAATACAATGACTTTATTACCAACTTCTATATTAAGTTTTTTTGCGAGTTTATCACCTATCAGCAGCCTTGAAAAAACACTGTCCACCGGACTGAGATCAAAACTTCCCTGCAGAACCTTACTCCTCGCTGTGGAAAGGTCTGTTTCAGAATTAATCCCTTTAAGAATTATCCCTTCCACATTGGATTTAAATCTTATTACTGCTTCCTTCTGAACGATCGGTGAAATTCCCGTAATACCTTTTATGCTGTCTTTCATTGTCTGTATAGCATCCCTGTAATCACTTAATCCTTCTGATTTAAAAGATGATACCTGTATATGAGAAACCAGCCCTGCTACCTTATCCTTGATCTCTTTTTCAAAACCGCCTAATATGGATACGGCAATAATAAGAGAAGCCACTCCTAATGCTACTCCTAGAATAGCTATGTAAGTAATAAAAGAAATGAATCTGGAACTTCCACCGGAGAAGAGGAATCTTCCGGATATGAAATATTTATTTTTCAAAGGAGATTAAAATTTTTAATCAAGTAAATATGCTTTAATGAATCCTGAAATATCACCGTCCATCACTCCCTGAGTATCACTGGTCTCAAAATCTGTTCTGTGATCTTTTACCATATTGTATGGATGAAAGACATAACTTCTTATCTGAGATCCCCATTCAATTTTTTTCTTTTTGCTTTCTATGTTGCTGAGTCTTGCAAGTTCTTTTTCTTTTTCAATAATGTAAAGCTTTGACTTCAGCATCTTCATTGCATTGAGCTTATTCTGATTCTGCGACCTTTCATTCTGGCACTGTACAACTATTCCCGAAGGAAAGTGTGTGATCCTTATGGCTGTTTCCACTTTATTGACATTCTGACCGCCTGCTCCTCCGGCACGGAATGTATCTACCTTTATATCATTTGTATTTATTTCAATCTCTATATTATCATCCATTACGGGACTTACATATACAGCGGCAAAAGATGTGTGTCTCTTTTTATTTGAATCAAATGGCGAGATCCTAACTAATCTGTGAACACCATTCTCAGCTTTGAGATAACCATAAGCATATTCCCCTTTCACTTCTATCGTTGCGCTTTTTATTCCAGCGCCGTCACCATCCAGTCTGTCCACAAGATCCGCTTTGAATCCGTTCTTTTCACAGTATCTCAGATACATTCTTAAAAGCATCTCAGCCCAGTCCTGTGATTCTGTCCCGCCGGCTCCGGAATTAATGGTAATTATTGCATCCCTGATATCATCCTCATCAGAAAGCATATTTTTAAATTCCACGTCTTCAAGATGTTTTAAAAATTCATCTATGTCTTTTTCTATTTCAGCTTCAAGTGATTCATCTTTGTCTGATTCTGCCATTTCAATCAGGCCTGTTACGTCATTATAATGGTTTTCTATGGAAGTATATTCTCCAACGCGGCTTTTTAATACTGAAATATCCTGAAGTATTTTTTGCGCTGTTTTATTGTCATCCCAGAAATTTTCGTTCCGGGAAAGTTCCTCAAGCTCTTTAATTTTCAGATTCTTGTTATCGACGTCAAAGAAACCTCCGTAATGAATCTAATTTATCTTTTGAATCTTTTAATCTGTATTTTTGCTGTTCAAACATTTTTTAAAATTTAAAATTTGTAATTAATAATTAATAATTGATAATTGATAAAAGCAAATATTATCTGAAGCTTTTTTTTATTTATCGATCTCCATTTTAAGAAGCGCCGGAGCAAGAGTTTTACCCTGCGCATCCAGTTTCAGAGAAACAGTTCCGCCGCCGCCGAGCGTATTGTTCAGAATGAAATTCAGTGCATTTATGTTAGGCATTTCATATCTGATAACTTCCCCTTCGCATATTCCCTTGAAAAAATCTTTAACTCTTTCTGCCGTTACTTCCCTCCGGATCAGTTCATAATCCTCTTTTTTAAAAGCGATCAGTCCGATATTTGCAGCGTCACCCTTATCGCCGCTTCTTCCGTGACAAATATCTCTCAGTTTAATTTTCATTTTCTATGTAATATTTAGTTTTCTAAAATTCTGTTTTCCGTACTTATTCTTATAAAAAGAATTATTGCATTCAATAGTGTGAAAATAACAGCTGTATAATACAAATTGAATATAAGAGGCAATGTAAAGATCTCACATACCACCACTATATAATTAGGATGCTTAAAATACTTGTAAGGACCGGATGTTACTAATTCTGATCCCGGTATTCTGAAGATCTTTGTATTCCAGTATTTTCCCAAAGATTTTAATACCCATATCCTTATTATCTGCAGGAATATGAAAAATACCAAAAACATATAATTAATAATATTTAAATCTGAATATCTTCCGGAAAAATTATATTCTGCTATCAGTGATATAAAGAACATTGTATGAAGTAATACTATGAATTTATAATGTTCGCTTCCATATTCCACAGCTCCCTCACTTCTCAGCCAGACTTCATTTTTTTTTGCAATTATCAACTCTGATAAACGCTGAATTATCACTATTGTAATTACTAAATAAAACAACATCAGTTATAATTATTTAAAAAA
>CALMST010000037.1 GCA_937872315.1 uncultured Ignavibacteria bacterium | reverse complement strand
CTCAGCTTGGATCTCTGAGAGATATATACTTTGGAATCTATCCTTACACTACTTCTTCATGCACTCTTGCATCCTATGCGCCTGTTGGCGGCGGTTTGTTTAATAAAAGGATAGATAAGGTAATTGGTGTGATGAAATCATTTTCGAGCTGTGTAGGTGCCGGACCGTTTGTAACAGAAATGCCTGATGAAGAAGCAGGTGAATTAAGAGAGATCGCATTTGAATACGGCGCATCAACAGGAAGACCGAGGCGTATCGGACATTTTGATGCAGTTGCTTCAAGATACGGCGCAATGGTTCAGGGAGTGGATGAGATCGCTCTGACAAAGCTTGACAGTCTTTCCGGAATGAAAAAGTTATCGATATGCACTGAATACGATATTAACGGAAAGCTAACTGATAAATTCGGTTTGACTCCCGAGCTGGAGATAGCAAAACCGGTGTATATTGAAATGGACGGATGGACAGAAGACATTAACGGATGCAGAAAATTTGAGGATCTGCCCGAGGCTGCGCAGAAATATGTAAATAAAATTGAAGAGCTTGTCGGGTATAAGATAAAGTATGTAAGCGTAGGTCCTGAGAGAGAGAGTTTGATCGTTAAATAGATCAGTGTATTTTTTGATTTTTAAAGCTTCTCAGATACACACTTTGTTGTTTAATAAATTTCCAATCACCTGATATCAATTTTAAAAGTAAACATCCGTAAACTCCATCGCCGGTCTGTAACCGACATTGTAATAGATCTTTGATGAAGTCAGATTCATTTTATCAGTAAACAATGCGCAGACAGGCAGTCCGGACTTGAGAATTTCATTACTTAAAGAATGAACTATTGAAGTTCCAAATCCATTTCCCCTGAATTCTTCCGGTGTGAAAACTCTCCCTATGATTGCAGTATTATCAGTAGTTCTCATTATCTTTGCCATTGATACGATCCCGTCTCCGGATTTCCATACATATAAATTTTTAATCTTAATATCTCTTTCCGTTTCTTTGATAATCTCCTCCTTATCCGAACGCGAGTGTCCAAACGTATCAACATCAAAATCATATCTGAATTTTGAAAGAGTTGTCAGATTATCTAATGAAGCAGATTCGAGTTTTCCGGTGCTGAGTTTCAGATCGGTTGTTT
Organism: uncultured Ignavibacteria bacterium; assembly: GCA_937872315.1. Taxonomy (GTDB): domain Bacteria; phylum Bacteroidota; class Ignavibacteria; order Tepidaquicellales; family Tepidaquicellaceae; genus JAGPCH01. The sequence continues at coordinate 25,394 of CALMST010000037.1, read as the reverse complement.
TTGTTAATGTATGAACTATCAGATCTCTTCCCCATTTTTTCTTACCTTTAAAATATTTTACAAATATTTCCGGAATTCCTTTTTCTCCGATTATACTTGTAACAGGAAAATCCGAATTGTTAAAATATTCTGCGATCAATCTTACTGTTTCCTCCGAATTTTGATTAGCGCTTATCATCATTCGCGGGGAAATATTGACTGATGCAGCTACCGGATTATTATTACTATCAATTACAGAAACAAACCTGTATTCCGGATTCTCAGTGTTTTTATTATCGAGACCAAGTGGAATACCGAGAGTAAGATTACCTGCAAGTTCGTTTTCCATCAGGAAAGAACGATTCAAGTCAAGATATTCCTGAGGAGTCTTATGAATAAGAATTTTACTCATTCTATAATCAGCATCTGTACTTTCTTACCCGTTGACATCTTCGCCTTTTGCAATATCCTTTTCATCGACATAGATCGCATCAGATTCATTTGGCTTTTTATCTTTTAAATCTTTATCAGGATTTGTCTGCGGATATGTGTAATCTTTTTCGATCGTAATATTTACTTTGGGATCTTTATTCCTGTCTATCATTGCATCAAAAGAAAAGAGTCCCGCACCTGTAAACATGAAAGCAACCGATGTTGTAAAAAATATAAAATTATAGCTGAATGGAAGTTCCGGATTACCTGCACCGAGTACAAAAATGAAACTTAATGACATGCATGCCAGGAAGAATGCCGCTATCGGAGTGAATAATCCGATAATAAGCAATCCGCCAAAGATCATTTGCATGAATGGTAAAATAAACGCAAGTATGAATGCAAGCGTATCATTCATTTGCCCCATACTCTGAACAGATGTAATAAAATCCTGTAAATTAAGCACTTTCCTTGCTCCGGCTATGAGGAATAAAAAACCGAGTGGTAATCTGATAAGTAATAATCCGAAAGATTGTGAAATGTTACTGCTTCTTGCTTTAAAAAATATGCTCATGAGTTTTTTTTGTTTTAATTTAGTAGTTAAAAGTTAAATGTTAAATGTTAAAAATTAAAAGTTAAAAGTTTATACGTTTTTATGTTTATAAGTTTCTGATCACCCTTTCAAATTAAAAAACCGGAAGAACCTCTTCTTCCGGTTTAAATAGTATATCTAAATATCGATATGCGCCAAGGCAGATTATTTGAGCAAGATCATCCGCTTAACCTCCTTAAAATCACCACTCTCGATTCTATAAAAATAAGCTCCGCTCGAGAGATTACTTCCATCGAATGAAACTGTATAATTCCCCGCTGCCCTCTGCTCGTTTATCAGAGTTTTAACTTCCTTACCTTTTACATCATAAACTTTTAAAACTACATTTCCCTGATTCGGGATTGAGAAGTTTATGGTTGTAATTGGGTTGAATGGATTTGGAAAGTTTTGTGAACGTTTATATTCAACAGGTAAAACGGAACTTATATTGTTGTCTTTTTCATTTCTGAAACTTGTTGTCGAAAGGATAAGATCATCCATTCTTCTCTTTTCCAGTTTATCAGATGTCAAATTTTTTAATTCAAATAAATTCCTTTTTGCTTTATCTGATTTAATATTATCTAATTCATTAATTCTTATTTTTGTGTTTTCAAATTCAGTTTCAGATTTGCTCTCATTCCTTATTTTCTTATCTACTTTTTCCTGTCTATCTATTCTGTCTTTAGAATTCTTTTCATAAGCCTTCTTCATCTTACTTAATATAGGATCACTATTTATCAAATTATTTAATCTTGTGAACTCTTTCTCTTCTTTGAGTAAGTTAAGTGAGTTAAGTTGTTCTTGATCTTCTATTTGTAATTTGTCATTTGTAATTTGAAATTGAGCCCCTCCATTCCCGAATTAATCAAAGCCTGCACTTCCGCATAATTCCATGAAGCATTTAATCTTGCGTCAGGATCAGGATGGTAAAGTGCAATGAATTCATAATTGTTTGATGCCGCATCATAATTTTCCATATTTGCTTCGCACATTGTGACTATATCAAAACAAATGTCAGTAAACTCTTCATTTTTGTATTCAGTAGAGCTTAATTTTCCTTCCGCATATAATTTCAAATTTCCATATAAAGTATTTCTTTCACCCTGTGTCTGAAGTGTGTCGAGATATTCATAACTGCTGTACAAATTCAATGCTGATTTCGGAAGATCAATATAGTCAGGATAATTATCTATCAGATTCTTATAAGAAGAAATCGCATCAAGAAACATCGATTCATTAAAATATTGATTAGCCTGTTCATACAAAAGATTTTCCGTAGAAGTAATCTGACCTGTTATATCTGCGCTCATCATTACCGAATCATAAATCCCGTTTCCGAGATAATCCACTTCCCAACCGTTTGGATCAATTTCATGATCGCAGTCAATTGTACTAACTCCCGTTTCCGTTATTATTGGAGAACTGTAATAATCATGTCTTAAATAAATTCTTGGAATATTTCCCGGATACCAGCAATTATTTCTTGATGAATATTTAAAAATAGTGCTATCCAACCAACCGTATATGTGATAAGAATTTGCCGTGTCAAGAATATTAAATCTGTTCTCTCCAAAATCTGTGTAAACATTCGAATGTCCAACAAGCTGAACATTATCATATAAATCTGTTGTAAATCTGTTCTTTCCTCCCGACCATACCATCTGACTTCCACTGATATATGGCGCAAGATTCGGGTAACAATTCCCGATCAGGTGCAATGATACATTCTTTGAGAATATGGCATTGTTATACATATTTGGTGAACTGTTGATAAGATGTAATCCAAGTTCTGTATTTGAATCAGTTGATACATTATCTCTGATCGTTCCTGTGATCTTCATTCCAAGAAGACTTAATAAGTAAGCTGCATTGAAAGTATTTCCTTTTATATAATAAGGTAAAATATTGGAAGTATAGTTGGCGAGTATAACTGAGTTTGAACCGTTATTAAAAACATTGTGGATCAGGTTCAGACTGTATGGAGTAGCTGTTGCAATATCTTCATCTTCTTCACCAATCGGACTTGCCGCTTCCACATCTCCTGAAGTACTGGAATTTTTCAGATATACACCAACATAATACGGAGAACCTCCTTGCGAAGTAACCGGCATTTCGAAAGTATTGTCCTGAATAAGAATTCTATAATTATTTTCTCCATAGATTCCTCTATGATCGCCGCCGGAAGGAATATTGAAAGTATTGTTTTTGATGACTCTGTTTGTAAAAGTATATGAACCTGTGGGACTGTTCTTAATTGAGATCGCTGACTTTGCGTTTGAGAATGCGCAGTTAGTAATACTGTCTATATCGGAATTTTCAAGTATAATCCCTTTCCAATTTTTAGTGGAATCTATAGATGAAAAAGTACAGCCGTTAGCAGAAATGTAAGCTCCGTTTTTGAATTCAATGCTTGCATTCTCGCCGAAAAAAACTCTCGACTGAGGATTTATTTTTAAGAAAGAATTCGATCCGTCGAACACGATCTTCGAGCTGTTGCCGATTGTAAGATCGCCCCCATTTAAAACCAGGAATGCTCCTTTAGTAAAATTGTGAATTGCCGAATGAGTGCAAAATTGATATCCTACATTATAATGACCCTGAGGATGCACTATTATACAAACAAAAGTAGTATCTGAAATAATGGCTCCGCAATTATTAAGCGTACCTCCGGAATCAACGATTATCTCACCGTGATCCCGGAATACCAGATTGGAATTTTCTTCCAAATTAATTACTCCGCCAGCTTCTATAATCACATTTCCATATTTATTGATCTCCAAAGTGGCTGTCGGCTTAACAGAAAAAAGCGAATTATTCTCAACATACAATCTCGCATTATTTGTATAAGTATCCGAATGCTTTAAAGAAAGTTTCGCGCTGTCATTTAAAGTGAACGGAATACCTCTATTGATTCTGGCGTAGTGGTTGTTTTGGATTTCGAGGTTAAAATTTAAATATCCAGGATCTTCATGTCCTATGTTTCCATTGTATAAATTTGCATTGATGGGCCAATTAAGATAAATCCCGCTTAAAGTATCAGACGATTTCATTGGTCCTTTTGTTGGAGGATATGCTGGTAAACAGGTTCCATATTTATCCCATGCTTTTATCAGCTTATTTACTTGATCTATATTCCAGAATTTATAATAATGTAAAGTATCATTAACGAAATAACAATCAAACTGAAATGTTATTGTATCCTTTTTGAAATAATCGATTCTCATATCAATAAAACTGTTTGTAGCATTTTCCGGTAAAGTATATGTAACTAAGTTAAGGTCTCAAAAATCAATATACACATAATTTTGAAGAACCCAATTAGAACTTGTATCTTCTTCATAGAATTCAAATTTATATTTTCCAAATCCGTAAGAAAAAGCTGATTCATTTGAACTTCCTCCGCTGTAATCCCAGTTACCTGATTTATAGGATAGTGATGATGAGCTAATTTGATATGGTATTATTATTTCTTTTCCAGCTATATTTTGACCAAAAATACCAATTGATTTAGGGCTATAATTTTTTACAGAATTGTAAAAAGTCCCAACAGGAATTATCTTCACTTTAATATCATTACTAATATTGTTATTAAAATAAGTAATTTGATTATAAATTCTCATTTCAACATTCGAATAATTCCCTGTAGAAGGGACATCATATCTCAAGATAGGATCTGGTAATGGACATGGGAATTGTTGAGCAAATGTTGTTCTACAAAATATTAAAACTATAAAACATATAATTGTTATTGTTTTCATTATAATATTTTTAAATTATTTTAATAAGACTAATTTTATAATTGCTGATTTTTTGTTTAAATTTAATTTACAAAAATAAACTCCGCTGGTGAGGTTGTAATTAAGAGCATTAAATTGAATATCATAATTACCTGATTGCTGATATATATTTACTAATTTACAAATTTCTTTACCCTTTAAATCGAATATTTCCAAATTTACAAATCCAGGTATTGAAACATTATATTTAATTCTTGTAACCGGATTGAAAGGGTTTGGGTAGTTTTGATAAAATTTAAAATTTTCAGAAATTGATGAATTATTGTTATTGATTCCAACCATCAATGGTGCATTGCAACTAGAATCTGTTTTTGAAGCATAGATGTTTGATTCGTGAAATGTTGGGGGATAGTTTGTAAATCCAGTAAAAATAAATCCTGAATCATAAGTTGAATTTACTGCATAAGGAAGAAAAGCAAACATAGTGTTTAATATTGTTGGAATTGGTTTACTAAATATTAAATCTCCATTTGATTTAATTTTTGAAGCAACCATAGTAGTATTCTTTACTCCTGCTAAAAGTACATTTCCATCTTTTGATACACACATTGAGGCACATCCGGAAATTCCTCTATAATAACTTTTTTGAAAAATTATTAAACCCGACGAGTCTAATTTATATAAAATCATTGAATCCAATCCACCTCCAATAAAAATGTCCCCTGAAGAATGCTGGATAATGTCAATAGGATTTGGTAAAAACAATTTTTCTTCATGTATTATACTTCCAATTTTATTGGTCTTTATCACGTTTGCTTGTGTTAATCCTAAGTTATAAAAATTGGGATGTATTTTAATTACTTCCGAATGTTTATTTCTATTGTTACTCTTAGAATTTGATTGAATTCCAAGCATAAAAAAATAATCATTTTGACTTTGAATTATTTTCAAAATATCAGAAGTCTGAACATAAACACTATCCCATTGCATGATTCCTAAAGAATCAGTTTTTACAACATAACCAATACTGGGATCATACAAATATCCACAAGCAATAATTCCTCCATCATTTGTGATTTTATGATTAATGAATCCAGCGTTTCTATTTAATTTAGAATATTTTTTTAGCCAAACAATTCCCCCTGTTGAATTAATTTTAAGGATTAAAGCTGAGTCTCCATCACTTCCAGAAATTAAATAGCTATTATTGTTTACTTGTGTTATAGTCTTTAATAAAACAAATTTAGAGTTGATGTTTATTTCGTTATATAAAGTTTTCCATTCTACATTACCAAATTGATCCAATTTAAAAACAGCACTTCCATTAAAAATTGGATAATTATTAGATAAAATTGCATAGCTACCATCATATAATTGAATTACATCCGTTCCATCATCTTCGTAATTATTATAATCATACCACCTCTGCCAAGTTACCACTTGGCTGTGCGCATACAGAGGCAGAAGAAAACTCAAAACAAATATTATTTTTATCAGATTTTTCATATCACTTTATTTTTTATAAACTTACATCAATTCTTTTCAAATTACTATATAAGTTTTCTCCGTAATCTGACCTTTGTCATCAGGTCATATTCTCCGTTTAGATTTTTTGGTTTTATTAAATTTATGTAATTAGTTTTAAGAAGAAATACAAAGTTGTGATTCTTTGAAGTTATGAAGAATATAAATACTACAGTGTTGTAAGTAAGAATATTTACAATAGTGAGATCAGAAAATAATTCTGATGCATTAATGAAAGATGTTATATTGCTTTTCATAATTTAAAACTTCCTATTGGTGTATGAATAAAGTTTTCTTCGGATATTTTAAAAGCAAGTTATATTTTATTACTTGTAAGTTTTTACTAAATAGATAGTACTCCAAACGTATGAAAAGTTTCCGCAGAGTCCTCCTCATTGACATAAATAATGTTTGCTAATGTAGAAGCGGAGTGACTCAGCGTTGATGACGCAACTAATCAACTATTTAACTAATCTATCGATCAACTATTTAACCATTTAACCAATAAATACTATTCGTTATTTTACATCTAACCAAATGAATAAACAATGAAGCTCAAAGACATAAAGCGAATGCCGATGGTGCGGTGGTTTGACGTGAAGCAACTGGCATCTACCGGAATCAAAGTAATATTTTCCACTATCATCGGCGAACAGACAGACAAAAGGATAATTCAGGCATTATCCTCTGCAGGGAAGGATTTTTATGATTATAGTTTTCATTATAAAGATTTCGATGGAACTCCCATAGTTGATAAAGATAATCCAAGAAAGGAAATGTGGCTTGATTATATTTCCGATACAGGTGACGGGTGGAATTCAACATACTCAGTAGCTTATTACGCTTCCAATCCTGGGCTGACTTTAAAAGGTGATAGTAAATCATTTGATACCAGACGCGGAGATGTACTGGTTTTTGGCGGTGATGAAGTTTATCCGACTCCCAGCAAAGTTGCATACAACAACAGGCTTATCACTCCATACGAAGCTGCATTCGGTGATGACGCGCCGGCTGAAAAACCGCACGTATTTGCCATCCCGGGAAATCACGACTGGTATGACGGACTTTCAGCTTTTATGAGAGTATTCTGTTCGGATCTCGACAGAACTTTCGGCGGCTGGTTTACCCGTCAGCGAAGAAGTTATTTTGCATTAAAGCTTCCGAACGGCTGGTGGCTCTTTGGTTCGGACGGGCAGCTCCAGTCCGACATTGATACTCCGCAGATAGATTATTTCAGGGATGTCGCTGATAAATATATGAAAGAAGGTGATAAAGTAATTCTCTGCCTTGCTACGCCTACCTGGATCTATGCTCATAAATATAAGGAGTTTGACGAGCCTTATGACGAAAGCGATCTGATATATCTTCAGCAGGAAATTCTTGCTAAGAAGAACATAGATGTAAAAGTATATCTTGCAGGAGATTACCATCATTACAGAAGGCATGAAGAAACCGGCGATAAACCCGAACATTCAAAAGTTCAGAAAATAACAGCCGGAGGAGGAGGCGCATTTATGCATCCGACAAATGACATTGATGTTTCTCTGATCACTGAAAATTTCGGTAAAGATAAAAAAACCGAACGCCGTTTTGCACTTAAGAAAAGTTATCCCGATATTAAAACATCAAAAAAGCTTACATACAGAGATCTTCTTTTCCCATTTATAAATCCCGGGTTCGGGATCGTGACAGCTGTTTTGTATCTCCTTACGATATGGATGGTCGGCGCTACACTTAACTATGAAGTTCCTACCGGATTTTTTGATACTTTTGTGCTTACCGCAAGAGCTTTTCGCGACAACCCTTTTGTTGCAATATGGATTTTTATGGTTTTCGCTGTATTTATAATTTTTACGGATACTCATTCTAAAATTTATAAATGGTCCGGAGGAACACTTCATTTTATTGCTCATCTTGTAAGTATATTTTACATAGGCTGGGGAAGTCTGTATCTGACAGTTTATCTTTTTCCCGGTAATGAGCTGTTTCAGTTTCTGTCAGCAGTGACACTTATCTTTTTTCTAGGCTGGTTCGCAGGTTCATTTATAATGGGAGTTTATTTATTCAGCTCAATGTATTTTTTCGGAAGGCATAATGAAGAAGCATTCTCTGCATTGAAGATTCAGGATTATAAAAATTTTCTGAGACTTCATATTGATGAGGATGGAACGCTTACGATCTATCCTGTGAAGTTGGAAAAGGTTGCCCGAAAATGGCGTAACAGGAACAAGCGTGATCCTGAAAAAGATAATATAAAATCTTTCATAGTTCCGGAAGACGGCTCGGGTGCGGAGTTGATTGAAGAACCTATTATATTGAATAAGTGAGTTTTGTAGAATTACAAATTACAAATCAGGAATTTCGAATTTGGGATCAGGAATTAAAAATCAAATCCACTTATGATAAATTGCCGGTAGAAATTAAGAAGTTCGTTTTAAATATTTCAACTTAGAGTCTTTGATTCGCCACGGCGGATTTGGGGCAATATCACCGGTAAATATATTATCAAGCAATATCATCATACCTCACAAGCTCCCATTTCATGTCCGTATTGCTGAATGAGAGTTCGCACAGCAGATCCTTATCTTTGCATGTCACGATATAGTGCATCACAAAACCCTCTCGCACGGGGATCTTCCAGCTCTGCAGCATTTCGGTGACCTTATAGACGCTGCCGTTCCATTTGAATTTGACTATCTGTATTTTGAGATTATTGAAGTGAGCTATCACCTCCACAGGTTCGAATACCTGATTTACTGTTTCCATTATGATTGTCTGTTTACCTTAATAATTTAAGGTAACTGAATTCAAAAGTCAATTTACATACAGCGCAGCAGGAAAGATATTTATATGTCTGCAATAAGAACTTTACAAAAACAAAGTATTTAATTAATTTAGCCAGACAGCTATTTATAATTAACAGATTAAGCAATCGGACTTTTAAATAATGCCAGTTAAACTATAATACTCATGGAAAACATATTACTAAAAAGAATAACCACTAATCCTGAAGTAATGGTTGGAAAACCAACAATCAGATAATTAAGAATTACGGTAGAACAAATCCTTAACTCTCTTGCTGCAAACATATCAATAAAAGACTTAATGGATGATTATCCTGAACTCGAGAACGATGATATTAAAGCAGTGTTGCTGTATGCGGCAAAATTAGTTGAAGAAGAAAGGGTTTACAATATTGAGGCTTAATGCAGGGGGATACATTAAAGTTTATAGTTGATGCAGGGGTAGGAAATCAAGTTGAAGATTTTCTGATCAAGTCCAATTATGAAATTATAAGTATCAGAAAAATTGACCATTTGGAGTATTACTTTTGAGACTCGATAATTAAACCGGAAGTGAAAAAGTTAAGATAGTAAATGAAATATTATTAAAGCAAAGAGATGATATGACAAATAATTTCTGTGTATATCAAAATTCAAGACTCAGAATTAAAAAAGGTCAAACATTATTAATACCCATTATCAGAAATATTATCCCGGAGAATTTGGTATTAATAAAATAGCGATAACTCAAAGTAAAAATTCCCAATAAAAATATTTAATCTTGGAAACAAACAAACCTAAAAAGCCGGTAAGCATAATTACTAAAATAGTACTTGCCATAATTGTCCTTTCCACTATCATTACTATTTATCTTACTATAAAACTTTTCGTAGCCGGTCATACTTTCAGATGACAGATTTCCGGAATGTTAAAATCAAGATCTGCTGCATAAGCAGCATCAAAGAAGCAGCGCTTGCTGTTTCATACGGAGCTGACGCGCTGGGATTTGTTTCGAAAATGCCAAGCGGTCCGGGAGTTATATCTGATGAAAAGATAATAGAGATTATTAAGACAGTCCCTCCATCAACAGATAAATTTCTCCTTACAAGTGAAACACAGTCTGATAAAATAATTGAGCAGCAGAAAAAATTCGGACCGGATACTTTACAATTGGTAGATGAAGTGAATACGGAAGTTTATAATGACCTGAAAAAGGAATTACCCGGAATCAGAATAGTTCAGGTAGTTCATGTAAGAGATGAAGATTCAATTGGATATTCGGAAAGAATTTCAAAGTTTGTTGATGCAATATTACTTGATTCAGGAAATCCGGATCTGAGCATTAAAGAGCTCGGCGGAACGGGTAAAGTTCATGACTGGAATTTAAGCCGAAAGATATGTGAAACTGTGAATATTCCTGTTTATCTTGCAGGAGGATTGAATTCCGGCAATGTACAGGAAGCGATAAGGACCGTCAGACCTTATGCCGTTGATCTCTGCAGCGGAGTAAGGACTGACGGAAAGCTGGATGAATCAAAGTTAAAAAATTTCATTAATGCCGTAAGAGACATCTGAATCATTGTTGTTGATTTTTATTTGATAAGGATCATTTTCCTTGTCTGACTGAAATTTTCAGTTTCAATATTATAAAAATATATACCACTTGATAAGTTGCTTCCATTAAAAGTAACAGAATAATTACCCGCCTTTTTGAATTCATTTACCGGTGTATCAACAAGTTTTCCGTTCATATCATAGATCTTTATACTTACATTAACATCCTTTGCCAGTTCATATCTGAATTTTGTGACCGGGTTAAATGGATTAGGATAATTCTGTTCAAGATTGAAGTTCTGTGGAATTATCTCAAACGGATCACCCAGCGCTGCTGTGTTCCTGTTATACTTAAACGAATATTCAGCTGAATATTCTGATGTATTAAAAGAATTATCAACAGTCTGAACACTCCAGTAATATGTACCTGAATCCAATCCAATAATATGTATGTTGGTATCATTATCTGTATTTCCGTGTCCGGGTAAAATACTGAAACCATTAACACCTGAAGCTGAAGGTGAAATTATCTCCGATCCGCCGGGAGTTGTTCCTAATCTCAGATTGTATGTCAGACCGGTAGAAGGTGTATTATTATCAAATCCCGGAAACCAGTTGAAATGTACAGTCAGGTTATCAAAAGTCGTAGTGAGACCTTTTGGTTCGACAGGAGCTTCATTGGCAACAGGAATCAGATTCTTATAGACTGAAGAAATATTCTTGTTACCCGAAGTATTATGACCTGTTACCAGAATATCAAGTTTGAAATCATTATTAAAATCACCTATCGAAACATTTCCGTATGTAACATTCGGAAGCGAATTTTTTACTTCTGTAAAGGTTCCGTTATTGTTCCTGAATATTCTCGTCAGCCCCTGTGAATTTCCGAAAAAATTTCCTGTCATTAAAATATCAAGATACCCGTCATTATCAAAATCCGCCCAGAGTACATTTCCATGAGCGACACCCGGCAGCGATGCAAAATGTTCGGAGAATGTTCCGTTTCCGTTATTATGAAATATCATCACCCTGTATTCCTGCACTCTTGATAAAGGCGCAGCTGTTTCTCCATTGATCAGAATATCGCCATATCCGTCTGCATTGAAATCTCCCCATGATGCTGATCCGTTTGACATTCCCGGAAGAAGAATACCTGAATCTGTAAAAATGTGATTCTCATTTATATAGATCTTTGTCACAAATGAATTCTTATTTTCATCTGATTGTCCTGAAATAAGCAGATCCTGATCTCCGTCCTTATCGAAATCATAGAACTCCATGGTCGAATTATACAAAGCAGGTAATGAGATATTTACTTCCGTAAACAAACCCATACTGTTTTTATATAATTTTATCTGCGGGAATCCTTCAGGATCAAGTCCTGTCAATAGTACATCTGACATTCCGTCATTATTATAATCAACCCATTTTACGGATCCGGAATGAATATTCACAAATCCGGGATCAATTTCAGAAAACCCGAACGGCATGTTGTTTTTATAGATCCTGGAGATCACTCCGCTGTGATTCAGTGAGTATGCGCAGACAACCATATCAAGATCTCCGTCCATATCATAATCAGCCCATGACACTGATGCGCTCGAAACATGCGGAATGCCTGTATTTACAGGTGTAAACTCCCCATTGCCGTTATTCAGAAATACATGTGTACCGGGACTTAATGAATCATTTTCGCCGGATACAAATATATCAAGATATCCGTCATTATTTATATCCAGCCAGTTTACTTTACCATGAGACAAACCGGGGAGATCAAGATCCAGCTTTTCGAAAGTCTGTCCGGTAGATACTGAAATGCATAACAGACTGTACAGACTAATTACAATTATGGCAGAATAAATTTTATTTTTCATTGGAATTCTGATTATTTGATACAATTTAAGATAAATTTTAACCTAAAGGGAATCTTAAAAATTTCATAACATAGAAATTGGTCACAACCCGAAAATCAGCGGATTTTTGTGAATTGATACTTCCGGGATAATATGAGTAATTTAGATTGACTGAATTTTAAAAGAAATAATGAACAGATAATAAAATTCGAATTTCATCTTTTGAAAACCTTTATGAAGTTTATAAGATAAATTATCAGAACCGTTAATAATATACAGAACAGTATAAAAGATATTAAATAATTGTAAAATGAAAACACCATCAGAAGATCTCTGGAAATTAATTCATTCACTTAACATATCCGAGAAAGGTTATTTTGTAAAATTTGCAAAAAGACATTCTCCCGAAAAGGAAAACAATTACATAAGATTATTTGATGCCATCAACAATCAGGCAGAAAAATATGATGAGAACGATATCAGGAATAAATTCAAGAATGAAAAATTTATAAGACAGCTGACCTCGGCAAAGAATTATTTATATAATATGATACTTAAAAGCCTTGTAAGCTATAATGACGACAAATCAACTGAGAGCGTTCTTTCCGGAATGAAAGAACAATATACCATACTTTTTCAGAAAACATTGTTCGATCAGGCTGAGTTAATTTTAAACCGGGCAAAGAAACTTGCAAAAGACGAAGACAGATTTACAAAACTCATAGATATTTATAAAGATCAGAAAAATTTTGATTACAGAAAAATTACGGAACCTGACTTTGACAAATATGTTGAGGAATGTAAAAAAGAAGAACTTGAAATTCTTGATAAGCAGAAGAACATTGCGGAATACAATGCACTTTATCTGAGAATGTCTTCAATATTCAAAAAAACCGGAATAGCCCGGAATAAAAACGACATAAAACTGTTCGAGAAGGTAATGAAAGACCCTCTCATGAAAGATGAATCCCAGGCTAAATCCGTAAGGGCAAAAAATCTGTTCTGTATCCTGAATTATCTTTTTTATTACTGCACATCAGATAATGAAAAAGCATTCGAGTATGCTCAGAAGAGACTGTTGCTAATAGAAAAGAATCCGGATAAGATCGCCGGAGGCATGAAAGAATTTCTTTATGCTTTGAGTGACGCAATTGCCATGTCATATAATCTTAAACGATATGATCTTTGTATTACTTATCTCAGAAAACAAAGAGAGATCTCAGATAAGACTGGTGCTTTAACTTCAGGCACGCCAAATTTTCTTGAAATGTATTTTAAATCTTACAGTTTCGAGTTGAATATCTATATAATTTCCGGGTATTTTAATGAAGGACTCGGTATAGTGAAAGAAGTACAAGACTGGCTGAAAAAATATTCCGGCAGGATAAATAAATCCGAAGAATTAAAAGTTATCTATTCCATTGCTTATTTATATTTCGGCGCAGGTGATCTGTCAGGATCACTTAACTGGTTAAACAGGATACTCAATGACAAAACTGAAAACCGTCTTGACTACAAAGCTTTTGCAAGAATCATGAATTTTATAATTCATTACGAACTTGAGAATTATGATCTGATGGATTACGAATATAAATCCTTGAAAAGATATCTTACCAAGAAAGATAAACTTTATGAATATGAAAATATAATTATAAATACTTTGAAAAAATTACCTGATATCAGCGATAAAAAAGAAAGAATTTTTCATCTTGAGTTATTGAGAAAAGATATAATATCAATATTAAATTCAAGTGAAGACAGCGATAGAAAAGCGCTGGATTATTTTGATATTCTTTCATGGATAGATAGCAGGATCCATTCAAAAAGTTTCAGTGAAATAATCAAATCCAATTCCAGAATAAAACTATCCGATCTTAATTTTTAAACGATCCCCTGTCATTCCGTTTTAATCTGATAAAGTATTAGATTAAAAAAACATCTCTCCCTGAGGTTGAAATTCTGCCGGAAGCAGACTTATAACCATACTTACTTTCATACATACAGTAGTTTATCTCCGATTTCTATGTTATGACATATTTTAATTTTTTCTTTGAGCTTTCTGAAGTTAATTTTGTACAAGTTCAAACAAACAAAAATGAAATACAAATTAAATCATAAAAAAAGGAGAAATGACATGAAAAAGCTAATCTATGCAACATTAATGATTGCAGTATTTTTTGCATCAGGAACAATTTTCAATTCTCAGAATTCACTTAAAGCAGAACAAAGTGAAGTTCAGGCATTGAACCCTTTTAACCTTTTATTTCCGCCGACAGGTCTGACGCTTGAAACTGATCCTGGAAACAATACACCGATCGACATTACCTGGACATCAGGCGGCGCAAACGCAACTTACAAATGGAAATTCGGCGCACCTACAATAAGCAGTGTAATACTGGATCTGCCCTCCAATACTGGCGGTACAGCTACAGCTTTAACCGTGACACCGGCAGCTGTTGACGGAATATTAGCCGGACTTGGATTAAACCCGGGAGATTCTGTCTCAGGACAATGGGCTGTGTGGGCATTTGAAGGAAATGATTCGCTTAAATCTGTTGAAACATTCAATATTACATTCAAAAGAAAAGTGGTTTTGAATCAGTTCAACCTGTTATTTCCGCCAACGGGAATTACTTTAGTGACCTCACCGGAGAACAATACGCCTGTTAACATTACCTGGGGAAATTCTTCATCCGGAGCCACATATAAATGGAAGTTCGGTGCACCGACAATCAGCTCTGTCATATTAAGCCTGGCATCGAATAACACCGGAAGTGATACAATGTTAACCGTTACACCCGCAGCAGTAGACGGAATACTGGCGGGACTTGGATTAAATCCGGGTGACTCAGTCTCCGGTCAATGGGCAGTATGGGCATATAATGGTACCGATTCACTTAAATCTGCTCAAACATTTAACATTACTTTCAGAAGAAGTAATTTATCAGCTTTCAGTTTACTTTCACCTCCGAGCGGAATTACTTTTCTGGCTGAGCCGAATAACAGTACACCCGTTAATATACAATGGAGTAAATCAGCAAACGGTGTAACATACAAATGGAAATTCGGTGCTCCGATGATAAGCAGTGTAATACTTGATCTGCCTTCAAATAATAACGGTGCTGATACTGTTCTGACAGTAACACCTGAAGCAGTTGACGGCATTCTTGCAGGATTGGGAGTTAACCCGGGAGATTCAGTAAAGGGTGAATGGGCAGTATGGGCTTATCTGAACGGTGATTCGCTGAAATCCACTCAGACATTTGACATAACATTCAAAAGAGATAACAAAAGCGGTATAACTCAAAACGGTACGGGTATTCCTGATAGATATGCATTGTCACAAAATTATCCAAATCCGTTTAATCCTTCTACAAAAATTAACTTTGAACTGCCGCAATCAGGAAATGTAAAGATACTGGTTTATGACATGGCAGGAAAAGAAGTCGCAGTTCTTCTGAATGAAGTGAAATCAGCGGGATTTTATACGGTAACATTCGATGGATTCAATTTATCAAGCGGAATATACTACTACAGAATTAATGCTGAAGGAAGCAGCAATAATTTTACAGACACAAAAAAAATGATGCTGATAAAATAAATTTATAAAATCACTAAACGCAGAAACCTGCTGTTGTAGAAATATGACAGCAGGTTTTTTGTTTTCCTTTTTTAAGATTTATCGGCATTTAATCAATTGCCGGAGAAATAATTTTCCAGATAAAATTTTTCATTTAAATACATCTCCTGCCATCCGGGATTTGCCCTGTCCAGGATCAGACCTTCCAAAGCGCCGAGAGTATAAAAGCACGCTCTTCGATCTTCCGGGAGAGTCTGAGTATCCGCTATGCGAATCAGCTTGTTTAAGTTCTTATCAAAAAAAGATTCGATGGTTATGTAATCATCAAGCTCTGATAATTCTTTAGAAGGTTTGTAAAGGTCTTTAATTTTGTCCGCAATTTTTATTTCCGTATATCTGGCAATACCTTCCTGCCATACCTGAAATGAGAAGTATCTGTAATCCTTTTCATTAAGCGTTAACTTAAATTTTTCTCTTTCGGCTAAATATTCTTTAAGACTATTTTCAAATTCCCTACCCTGTTCGGATAGATATGTTTTAATTGCGGCATGAATTAATTTATCATATTGCCCGGATACGGTAACATTATCATAAGGAAAATCATAATTAAGCATCCACATACCTGATTGATCTCCGCCTGCCAGATCCAAAGCATTGACTGCTTCATAGTAATCCGGCTGAGAGTACTGAAACTGATGAAAGTGCTCATGAACGATAGTGATGATCCAGTCCATGGTCGGACGGCTAGTGTATTCAGGCTGACCGACAACTATAGTAGGAATTCCGTTAACTGCCGGGAACGTTGCAAGCATGTTATTACTGAATTGTACGGGGCGTGTGAATATTTCTCCTCCTATTATAGTATCATAACCGATCGGAATGAATTCTCCCGAAGGGTCCGGATGATTCATCAGATATTCATTCGCTTTTGTAACTAATAATATAGCAAACGGAGCGCTGTCAAAATTTTTCCAGACCAGATTCCCATAATCATTCGCAATTCTCACAGCTTCACGGATCCTTAGTTTGTCTTCATGTCTGAGCCCGGTACTGTCTGATTCTGAAAATGAAATATTACAGTAAACAAAAAGAATAAATACTATAATTAATATTTTTTGAATTGATGCCATTTGGTCCTGCCGGTATGTCATTCTTTACAGAATGAGATTATAATATAACTTAATTATAATTATCCTTTAAAATACATCAAACTGATAAAACTGAGGTTGCATGATATACCGGGTAGCACATAAGTAGCTGTCAATTATTTAATAAGGAGCATACTCTTCGTCTGTACAAACCCTTCGGTCTGAAGTTTATAAAAATATATACCGCTGCTTAAATCGCTGCCGGAGAAATTTACTTCATAGTTTCCATTGCTTTGTTTACGGTCAACCAGTGTAGCAACTTCACTGCCCAGCGAGTTATAAACTTTCAGCGAAACTAAACTCAGACTTCCGTTTTGAGGTGCAACGGAATAACGGATCACTGTATTAGGATTGAATGGATTCGGATAATTCTGAAACAATTTGTAATTATCAGGTATCTCTGAAACAAGATTGTTTATGTTTACCGGAGTGGAAATAATCCCGGTATAACATTCCATATCAAATCCTCCTGCTCTTTCGTCAGTCCATACCGGGACGATCATATCCCTGTAGTAATCTATACCTATATAATCACCGAATCTCACGTCAAAATTAGGCTGAGCTGTAGGTGTAGGGACAGTACTGACCTGTAAATTCTGAAAAGTAAGTCCACCGTCTGATGAATGAGCGACAAAGTTTTCTATAATTGTATTGGAAGAAGTATTTCTTGAATCAAAAAAAGTAATAGCAATATTACCCGAATCATTAACACCGATCCATGGCCAGCACTGAAGCTTACCGTTTCCTACAGGATCATTATTGACTCTTACGGGTGCAGACCAGTTTACTCCCCTGTTTGTGGATCGTGTAAGAAACACATCCGGATCACCGTTACGCGAATCACAGAATGTAACATAAATATATCCGCTGTAAGGTCCGCTTGTGATATCAGCAGCTATGGACGGGAATGTTACGCCACTGGAAGATATTGGTATATTAGGTGGCGGACCCTGTGCAATGTTTTTATCCGTACCAAAAGTATTACCGCCGTCTGTGGATTTATCAAACATTACAACATCATTGGCTGTATTACCGTCAAGCCAGCATACATAGACTTCACCGTCAAGACCAACTGCAACATCAGATCCCTGATTTCCTAAAGTGACGTCACTCACGGGAACCGCTGAAGTCCAGTTAACTCCTTCATCAGTAGATTTAGTAAGTTTTATTCCTCTGACTCCGCTGAATCTAGTCCAGCTGATATAAATAGAATTCAGATAAGGACTGCCGGGTGTAAAATCTGTTTCCATGTATTCTTTATCCTCCGAACCGTCATTTGCGATCATATAAGCATTTGGAAAAGTCACACCGCCGTCAGTGGATTTATAAATCGCCAGAGCTCCCGTGCCGCCGATGGTAATTACGGCAATATAAAAATTTCCCGAAGTATCAGTTGTAACCACCGGATCACTATTTCGCGGAAAACCAGGAAGCAATGTCGAATCCAGAAGTTGGCTTACTGACCAGGTAATTCCACCGTCGGAAGAATAACTGTATCCCACCCTTCTGTTAGCAGGAGTAACGCTGATCCTGAAATCTCTCCATGCTGCAACTACCCTGTTAGGATCTTTCCTGCTTATCTTAACTGAAGTTTCATTCTGCGGGGCGGGGTTATTGGAAATATTATAATTTAAAAAAACAGATGAACCGGGCTGGGGGACAAAATCAGAAAACGATTCATTTATGAATTCTTTTTCTCTGGTTTCTTCATCAAGAGGTTTTCTGAATCTTTCTCCGGTTTTTTCCTGAGAGAATACATTACCGGATGAAAAAAGAACAACAAGGAAAAGCAAAGCTATATTTATTTTTGTCATGATCATTTAAAATTATTATTACTCTATACTGAATAATCTTATTTTTTGTTACTCTTATAAATTTTACCGGCAACCAATCCAGCAATTATTCCATATACTAATCCTATAAAAGGTCCCAGAAATATTATGACAGAAGTTGTCGGCATGGCACCTGTAATACTTGTAAATCCATCAAGGGAATCTTTATTATTAAGAAGATAGGTATCAAACATTACAGCCTGGATTACAGAGATTACTATTCCGCTGAATAATCCAACCATTACTCCGTTCATAAAAAGCTGTGAGTTGCTTTTTTTTGCAATTATATATCCGGATATTACTGAGAATATAAGCATTACAAGCGGCATGAAATTACTGTTGAAAATTCCAAATACTGAAGCAATTCCAATGACTATACTTGCCAAGGTTAGATATAAAATAATTTTCCAGTTCATTTATTTTTTTAGTTTAATTTATAAATTCTTTTTATAATTAATTTTTTTATTTTAAGGAATCGAGTTTATTTCTGGCATTTTCATCACCGGGATTTATCTTAAGGATCATTTCCAGATATTCCTTTGCTTTAGATCTGTCTCCTTTGGAAAGCGAGTTAGATGCAAGTCCGTTAAGGGCATTTATATTTTCACTGTCTGTTTTTACCGCATCCAGAAAATATTTTTCAGCCATCTCAGGTTTACCCATTTCCACATAACACATTGCAATGTTATTCATGAAACCGGATATGGTTTTGGGATCTGTATTCAGGCTTATGAGCCTCTCAAGGTCTTTAATGGCTTCATTAAACTTTCTTTCATTGAAGAACTGATAAGACCTTCTTTGTAAAAGATTGATCTGATAGCTTTTTGTCTCTTCATTCTTAAACTCCTGTGTATTGAGACTGATGTCTGTATCACCGCCCGATTTTATTCTTTCAAGAATTGCAAGGGATTCTTTATAATTCGGAGCTATTTTCTGCAGTCTTTCAAGCATCATAATTGCGCTGTCTTTATCATTTTTCATGTTGTAAACAGTAGCCATCTGAAAATATCCGTCCGGAGCAAGCGAATCGATTTGAATTCCCCGTTTGAACCTCATTTCAGCCGAGTCTATCTTTCCGTTAAGCAGATAAACCAATCCTAAATTGTGATGAGCCAGCACATTATTTTCTCTCAATAAAATTGCTTTTTTATAGAATTCTTTTGCATCATCATATCTTTTATTATTGGCATAAATATTTCCTTCATTTACGAGAAGAACTGTTCCATCAACACCCTTTGCGGAAAGGTATAATGAATCATTATCTTTCCAATCAATATTCCTTATATATGTAAGATAACTCAGTGAACATATAATAACCACCATTCCTATCGTTAGCATTGAAAAATCCCTTTTTGAACTTCCGACCATGGCAAGATGACATATAAGAAGTACAAGCGCAAATGATGTAAAATATAAAAATCTTTCCGCCATTAAATTCATTGTTGGGATAATGTTCATAACCGGTGCAAGGGAAATAAGAAAGAACAATATGCAGAATGATATTATGCTGTCTTTTTTGTAAAAATATACTGCAATAAAAATCAGAAATACTATAAACAAAAAAGAAAAAATCACAGCAGAATCTATAAGAGTTTTTGCATCGGGAATTACACCGTTGTAATGGTAAAGAAGCGGAAATGGAGCAAACAAAAGTCGGAAATAAACAGGTATCGTCTTTATCATCGTTCCAATTACCACAGTGTAATCTTTACCAAAGAAATAAAGATAAGTCTCCCGCTCCGGAATGTCAGCGAGTAAAGAATATCTCAGTATCAGATATATAATTGTCACACCAAAAAACAGAACATAACTGATGATATTCTCCTTAATATAATCAATATCCTTTTTCCGGTAAACAAGGTCATAAAGAAGAATTATCACAGGCATTGTTACAATCATTTCTTTTGTCAGCAATCCTGTCGCATAAAAAAATAAAGATAACCCGAGATAAAGATAATTCTTTTTAACTGATGTTTTATCTGATTTTTCAGATCTGCTGCTATCGGATTCCCTTGTGAATTCTATATAAAACAGGAATGACGCAAAGAAAAATAATGTAACAAGCGAGTCTGTCCGTCCGCTCACCCAGCTTACAGCTTCAGTATGTATTGGATGCACCGCAAAGATAAGCGTCGAGAATAGCGATATCAGATTCCGGTATTTATAACGAAAGAAAAGCGTGGATAATATTTTGAATAAAAGCAGACAGGATATTATGTGAATAATAATATTTGTCAGATGATAGCCATACGGATCAAGCTCCCAGACAGAATAATCCAGAGCATAAGTAGAAGAAATTACCGGTCTGTAATATCTGCCTATAACTTTATGAAAGCCCTCTTCAGCAGTAAAAAACTTTGGTATGTTTGATAAATCCTTTATTGATGTATTTCCAATGATCACACTCTCATCATCAAAAACAAAATTATTTTCCAAGGTATTCTGAAAGACAAGATAAGTAACAACTATAATTATAATATAGCAGTAAAGAGATTTGAATGTACTCAAACTTATGAATTATTTTATTTGTCAAAATAAAGATTATTATTAAATAATGCAGTGTAAGATTATAGAAATACAATTTTCATTCTTCCCGGCAAATAAATTTTCGGAGTCTGATATTTTTTATAGTAAATTATTTAATCAACATTCCCGCAAATTGATCATATAAAAAATTTAATTGAAAACTTTCAGATAGCAAAACGGGCAGGCAAAAATATATTTGAATATTTATTGAAATTCGGGATATTAGCACTCATTAAACAAATTAATCAAAATGTCAAAAAACAGACTCGAGGCTTTCAGTGATGGTGTATTAGCAATTATCATAACAATAATGGTTCTTGAAATGAAAGTACCTCACGGATCCGGCTGGGAAAATCTAACTCCTTTAATTCCGGTGTTCATTAGTTATTTACTCAGCTTTCTGTATCTCGGGATCTACTGGGGGAATCATCATCATCTACTGCATACAATCTCACATGTAAATCCTTCCATTATGCTGGCAAATCTGAATCTTTTATTCTGGCTTTCACTCATTCCTTTTGTGACCGGCTGGATGGGAGAAAATCATTTTGAATCCAATACGGTCGCATTGTACGCGGTAATACTTTTATTATGCGGGTTTGCATATTTCATACTTCAGAAAGTCATTGAGAATAGTCTTGATGATAATTCCCACATAAAAAATGCCATGAAAAAATTATTTAAAAAAGAAATGTTATCAATTGCCGCATATACTGCCGCTATACCTATGGCTTATATTAATTATTATGTTTCGGGAGTTATATTTTTTGCTACGGCTTTAATGTGGCTGATACCCGACAGAAACATTGAAAAAGCTGTAAAGAACTGATTACCAGTGTTTACAATATTTCACCGGAATTTATACCAACAAAGAAATCAGAATTTGTTTTTCTATAATTTTTAAAATTAATTTTAATTTAAAAAAAGACTTGTATTTTTAAATCAAACTTTTTATACTTTTTCTACAATAAAAATTTAAGTAAATATTCATTTCTCAACCGGATTTAAAATTTGGTGATTTACTAAAATTTTTATATTTTTTAAAAAAAATAAATTTAAGAAAGGAAAGAAAAATGAAATCAAAACTACCTGTTTATTTTTTACCCGTTCTGGCTCTAGCTTTTCTGTTCTACTCTTTTACAACTACAGACAATGCATCTGTAAACTCCTCTTCAGGAACCACTACATTGGTAATTGTTCATGATTCCACAACTTCAACAGCTAAAAGAGATGCTGACAGAGATACTCTCAGAAAATATCTTCCTGCAGCTGTCGGAGGATATACCATGATTGCTGTTGATACCAACACTTCTTTACCTGATCTTTCATCTTATGATATGATAGTTCTTCAGGAAACAAGTTTCGATGTAGCTAACCGCAGATATCTGGGAGCTACAGCGAGAGGACAATTAAAAGCATGGTTGTCTTCAGGTACAATGGTAAATAAAAAGAAACTGGTAAGCATCGGAGCTGATCAGGCTTACAATTACAGCAGATTAGGAAGTAACGGAAGAGATCTTGAATTTGCTGAAACTTACAGTAAGTTTATTTACAGAGTTGATAATGCGCCTGGTTCCACTTCACCATCTGTTACAGGTACTAACATAGACATTGCCAACACAAGGGGATTATTAACAACTGTTCCCGGTGGTGGATACTGGCCTGACGGCAGCTCAATGTTTGCAGGCGGAGTTTCTTTATATAAATACCAGAACCACGGAGATCTTGATACTTTAGCGGCAATAGGTCACATTGACGATGTATATCTCACCGCAACTATGTTCGTAGATCCGAGATATTTCGACGGAGGTTTTGGTGACGCTTTGAACGCTCTTGTAGGATGGGTAACTTCCAATGACCCATTACCTGTAGAACTTACTTCATTTGTTGCAACAACAACCGGAAATGATGTAGACCTCAGCTGGTCAACAGCTTCAGAGATCAACAATTCTGAATTTGAGATCGAAAGATCCGCAACTGAAGGTGAATGGACTAAGATCGGCGCAGTTGCCGGAAACGGAACAACAACAAGTCCGAATTCTTATTCTTATTCTGATAAAGGTTTAGCTACAGGATCTTACAACTACAGACTTAAGCAAATTGATTTCAACGGTAATTTTGAATATTTCAATTTAGCCAATGAAATTAATGTCGGAGTACCTCAGGATTTCAAATTATCACAAAATTATCCGAATCCTTTCAATCCAACTACAAAGATTGAATACTCATTACCAAATGACGGATTTACAGTTTTAACAGTTTTTGATAATTCAGGAAGAGAAGTTTCAAGATTAGTAAACGAATTTAAAACTTCCGGTTATTATACTGTAAGTTTTGACGGTTCATCTCTTTCAAGCGGATCTTATTTCTACAGACTTGAAGTAAAAGGAAACAGCGATTTCACTCAGGTGAAAAAGATGATCCTTGTGAAATAAGCCGGGATATTATTTATTTTATATATTTAAAAAAGACCTGAGGCGATTATGCTTCAGGTCTTTTTTGTTTAAATGACTTAAACTTATATTCAAATATATATCTTACCTTCTGATCCGTTATTTAATCATACTTCAATCTTTTTCAATACTATCAGAACAGAGATGCATAGTTTTTTATATGATCACACATAAGCTTCCACACTCTCATTCGACATAACTCTTCCCGGATTCTTTCTCGGAACTATCCTTCTCATAAAATCAAAGAACAGTTTAGTGGTTGTGCATGACGGACAGATCCCGATGTCCCCGTCCCATATCTCATCGCAGAATGCTTCAGGCAGGTTCTTATGAATTAAATCTGTTGCTCTTTCGTGTACATCCCAGACCCATTCGGATTTAGGCGCGGGATTTCCTTCATATGCAGTACCTACCATGGGTATGAACGGGCTCATTATCGGAAATATCCCTTCTGATGAAAGATAATCTATTCCGGCTAAAACTGATTCCATCGGTTCGAGCCCCACAACAAATGAACTCAAAGCTCTTGCCGGTCTGAGAAGATCCCTGGCTTCCTTTAATGATTCGATCCACCTGTCCCTTCCGACTCTCCTTGTTTTGCCGGGACATATCTCACTGAATATTTTTTCATCCCATATCTCAAGATTGAATGCTACCGAACTGATTCCTGTCGAGCATAAATATTCTGTCTCTTCCCTGTTTCGTGTTGCTGTAATAGCTGTAACTATCGGAAAATATTTTTCCTTTAATAACGGCTGCAATCTTTCAAGTATCTTTGGAAGATTTCCAAGTCCGTCATCCTTCGCTGCTCCGGCTGTCATTGCAAGATGCGAGCAGACAGGATTATCTATAATCGCTTCTTTTACAACATCATAAATATCTTCGGCTTCTTTTATTGTAACTATGTGGTCGCGGTTACGCTGTCTCGCCGGAACAATATTACAAAACTTGCATTGCTCCCCTTTTGCAAAATAAGTACATGCATTATCAAAACAAACTCTGAGCCCGCAGTCACCTCTCATTGAAGCAACCTTCTTCATCGATTCGCCGCTTCGGGTTTTCATATCATAAAAATCAGGACGCTTCGGCCATTTGACTTCACATAACTCTTTGTTGTTTTTCATCAGCACAACAGTATTTCCACTCTTATGAACTTTATATGGTGATGTTGGACTGTATCTTACATCCACATACAGATCATAAGGAAGCAACATATCATTAGGTAAAGGTCTTGTACCGTCGCCGGTCCCCTCGTGCGTAGAAGGTGTCATTTCAAAAACCCAGAATACTTTTTCGAGTCCTCCCTGACCGACAGTTGTAAGAGCTTCATCAGTAATGGTAAGACCATCTATTAATAATTCGGTTTTTAATCTTATGGATTCGTCGAGTGTCATGTTTTTT
>CALMST010000036.1 GCA_937872315.1 uncultured Ignavibacteria bacterium | reverse complement strand
CACTACTAACCATTCAGCTTTTTCCAGTCATCCAAAAACTTATCCAGTCCGATGTCTGTCAACGGATGCTTAAGTAGCTGTTCGATAACTTTAAGCGGCATTGTAGCAATGTCAGCTCCGATCAGCGCACTGTCAACAAAATGCAGAGGATGTCTGACGGATGCAACCAGTACCTGTGTCTGATAATTATAATTTCTATAGATCTGCACAATCTGGGAGATAAGTTCCATACCGTTTTGTGAAATGTCATCAAGTCTTCCGACGAACGGGCTTATAATATAAGCTCCGGCTTTTGCCGCAAGTAATGCCTGGGAAGCTGAGAAACAAAGAGTCACATTTGTTTTTATCCCTTCCTCACTGAAGACTTTTACTGCTTTCAAACCTTCTTTGATCAGCGGTACTTTTACTACTATATTCTTGTGTATCTTTGCAAGTTCTCTTCCTTCTTTGATGATCTCGGCGGAAGTGGTTGAAACCACTTCTGCGCTCACATCGCCATCGACTATATCGCAGATCTTTTCGAGCATTGTTTTAAAATCTTTGTGACCTTCTTTTGCTACAAGTGAAGGATTGGTTGTGACACCATCCAGTAAACCCATATCATTAGCTTCACGAATCTCATCGAGATTAGCTGTATCTATGAAAATTTTCATGTTTAATTAATTACTTTATATTTTATGTTTAACGTGCTGCAAAATAGGTATAATAAATTTTTATAAAAAGAGAGATTTAATGACATTTGGGAAATGGGATTTATTTGATCCCGGCTCTTCTAAATCAGATCCTGTGATCAGATTCCGGGAATTCATCCCGGATCTGTAATCTATTTCAATTCTTAATTCCTAATTCATAAATACGTCTTCTTCTCATTCCCGCCACAAGTCCCGTTAATCCGATCAGAAAACAAATTCCGATCCAAATGAAGAAATTATAACCGGTTGTAAAGAATCTGTAAAGAGTATCAAAAAGGAACAATGCAAGACCTGTAATCTCCCAGATTTTATCATGCATCCAGGTGTTTTTGTTTTCTATGACTGGAGTTATATTAATTAGAATTTTAATTTCATCCCAGTCCCAGAGAACGAGCATTATGTTTGCAAGAAGCATTGCTCCTGTAATATAAGGCGTGCCTGTAAATCCGTACGAAACAGTGATTACAAATATATTTGCTATAATTGGAAGGAACATTAGCGCTCCTAGTTTTGCGTATCGCTGAGTCATAAGAAAAAATCCTGCGATGAACTGCCCGTATCCGAGAAATTCCCAGTAGAGTCCCGATCGGTATAGTGTTTCAAGCAAATGAAACGGCGAGTTAAGAGGGGAATCACTTCCGTCAACAGCCGTAAATCTTTCACCCTTTATTTTTACAATGCTTGCAAACACAAAAGCTCCTCCGATAAGGTATCTTGTATAAATGATCATTAACTGGAATAATGTCTTGTTGCGGAGAGATCTAATTTTAGTAAACATACTGTAAATTTAGATTCGTAAACGAATTTATTTTGCAAAGGTTTTAAATTGGTAATATTTATTTACAATTTCTTATAAAATATATTTTTATATTGTACCCAATAAAAAAAATTCTGTATAATAATTAATAATTTGAAATATCTACCTTTATTGATTTTAATATCTTTACTGATATCCTGCGGAGATGAATCCACTGACCCGGCTCATCCGGATCTGTCTCAGGTAAACAGAATTGTAATGGAATATAAAACTGATTTTGATTCAGCAGGAAAGATAAACATTAATTCATTGGAGATCACGGATTTAAAGAAAATAGCAGATATCAGAAACACTATCACTTATGATCCTTTTACTTACATATACTGTGTATCAACCGGTTCACTGAGCTTTTACAAGGATTCTTCGCTGATCGTGACAATGGTTTACAACACACTTCCCGATCTCAGGCATATTGCTTTCAATTATAACGGGAAACTTGTGGCAATGAGCTTATCAGAAGAAAATGCGGTGTTTCTGGAAGATTTAAAAAATTAATAATCTTAAATTAACTTAATTTGAAATTCATAACTCTTACAATCTTCATGAAGTTATTTGCATCCTCCGGTACTTTATTAAATACACAGATCACACAGGAAATTTATACATTCAGACAGAATGCGACGGGAGCTGTAGTTTTTATAAATGATGACAATGTGACGGATCTGAATGATTCCGCATTAGTTCATAAAAATCCTGCAAATTTTGTTTCAGTAATAACTCTATAAAAAAAGAATTAAACAACCATTTAAAATGAAAAATATTTTTTTAGTACTTCTGATATTTATAATTGTATCAGCATCAGCAGTTACTGCGCAGATAACCCCTGAAATCTACACCTGGCAGCAGAATCCCGGCGGGATCACCGGGTATAACGGGATACTTGCTGATGTTCAGCAGGTGTTTTATTCGGCAAATTTTTCCTATGTGAAATGCACCGGGATACCATCATACACTATCGGACCGTGGGCGATGAATCCGAATATTCCATCGAATCAGAACTGGACCTTTAAGATCGCAAGATTCCCTGTCCCCGCCGGAGCGTCAACTGCTGCAGGTAACGGACAGATTGGTGTTCTTAAGAATGGAGTTGTGCTTTTCAATCCAGGGGATGCAATGTCATACAACAATCAGAATATATGGCACAGGGTTGCCCAGTATTTTGAAGGAGTAGGATTTGATACTTCCGGAGGTCACCCGGCACCGGGCGGAGTTTATCATTATCATATTAACATGAAAAAGCTTTATACACCGGATGAAAATGAACACTCACCGCTACTGGGTTATATGTTTGACGGATATCCTCTGTACGGTCCATATGCTTACTCGAATTCAAACGGAACCGGAGGAATCAGAAGAATGATAAGCGGGTATGTAAAAAGAAATATTACTGAAAGGACTACTTTACCGGACGGAACTGTACTGCAATCTAATCAATACGGACCGGTTGTAAGTTCTCAATATCCGTTAGGATGCTTTATAGAAGATTATGTATTAAATGTATCAGGATCAGATCTGGATCTGCACAACGGCAGATTCTCGGTTACTCCGGAATATCCTGATGGAACATATGCTTATTTTATAACAATTGATGCGGAAGGAAATCCGGTTTATCCTTACATAATCGGACCAACTTATTACGGAACGGTAACTCCCGGAAATATTGGTCCCGGTGGCGGACATGTGGTGATTTCGGAATCCGTGATTCAGTATATTCCATCCACGGGTATTGAGAATCAGAACGAACCGCTGAATTTTAATTTATATCAGAATTATCCGAATCCTTTTAACCCGGAGACCAGAATAAAATTTGAACTTAACAGAACAGCTGTCACTTCGCTTAAAATTTATGATGTGTCAGGGAAGGAAGTCTCTTCACCTGTGAACGAGAAACTGATTGCCGGAAGTTATGAAGTGAGTTTTAACGGAAGTTCGCTGTCATCAGGGATATACTATTATACTCTTGCATCAGGAGATATCAGACTGACCAAAAAAATGATGCTTGTAAAATAGCATCAGAAGAATTTATTTTAAAAGGATCAATTTCCTTATTTCCCTTAT
>CALMST010000035.1 GCA_937872315.1 uncultured Ignavibacteria bacterium | reverse complement strand
CTTTGAGTTTTAAAGTCTTTGAAGCAAAAAAAAGTCTGTACCGCATTCATAAATGGATTGTAAAAATACACCTGCTCATCTATTTTGACAGATTGCATATGGCATCAGACAATTCCAAAAATTCCGATAAAATTATCGTAAAAGGCGCACGCGTTCATAATTTAAAGAACGTTGATATAGAGATCCCCAGGGATTCACTGGTGGTGTTTACCGGGCTTTCGGGTTCGGGTAAATCTTCGCTTGCATTTGATACTATCTATGCAGAAGGACAGAGAAGGTTTATGGAGACGCTTTCGGCATATGCCCGCCAGTTCATAGGAGGAATAGAAAGACCTGATGTCGATAAAATAGAAGGATTGTCACCATCTATTTCAATTGAGCAAAAGACAATTTCACAGAATCCAAGATCAACAGTAGGCACCGTCACTGAGATCTATGATTTTCTCAGACTATTATTTGCAAGATGCGGCACACAATATTCTCCTGATTCAGGTGAAGCTGTTACAAGACAGAGTCTCGATCAGATACTCGATAAAATATACAGTTTAAAAGACAGTTCTAAGATCACTATACTTGCCCCGGTAGTCAAAGGAAGAAAAGGACATTACAGGGAATTGTTTGAGGACATTAGCTCGCAGGGATTCACAAAGGTCAGGGTTGACGGAGAAGTACTCAACATTGAACCTGGAATGAAGCTGGAAAGATTCAAGATCCATGACATAGAGATTGTTATTGACAGGCTTTCCGTTACAGACAAAGCCAGATCACGGATTTACGATTCACTTGAAACTGCACTTCGTCACGGTGATGGGATATTGATCATCAATGACGGAAAAAAGGACAGGCTTTATAATGAAAAGTTATCTGATCCTGTTACAGGAAGAAGTTTTTCAGAACCTGCGCCGAATTCATTTTCATTCAACTCACCATACGGCTGGTGTAAAGACTGTTTCGGTCTTGGTGAAAAAAAAGAAATAGATCATGAGAAGATCTTCCCTGATAAAAAACTTACAATAAACCAGGGTGCAATTATACCTCTTGGAAAGCCCCGCAGTACCTGGGTTTATTCAATATTCAGGGGATTGATTGATGATGCGGGATATGATTTCGATACACCTATAAAGAAATTTTCCGATGATATTATTGAAAAAATACTTTACGGAACAACTGAAAAAATAAGATACAATCATACCAGCTCGAAAGGTCATAGCCATAAATATGCCCACAGATTTGAAGGACTTATAAGATATATCAAGAGGTATGCAGATGATTCATCATCAGAAACTATCAGACAATGGGCTGAAAGTTTTATGACCATTTCCAAATGCAAGACCTGCGGAGGCGGAAGACTAAAGGAAGATTCTCTCTGGGTAAAATTAAATGACAGTAATATCTTTGATATTACAAAGATGTCCATTCTTGATTCCAAAAATTTTTTTGAAGAGCTTAAACTTGATGACAGAAAAATGATCATTGCGGGACAGATAATAAAGGAGATCAGGTCAAGACTGGACTTTCTTTTGAATGTAGGACTTGAATATCTTACCCTGGACAGAAGTGCACGAACATTATCAGGTGGTGAAGCTCAGAGAATAAGACTGGCTACTCAGATAGGTTCTCAGCTTACGGGAGTTTTATATATACTTGATGAACCATCGATCGGACTTCATCAGAGAGATAATATTAAATTAATTGACTCGCTTAAGAATCTCAGAGATATAGGCAACTCTGTCATAGTTGTAGAGCATGATAAGGAAATGATAGAAGCTTCAGATTTTGTTCTTGATCTCGGACCCAGAGCAGGAGAGCACGGAGGTGAAGTTGTAGCTTTTGGTCCGCCTTCGGAATTGAACGGTAAATCACTGACTTCTGAATATCTTTCCGGCAAAAAGAAAATTCATGTCCCGGAAAGCAGAAGGGAGGGGACTGGGAATTTTGTAATACTTAAAGGCGCTTCGGGAAATAATCTGAAGGATGTAACTTTGAAAATACCTCTTGGTAAATTTATTTGTGTAACCGGTGTCAGCGGATCAGGTAAGTCCACTCTGATCACCGAAACTCTTTACAGGATCCTGTCGCAGAAATTTTTTAAATCACCGGAACATCCTCTTCCATATAAATCCATAGAAGGATTATCAAAAAAAGGTGAAGTTTATAAAGAAAAAATAATTGATAAGATCATTGAAATTGACCAGACCCCCATCGGAAGAACTCCAAGAAGCAATCCCGCAACTTATACAGGTCTGTTTACTTTTATCCGTGATATATATTCTTCTCTCCCCGAATCCAAGATCAGAGGTTATAAGCCGGGTAGATTTTCATTCAATGTGAAAAGCGGCAGATGCGAAGCCTGTGAAGGCGCAGGTTTGCAAAAGATTGAAATGAATTTTCTTCCGGATGTTTATGTGACGTGTGATGTCTGCGAAGGTAAAAGATATAACCGCGAGACACTTGAAGTTAAATACAAAGGGAAATCAATTGCAGATGTACTTGAGATGAATGTGGAAGAAGCCGTTGAATTTTTTGAACCGGTACCTTCTCTTAAAAGAAAGCTGCAGACCCTGTTTGATGTAGGACTTGGATATATCAGATTAGGGCAACAGGCTACTACACTTTCCGGAGGTGAAGCACAGCGAGTTAAACTTTCGACAGAGCTTTCGAAAGTTCAGACAGGAAGGACTCTCTACATTCTTGATGAACCTACAACAGGTCTTCATTTTGAAGATATCAATATGCTTCTGGATGTTCTTAATAAACTCGCTGACAAGGGAAATACAGTTATAGTGATTGAACATAATCTCGATGTAATCAAATGCGCTGACTGGATCATTGACATGGGACCAGAAGGCGGAGAAAGAGGCGGGCAGATCATTGCCGAAGGAACTCCCGAGGATTTTGTGAAGAAATATACGGATGTTTCCTATACCGCAAAATTTCTAAAAGAAGAGTTGAAATAAAAATTAAACAATTATATGAAACTATCTTCAATGAACTGGATGGACGTCGAGAAATATCTTGAAAAAGACGACAGGTGTGTCTTGCCTGTCGGGTGCGCCGAAGAGCATGCATATCTTAGTCTTCTCACCGATAGCATCCTTGCAGAAAATATCGCTGTGGAAGCAGCAGAACCTGAAGGCATTCCTGTGTTGCCGGTAATGAATTACGGATTCACACCAAATCTTATGGCTTATCCGGGAACAGTATCCATAAAACTTGAAACTCTCTGGAGTGTTGTAAAAGATATTCTTGGATCGATCACGCAACATGGTTTTAAAAGGATACTTGTCGTAAACGGTCACGGCGGGAATGCTCCGCTCGAAGGTTATATTTCAAAATGGCTGGAAGAAAGTGAGAATGTTAAGTCGGGGATTAAGGTAAAATTTCACAACTGGTGGAATGCTCCCGATACGATCGCTAAAGTGAAAGAGATAGATCCTATCGCTTCACATGCTTCATGGATGGAAAATTTTAGATTTACAAGATTAGATAATTTAGTTCAGCCTGAGATTCAAAAACCATTAGTTGATTATTCAAAGTTAGCCGGATTTTCTCCGGAAGTCATTAGGAAAGAATTGGGTGACGGGAGTTTCGGCGGATTCTATCAAAGGAATGATGAAGAGATGGATCAGATATGGGATACCGCTATAAAAGAGACAAGAGCTTTATTGAACGCAGATTGGGACTGAAATATTTGTCAAAAAATAATTCGTGAAAACCCGTGCTGATTCGAAGCTGTAAAAAATTTTTATTTATTATTATTTAACCCTTCAATAACCGGTCTTAAGGTCTTTTCCCAGATATTATCGATCGCAATAGCTCTCTCAAAATCAGCGGCAGCTTTTTTATATTCTGATAATTCCTCATAGCATAATCCTCTGTTGTAGAATGCTATGTCATCATCCGGCTTAAGCTTTATTTCTTTTGTATAATATTTTATTGCATTCTTAAATTGTTTCTGATCCTGGCAGATGGATGCCAGTTTGAAATAAGTCTCTGAGTCAGACTCATTAAATTCCAGAGACTTTACATAGTCAGACATTGCTTTGTCATAATTTTCCATTTTTTCATGGATCCTGCCTCTTGCTTTATAACATTCTCCGCATTCGTCATCAAACTCTAAGGCTTGTGTAAACTCTTTTATTGCATTGTCATAATCAAAGTTGATCTCGTAAACAAGCCCTTTGAAATAGCAATTTGTAAAATTATCCGAATCCAGCTTCAGAATTTTCATAAAGTAATTGTTAGCTTCATCGAATTTGTCTTCATAAAATGCTTTCCTTCCGCTTTCATATATCTCGTCAATGGACTGGGCAAAAATACCAGATACTGTTATAAAAAAAACTATTAAGCTAAATAATAACTTTTTCATTTTTCCGATTTTTATAATTGAATTTAAACTTCTATTAAAATATCACAACACTTTTTTCAGATATTTACCTGTATAGGACTCTTTTACCTTGCTGATATCTTCAGGAGTTCCTTCAGCCACAATATAGCCGCCCTCATCACCGCTTTCCGGACCGAGGTCAATAACATGATCTGCGCATTTTATGACTTCAAGATTATGCTCGATCACAAGAACAGAGTTCCCTTTTTTAATTAATTCTTCAAAACATTTAAGAAGTTTTGAGACATCATAATAATGAAGTCCGGTAGTGGGTTCATCGAATACAAACAAAGTATGCCTTTCTTCATCCTGAAAAGTCAGATGGTATGCAAGTTTTACTCTTTGTGATTCTCCTCCGGATAATGTTGTCGCGGACTGTCCGACTCTTAAGTAACCGAGTCCGACATCATCAAGGATCTTAAGTTTTTTTACTATTCTCGGATAAGGCTTGAAAAAATGTATAGCTTCAAGTACAGTCATATCCAGCACTTCACTGATGTTCCTGTGAATCCCATCATTGCCTTTAAGCTTTATATCAAGTACATCGGTTTTGTATCTCTTTCCTTTGCATGATTCGCATTCGAGTATAATGTCCGCCATGAACTGCATTTCGATCCTGATCACGCCTGTTCCTTCACAAGTCTCGCATCTTCCACCCGGAACGTTAAAAGAGAAATAACCGGAGTAAAGATTTTTTTTCCGGGCTTCAGGTGAATCTGCGAATGTTTCACGGATTATATCAAATGCCTTAATATAAGTGACGGGATTGCTGCGTGAGGTTTTCCCTATAGGATTCTGATCTATCATCTCAATTGCATCAACCTTCTCCCAGCCTTCAAGAGAATCATGCTCTCCGATCTTTTCATTATATGATCCTTCCAGCTTTCTCTTCATGTCTCCGTAAAGAATATTATTTATAAGAGTGGATTTACCCGAACCGCTCACACCTGTAATACTTACAAACATTCCAAGCGGAATGTTCACATCAATATCCTTCAGATTATTTTCCCTTGCTCCTTTTATCTTTATGAATTTCGTACTCTTCAGGACCGGTCTTCTCGTTTTGGGTATTTCTATCTTCATTTTACCGCTGAGAAATTTCCCTGTAAG
Organism: uncultured Ignavibacteria bacterium; assembly: GCA_937872315.1. Lineage (GTDB taxonomy): Bacteria > Bacteroidota > Ignavibacteria > Tepidaquicellales > Tepidaquicellaceae > JAGPCH01. The sequence goes on along the minus strand of CALMST010000035.1, from coordinate 44,380 downwards.
AGAATCATTGTCTTTTAAAATATTATCATATGTTCCCTGATAGATAATCTCCCCGCCTTTCTCTCCCGCGAAAGGTCCCATATCCACTATCTCATCAGCTTCCTTCATCATGTCGCTGTCATGTTCCACCACAAGTACACTATTGCCGAGATCTCTGAGTGATTTCATTATGTCAATCAGTTTATAATTGTCTCTGGGATGAAGTCCGATCGATGGTTCATCGAGAACATATATTGAGCCTACCAGTGAAGATCCCAGCGAAGTGGAAAGATTGATCCTCTGTGATTCACCTCCGGAAAGAGTGTTGGATAATCTGTCCAGGGTAAGATAAGTTAATCCGACATCGTTAAGATATTTTAGTCTGGAAATTATCTCATCAAGTATTCTTTCGGAAATTTTTCTTTCGTAATCAGAGAGTTTTATATTGAGAAAAAATTTATATGCTTCTTCAATTTTCATCTTCACTATGTTGAAGATAGTCAGATCATTTATCTTCACATACAAAGCTTCTTTCCTTAATCTTGAACCCATACATTCACTGCAAGTCGTGTATGCCCTGTATCTGTTGAGCAGTACCCGGTAATGAAGTTTGTAAGAAGCTTCCTTTTCTATTTTTTTAAAGAACTTGTTAAGTCCGGAATATCTCTTTCCGCCTTTGAAGATAAACTCTTTCTGTTTGTCGGAGAGTTTATTGTAAGGCATGTGAACATCAAACCCGTAATCATCAGCTTCACTTATAAGATCGGTCAGGTTTTCGGAATGCTTTGGAGTTGCAAATATATTGATAGCCCCGTTAAAAACCGACTTTCTTTTATCGGAGATCACAAGGTCCATGTCAATATCCATAGTCTTGCTGAATCCCTGGCATTTCTCACAGGCGCCGAAGGGATTATTGAAAGAGAAGAGTCTCGGAACGGGTTCTTCAAATCTTAAACCATCCTGTTCGAGATATTTATTGTACTGGTAATCTTTAAATTTATCATTATCAAAAATTCTTATTGTGACGTAGCCTTCACTTTCCCTGTAAGCAAGTTCGATGGAATCATTGAGGCGTGTACGGGATTCATTGTCTTCAGGCCTGAAAGCGATCCGGTCAATTAATACAGTCAGATTATTTGTGCCATTTTCGCTGCTGTCTTCTCTGACCCAGGCAGCTTTTATCAGTTCAGAATTATCAAGTTCATTAGTATCCGTGATCTCGTCATTTATGAGTATCCTGTAAAATCCTCTGGCTCTGAGATCATCTACATTATTTATGAAATCGTTTTTATCTCTGACATGAAGATTAATCAAAACATACAGTTTCATCGGTTCTTTTTCAGTCAGCTCCGTGATCTCGTTTATGATACTTTCAGGCGAGTCTTTCTTTACCAGATGTCCGCTGACGGGTGAATATGTCTTTCCAATTCTTGCAAACAGCAGTCTAAGATAATCATAGATCTCCGTGGTTGTGCCGACGGTAGAGCGCGGATTCTTGATCTTTGTTTTCTGTTCAATAGCCATGGAAGGAGCAAGCCCTGCCATAAAATCGACATCGGGTTTGTTGATCCTTTCAAGAAACTGTCTTGCATAAGATGAAAGACTCTCCACATATCTTCTCTGACCTTCAGCATATATTGTATCGAATACAAGAGAAGATTTGCCCGATCCGCTTACACCGGTAAAAACAATGAGATTGTTCTTCCGGATATTAATATCTGCATTCTTAAGATTATGTACCCGCGCGCCTTTAATTACTATATATTTTTTCGGATCAATGACTTCTGATAAAGGCATTAAATCAATATCCGAAGATCCGTTCTTATCAATCGGCTTTATTGTTTTCTTTCCGGTCTTTGTACCGGCTTTAGCTTTCGCTTTTTTCTTTAGGGTCTTTGACAAAAAATCAAAAATTTAATTAACGTTTAATTTAATTCTTTACACATTTATAAACAGTTCATTTTCTTATGCAAAATGTAAAACTTTAATTGATAAGTAACTCAAATAAAATTAAATTCCTAAAAAACCTAATTTTAAAAAAGTGCCGTTTGGAAATTATTAATCAGCAAATTTAATTAGTGTATTACATTATTTAAATATCTTGTTTAATTTTCTGTAAATCACATATGAAATTTAAATATAAAATTGCGCTTCTGCTTTTATTCTTTGCAGTAAATTCCTATTCACAGGAATTATATATTGTAACAAATCCAGCCGCTAATTTAGCCAGACACAGACTCGAATTCAGAAACATTGTAGTAAGCTATGATAATTTTAATTACTATCACAATTCATTTCAGTTAAATTACGGTCTTCTGGGAAATCTGACATTATATAACAGCGTGTATTATTCGCTTGATCAGGATTATAAATTCCTTGGTAATTATGAATTCGCCGCAAGATACAGATTCGCAGATGTTGACAAGAAAAATTATCATATAAGAGGCGCATTCCAGACAGGACTCATTGTTCCGGTAAATGCCCAGCCGATTGTTAACGGAGCTGTTGAATATGAGATTCATCCTGGACATATTGTCAAGTTCTACGGATTTGCAAATGATATTACAATTCCATCAATAGATTTTCATACTACGGATAATTATACTTTCAGAAATGAATTCATTGTAACAAATCTGATCAAAAAGTTTGCTGCCACAGGAGCAATGGGATACAATATAAACATGGCAAAGAATGATTTCAAATTCGGTAATTTTTTTGACTGGTCTCTTTCTTTCGGTTATCTTGTGCTGCCGGCAGTATATAAAAGCTATGATGATGTTAACGTAAATCTTTATATGGAAAATAAAGCTTATTATTTTTACAAGAATCAGTTTCTCGGCGAAGACATTAACAACTCCGGCGGATTCAGACTCGATACTTATCTCGGTATCCAGTCAATATTTTTTTCATCACTTATGCTTGAAATGTCATACAAGATCCCTGTTCATTCCAATGAATTTACGGAAACACGTGTAGGAACAAGAACTTCCGCATTGCTGATGAGCATAAGATATCTTTTCTTTCTCTGAATATTTAAAAATCATTAAATATAAAGATCATGATTAGATCAATTTTAATTTTAATCCTGAGCGGATTATTTTCAGCAGCTGCTTACTCACAGACCTGGGTGCAGACACTTAACGGCAGGAATGTCTGGTCACTTGCTCAGGACAGCCAGGAAAATATATATGCCGGCGGTCTTACGGGAAACAATTCAAGGATCTGGAGATCATCAAACGCCGGGAATTCATGGGATACTGTTTATACAGGTTCAGGTCAGGCGATGTGGGATTTCGGATTTGATGAAAACGGTGTCATATATGTTGCGAATTATTCAAACGGTTTGCTCCGGTCATCAGACGGAGGACAGACTTTTGAACTTATACCGTCCTCGGTATTCAATAATAAAAATCTTCAGGGCGTGGAATGCGGAAGCGCCGGATATGTGTTTGTAACTTCATCCACCGGGTTCTTCAGAAGCACTGATCACGGACAGACGTTTACCGAAACTGCTCTTACCGGACTTAACTGTCTTCCTGTGCTGGTGGACATTGACAGCTCAAATATAGTCTATGCCGGGGTTACCTCCGCCACAGGCGGCGGTATAGGATTTTACAGGTCTGCCGACTTCGGTGAAACTTTCAGTGTTAATCTGAATCCGGGCAAGAACGGATATAATCTTTTCCAGAAATTGAACGGAGATATTTTCATGATCACAACAACCTCTCCTTATAATTTTGATGTCTCTACTGACAAAGGTCTTACCTGGACTACGGTCAGCAATCTGTCTTCAGCCCAGAGAGGCATTACGGTCAGCGGATTCAATCATATTTATACAGCCGGTAACGGCGGTGTATTCAGATCCACGAATAACGGACAGACCTTTGAGAATTTTAATTTTACTTCTTCGGCTACGCCAATATTAAGTTTTGTAAATTTTGCAGTTGCTAAAATTGCTATCGGTACGACAGGATCTGCTAACGGAGGTGTCTGGCTTTATACAGAAGGAGTCATTCAGAATATATCAGGTTCTGTTGAGAATGCTTCCGGATATAAATTGTCACAAAATTATCCTAATCCTTTTAATCCCGTAACCCGTATCGATTTTGAGATCCCTGCATCATCAGGCGGACAGGATAAGGTCTCGCTTAAAATATTCGATGTGGCCGGAAATGAAGTAAAGATCTTAGTTAATCAGTACAAACCTTCAGGAAAGCATTTTGCAGTCTGGGATGCTTCGGATTTTCCGGGAGGTGTTTATTTTTACAGGATACTTTCCGGCAATTATTCCGAAACAAAGAAATTGATTCTTTTAAAATGATATGATCATGTATTCCCGTGTTTATATTTCAATACTGGTATTGATGCTTTCAGTAAATATCACAATTTCACAAAGCATTGACAAACCTATTTACGAACTCGAAAAAGACTTCCACTCAAGATACTTCAATAAAATAAAAGACTCCTATCAGGGCGATACAAATATTAATGCAGTTTACTATAAGCTCAATCTCTACATTACCGAAGATCCTGATTTTCTCACGGGAGAAGTTACGATAAATTCTGTAAGCAGCGTAAATGGTCTCAGTAATATATTTTACGATTTCAGCAATAACATGACAGTTGATTCAATTATTTATAAAGGCAACAGTCATCCTTATACTCATGCAAATGATGTGATCTCACTTTCATTCTCCGGGACATTTAATGTAAACGATCTTATTTCTGTAATTATTTATTATCACGGAGTTCCTGTACCGACAGGTTTCGGCAGCTTTATTTTCGGATATCACAACGGGAATGAACCTTCTATCTGGACTCTCAGCGAACCTTACGGCTGTATCGACTGGTATCCGTGTAAAAATACACCGGGTGATAAAGTAGATTCTTCTGATGTCTGGCTGAAATGCTCCGAAGAACTGACTGCAGTTTCCAACGGAATTCTAAGAGAGGCTGTAAACAATTTGGACGGTACCATGACATTCAAATGGCATAACTCTTATCCGATTGCAAACTATTTAATTTCTCTGGCAATTTCAAATTATGCACAATACAATTTTAATTTTTATTATTCACAGACAGAATCTATGCCGGTGATGAATTACATTTATCCTGAAGATCTGAATGAATTAATTCCACAGCTTGATAAGACAAATCAAATGCTGTCTGTCTTTACAAATGCTTTTGGTCCTTATCCATTCTTAAGTGAAAAATACGGTCATGCCCAGTTCGGAAGGAATGCGGGAATGGAAAATCAAACCATCTCTTCTATGGGTGCTTTTAATGATGACATTATTGCACACGAACTTGGACATCAATGGTTCGGGAATAAGATCACATGTTTTAACTGGGAGAACATATGGCTTAATGAAGGATTTGCCACTTATAGCCAGGCTGTTTACCACGAAGCTGCAGAAGGAGAAGCCTCTTATAATAATTTCATAAAAAATGAAATGGCCAATGCAAAAACTGCAGTTGGTTCAATTTATGTAATAGATGTTGATAATATAAATGAAATTTTCAGCGGTAACCGCAGCTATGCCAAAGGATGTGTTGTGCTTCATATGCTGAGAGGAGTTGTTGGCTATGATGAATTTTTTGATATTTTAAAGACTTATCTCGCAGATACTTCCTTTGCCTATAAAAATGCGGTAACAAAGGATTTTCAGAATGTAGCTGAAAATGTTTCAGGTATGGATCTCGAATATTTTTTCAGAGAATGGATCTATGGTGAGAATTTTCCTGTCTATAATGTGAGCTGGATTACAGAAGAAATTAAGAACAATCAATTTCTGGCATCAGTTACTTTGATTCAAAACGCAAACCTGAATCCACAGTTTTTTACTATGCCCATTCAAATAGAAATAAACATGCAAAGGGGAGACACACTTGTTACGGTGTTTAATGATCAGCAATCACAGACTTTTGATATAATTGTTAACAGCAAACCTCTTAATTATAAAATTGATCCAAACAACTTGATCCTCAAAAATGTATATGGAGAAAACATTACTCCTGTGGGTTTTGCTCTTCTTCAAAATTATCCCAATCCTTTTAATCCTTCCACAACAATAAGCTTCCGGCTCGGAAGACCTTCAAATGTAACTATTACTGTTTATGATATTCTGGGAAATGAAGTCGGACAGTTAATGAACGGCTATCTTAGAGAGGGGACATATAATACGGAATTTTTCTCAAACGGACTCGCCTCCGGAACTTACTTCTATTACTTATCAGCAATGAATACCGAAAATACCAGTCTGTTGTATGAAGCTACAGGTAAAATGATTCTGGTTAAGTGAATTGTGTGTATTGAGTAGTGTGTATTGAAAGGACTGAATGCAGGCATTAGAACGAATTATGGATCTCAAACCCGATAGGGATTGTATATGACTTTTACAACTTTTTTCAAAATGATCATACTCTTGGTCTATCTATAATTTCTTTCACTGACATTTCCTTATTGAAAACAAAAAAACCCGGACAATCTATCGTCCGGGTTATATATAATATTATTATTTAAGATACTTCTATTATGCTTTTGGTTCGTCTGACGAAGGCTCGCCGGATTTCGGCTCTTCAGTCTTTGGCTCTTCATCATTAACAACTTCAGCTTTTGGTTCTTCGGAATTCTTAACTTCTTCCGCAACTTCAGCTATGACTTCATCTGTATTTGGCTTTTCAGCTTTGACTTCAGGTATAGTAGCTTCAGTCAGCGGATCCACTACCGGAGGATGATTCATTTCAGGTACATCATCACCGATAATATCTTCGATCTTAAAATCGATCTGTTCCGATTCAAAACTTCTGGTCTTATCCTGAATGTCTTTTGAAGTAAAGCGTTTCGGGATCTTGAATTTGTTAATATATTCATCGATCTCGTTTTGCTCTTTATCTTTAAGATATTCTATTACTGATAAAACAACTTTCTTATTCGTTTTGTCGAATTCAATAATCTCGGCTTTCATTGTTCCGCCCGGGAAAAATAATTCGTTGAAGTTCTTTATAAGAGATGTTGCTAATTGAGAAGCAGGGATAAATGAATCCACTTCGTCTGGTAATTCAACAATGATGCCTTTGTCGATCGGCTTTATCACCTTACATTCAACTTCGGTTCCTGCTTTGTATTTTTCTTCCAGCTTATCCCATGGATTTTCAAGCAACTGCTTTCTTCCGAGTGATATTCTCTGATTTGCTACATCGACTCCGAGAATAACAACTTCAAACGGATCTCCTATTTTTACAACTTCATTGATATCCAGAATTTTCTTAGTCCATGAAAGATCAGAAATGTGTACAAGTCCGTCGACTCCTTCCTCGAGTTCTACAAAGATTCCGAAGTTTGTGATGTTACAGACTTTTCCTTTGTGCTTTGTTCCAACAGGGAATTTGTCAAGAAGACTCTGCCACGGATTTGGTGTAAGCTGTTTCATTCCAAGAGAAAGTTTTTTGTTCTCCATATCGATTGTAAGTATCTGAGCTTCTACCGCCTGTCCCATTGAAACCATTTGTGTCGGATTGGTAATATGCTGTGTCCATGACATCTCGCTGATATGAATAAGCCCTTCGATACCTTTTTCGATCTCGATGAAAGCTCCGTATTCGGTAAGAGATACAACTTTGCCTGAAACTTTGTCGCCGATCTTGAATTTTGAATGAACGTCATCCCACGGATGTTTCTGCAACTGTTTTAAACCGAGATATACTCTTTGTTTTTCAGGATCAAATTCCAGAACAGAAACTTCAATATCCTGATCGAGTTTTACTACATCACTCGGGTGATTAATTCTTCCCCATGAAAGGTCAGTGATATGAATAAGTCCGTCAAGACCTCCAAGATCAACGAATACACCGAAATCTGTGATTGCTTTTACAACAGCTTTCAGCGTCATTCCTTTTTCAATTGTCTTTAGCAGTTCTTCACGTTGTCCTGCCATAGATTCTTCTATTATCAGTTTATGTGAAATGATAATGTTTTCATTCTGATTATTTACTTTCAACACTTTGAAATCCATCGTCTTTCCAACATACTCATCATAATCCCTGATTGGCTTTGTATCGATCTGTGAACCCGGAAGGAACGCAGTAAGTCCGCTGAGATCAACGATGAATCCACCTTTGATCCTTCTGATGCATTTACCTTTAATGATCTTTCCGCTGGTCTGAGCATCAACAATGTTATCCCACATCTTCATCGAATCAGCTTTCTTCTTTGAAAGTATCAGCTGACCTTCTTTATCTTCTATCTTCTCAAGAAATACTTCAATAGTATTTCCCACAACTATATCTTCTGAATTAGAGAATTCATTTACTGAAACTCTTCCGTCAGATTTGGATCCGATATCAATTAATACATCCTCGCCATTGATAGCAACGATCTTTCCTGATACAAGCTCATTTTCTTTGATTACATTAAAAGTCTTTTCGTAAAGACTGAGCATTTGTTCGTACTCTTCTTCTGTATAATCGGTTACCAGTATCCTAGTTTTTGTTTCTTTTGAAGATCCGGCTTTCTTTTCCTTTACAGGAGTTTCTGCTTTTACTTCAGTTGTTTCTTTTTCTGTTTCCTGTGTTTCAACCATTTATTTTTTTGCCTCCGCATCCCTGAATTACTTTTTTATTTTTGCTTATCAGAGATTGTTTTTCGTCCGATTGACCTGAATTGGTTAAAAGTCAAATGAACATTTAATTAATAATCCCCTTATTTTTTTTAAAAAATAAGAGCCTGTTTAAAATTATGTTATAGATCTAAACCACTTACTATTCTGAAAAGATAATTAACCTGTTCTTCAATTATCATGTTAGTGGTATCAACTTCAATTGCATCTTTGGCTTTTCTCAAAGGGCTTTCTTTTCTTGTAGAATCTATCTTATCCCTTTTCTTAAGCTCAGCCATGATCTTTTCTATCGGAAACTTGAATCCGTTATCCATAAAATCCTGCCTGCGTCTTGCCGCTCTTACTTTAAGATCGCAAACCAGATAAAATTTGAATTTAGCATCAGGGAATACAACAGTACCGATGTCTCTTCCATCCATGACCACATTGTTTTCTCTTGCAAATTCTCTTTGCTTATCTACAAGTATTTTTCTTATCTCTTTTACAGCGCTTACTTTACTCACATTGTTAGTGACCTCTAGGGAACGAATTTCTTTCGTTACATTTTTACCATTAAGGAAAAACTCCTCGCCGTCAAATTTCATATTGGCGGATTTTGTAATATCAATAATACTCTTGAGGTCATTTGACTTCAGATTTTTTTTCTGAAGTTCAAAAGTAATTGCCCTGTACATTGCTCCGCTGTCAATGTAAAGATAATTAAGTTTTTCAGCAAGTATTCTTGCCGATGTGCTTTTACCGGTCCCGGAAGGACCATCAATTGCTACTATTATTTTGTCCATTTTTTATATGTGATCTTAAGATGGTTAAGTAAGTTATCTTAAAAATTATGAAAAATATAACCTGAGCCTGAATGATTTTCTTCAGCCATTTTATTATTTATCAGAAATTAAAACAATTATCGGTAAATATGAGGGCTAATGTAACAGAAGTAATAACTTTGGTAAGTCCTGACACCTCAAAATCTTTAAAGCCGAATTAATTGTAAAGATTATTTTTTAACTCGCTAAAATCGGAATAATAAAGAAGATTTTCAAGATACTTGTCAGTCTGATGCACTCCACCCAATCCTGCCACACTCCACACATTCTATCCATTCCATACACTCAAATCCGATTGCTATTTAAATTTTAATGAGTTTAATTTAGTTTGCACATACATCTATGCCGAGACAAATTAAAATATTAACATTTTTCACAATTCTGTTTTGTTTAACTCAGACAGTATTTCCGCAATCAAAGATCATTTCCATAGTTGTTTCCGGTAATAGTTTTCTAAGCAATTCCGATATCCTGAATATGATGGTGACTAGAAAGGATGGAAATTTTAATGAGAATCAATTCAACATTGATCTTAAAACTATCCGTGACAGATATAAATCCGCAGGTTATCTTTATGCTAAAATTGCCGAAGAGAATATTGATTTCGGAGAGGATTCCTCATATGTGGAAATTGCATTAAAAATTGACGAAGGTAAAAAAGTTGTGATCGGTGAAATTGACATTACCGGAAATAAAAAACTTTCTGAAGAAAATATCCTTAATGACTTCAGTACAAAAATCGGGGAACCGTTGTATGATGTCACTCTGAATAATGATATACTTGATCTGCTCAAATCTTATGAAAAGATCAATCTGCCTTTTGCAAAAGTCAGCATTAGTGACATTTCCCTTTATAAGGAAGGTAATGATGAGAAACTGAAAATAGAGCTGAATATCACTGAGAACTCTGAAGTGATCATCGAACAGGTTAAGATCCGAGGTAATGAATCTACGGATGAAGACGTCATAATCCGTGAACTTAAGCTTGATAAAAATAAATCTATCAATTCAGAGTCACTTCAGGAAATGAAGGAAAGACTGGACAGACTGAAAATATTTTCATCAGTTTCCGATCTTAAAATCTATTCACTTAAAAACACAGGAGACAAAAAGAATCAATCCGGATTGCTTGTAGAGGTAGTGGAAGGAAACACAAACACATTTGACGGAGTTCTTGGTTATGTTCCTCCTGCGGGAACTGATGATGCCGGATATCTTACAGGTTATGTAAATGTCTCTTTCAGAAATCTGTTTGGGTCGGGCAGAAAACTTGAAGCAACTTATGAGCAGCTTGTTCAGGAAACTCAGGAACTATCATTCAGATATTATGAGCCATACATATTCGGACTTCCGCTTAATGCCGAACTCCAGTTTTTACAAAGGATTCAGGATACGACTTATACCAGGAGATATATTGATCTGAAAGCTGATTTTCCTTTTTCTGACGAGCTTACGGTCTCTGCAATCGCCGGTTTTGAAAGAGTAATTCCTTCCGATAATATTAATATAAATTTAGTGATTGCCGATTCGAGGACGCTAAGCCTTGGTACGGAGATAAAATTTGATAACAGGGATAATGTATATGTTCCGACAAAAGGATTTGAGTTCAAGACATTTTATTCGTACGGGAGCAAAGAGATTTACAATATTGAACAACTGCAGGCATTAGGTTATTCACAGTTCTATTCTGTTCAGAAATATTCCGGACAGATGGATTATTATTTTTCATTTGTTGACAGACAGTCAAATCTGATTAGATTATTTGCCGGTGAGATCAATTCGGAAAAGATCGAGGACGCCGATTTTTTCAGGATTGGCGGAAGTAAATTCATTAGGGGATACAGGATTGATCAGTTCCTTGCTTCAAGACTGGCTTTAGCCAGTCTTGAAGCCCGTTTCTCAATTTCAAGAAGAGGTTTTCTTTTCGGATTTTATGATACAGGATATTATTTAAAGCCATCAGATGAGATAAATAACTTTACTGAGCAAAGCGGTGTCCTCTATGGCTACGGCATTGGCATCCGCCTCGAAACAGGCTTAGGACTAATGGGAGTAAGTTATGCACTCGGTAAAGATGCCGGTCTGTCAGATGGGATCATTAATTTTGGTCTGATAAATGATTTTTGATATTAATAATTGATATAAATTTTTACAGAAAGATCTGAAAATGCTTATGTAAAATATGTTATGATCTTTTAAAAACAATTTCCGGTTTTGAAGACAATTGCGTTTCTACTCCGGAAAGAATCTCCTGCATTTCCGGACTCCGCCGATGCAAATAGTAAAGTGGCACATTATGCAAACCTTTCCATATATATGGCAGGTATCAATATAAACAATCTGAACATATTAATAAGAGATAGTGAATCATGTCAATAAAATGTCAGTAAAGAATTATTCTCAGCGGTTCATGCACCATCTCATTTCTGAAAGCCTCTTTTCCGATCTCACATTTTTCACATTTTTCTTTTACGCAATAAAAATTATGAAGCTGGATTAAACCCTGTGTCAAAGCGAGTGTATCTGCTTTGACATCAAGCTGTTTTTCCATCACTCTTATGACTTCATTTGAGTCTTTTTTTTGTTTTTGTGATTTGTAAAAATACAGTACTCTGTTTTTAAGATTAATCTTATTGAATTTCAAAGAATACAGATAAACAAACGGCAGAAGTAAGTTTGTGATTATATCCGTAATTCTTTCGGATCCTATTATATTAAATGGTGACTTAGTCTCTTTTCCAAATCTGTAATGATTCTTCCAGTATGATGAAACATGTATACCCGAAAACCTTGAGATTAATTCTTTCTTTAAATTATCAGAAGATTCAAATATTTCAATAATATCTTTAAACAGATCATTGTAAAGTATCTCCGATAAAATTCCTGATGCATATGCGATGCGCACTGTTGGAAAGTTAGGTGGCCGTAATCTGAAAAAATTCCATTCAGCCTTATTCATTGGTTCAGAATTCAATTTTGGTCTGATATCACTCCATTCAGATCTAAGCTTTTCACAATATTCATCTCTGAATCTAAGATCATATAAAAATCCTGATAAACCGAACATCAAAGCATCTGCCTGAAATCCTGTAAGATATGGTTTTTGAAAGGAAAAGTATTTAAGATCTATTTTTGAAGAGAGCTTCAGGAACGGTTCTTTATTTTTTGAATACCCCAGCGCTTCACAGATATATTCAAATAATACCTTTTCCCAGGAAATCTTTTTTTCAGTTCCATCAGGCATCTGCATCAGTCTGGAATTTATTCTTTCACTCTTGTATAGTAATCTTTCCAAAGAGAGTTCTTCCATCCGGTTGATTTTTATTTCAGAAAAAACATCTCTGCCTTCCGGATAACAGGGTAGTTTAAAAGATTCCGAAGGATTGTTTATAATATCTTTCCAGATATCATGAATGGACATTTTGAGGAAATCGGAGAGAATAACAGTATGGATGCTTCTGGCTTTCTTTACTTTGGGATAGGTGTAATCATCATCAAATTCATCTTTATAAAAGACCACATGAAGTATGACATCATTGTATTTATTATCGCCTTTGTGTTTATGGAGATTCCAGTCTTTGAGGTATCGGTGTATTTCAATGCTGCCGGAGTAGATAATTTCTCCGATTTTAACTTTTGCATTTTTATAATCCGGACCGGCGTCCGGATTTTTGTTACCGTAGCTTAAGATCTCTACGGTTTCATTATCAGTGGTAAGAAGACCGCTGTAATAATTTTGTTCTTCCCATATCCTGCTGATAAAATTTTCATTCAGTCTTGGTTTTTTCATATCCATTTTAATCCGTTTTGTTTACATTGTATCACTTTATAAAAATCAAACCCGCATAAATATAACATGAGAAAAATTAATTTAAAATTCTTAAGTGTAATTTTATTAGCTTTGTTTTTGACCGGCTGTTCCACCAAAAAGACAGAAGATGCTTATCTTGCTGATGCCAAGACCCAGCTGGATGCAAATAAATATGACGAAGCAATTGCTACATATCAGGAATTTGTAAAAGAGTATCCTAAATCTGACAAAGCCGTTTTCGCATATCAGCAGATCGCAGGTATTCAGATCGATAAATTAAAAAAGCCACTTGACGGAATTGCAACATATAAGGTCCTGGCAGAGAAATTCCCTGATACCAAGGATGCAAAACAGTCATTATTCATGGTTGCATTTATCTATGACGAAAATCTTAAAGATAAGGCAAACGCAATTCAGGCTTACAAGAATTTCCTTTCAAAATATCCGAAAGATACTGATGCAAATGACAAAATGAGTGAATCGGCAGCTACTATGCTTGAAGTTCTGGAATCAGGAAAATCGATCGAAGAGATGATCCAGCAGAATATTGAAAAATCAGGAAATCAATCAGCATCAGACTCAGGTCAGGTTAAAACTTCAGAGAAGACCTCAGAAACAAAAAAAGAGCCTGTGCAAACAAAGAAACCTCAGAAGACAGAAGAGAAAAGTGAGGAATAATAAATTTGTTACTGAAAATATGATTTCAGTATTAGTTTGATTTTTTCATCAGAAACAATTGAGTCAAAAAAGATAAATTATTGACGGAAATAACAGATTACAAAAAATATTTAAACCCTTCAGTTGTCGCGCGTCTTTCGAATATGGAATTCAAAGCGCGCATGGTAGTTGAAGGGTTTATTGCAGGTATGCATAAATCGCCGTATCACGGATTCAGCGTTGAGTTTGCGGAGCATCGGCAGTATATGCCCGGAGATGACCTGAAGCATCTTGACTGGAAGATATTAGGAAAGACTGACAGATATTATATAAAGAGATATGAAGAAGAAACAAATCTGAAATCATATTTATTACTTGATATCAGCCGGTCTATGAATTTTAAATCCGACAATATCGGAGGAATTGATTCAAAGAGAAAAGGCTTTTTAAAAAAATTACTTTCGGGTAAAGAAAGTAAACCTGAGCAGAGCCATAACTCTCTTACCAAACTCGAATACGCTTCACATCTTGCTGCTTCACTGTCTTATTTAATGCTTCTGCAAAGAGATGCTATATCACTCACGACATATGATACAAAGATCCGTTCATACATACCTCCGCATTCCACCAAGGCAAATCTTCAGCTGATACTTAAGGAATTGTCGAATGTAGAATCACTGAATGAAACAGGTACAGCTAAATGTCTTAATGAAATTGCTGATAAAGTCAAAAGACGCGGTCTGGTTATTGTGTTCAGTGATCTTTTTGATGAGCAGAATGAAGTAATTAATGCTTTAAAGCATTTCAGATATGATAAAAATGAAGTTATTATTTTTCAGATACTTGATCCCATCGAGCTTACTTTTCTTGAAGGTAATCCTGTTACTTTAAAGGATATGGAAACCAATGAAGAAATTTTTTCACAACCCGTATCTATGCAGAAAGCTTATCAGGAATCAGTACAGGAGTTTATAAATAAATATAAAACCGAATGCAGAAAGAATAATATAGATTTCATAACTCTTTCCACATCCACACCATTTGATACAGCTTTGCTTAATTATCTGAACAAAAGAAAAAAACTACTTTGATATTTAAATTTTAAAATCAGTTTCTGATCTTTGTTCCTCTCTCATCCCAGATAGGAATAGCCAGTTTATAATCCCCGAATCCGGATTCATCAAAAAATATAAATTCTTTGTTGTCGGTGTAATACTGCCAAATTTCATATGGCTTTGAGTTTTCAGCAAAAGGCACTCTGTCAATACTGTTAGGCTCGCCGTAAATAATATAAACCATGCCCATATCAGTTTTCCACCCGTCGATGTAATGCGAATATCTTTCATTTGCTATATCTATTCTGTTATAATATTCGATCATAAGCTCATTTTTAGTGGTATTGGGAGAAGGGTCCTTGCTTCTCCAGAATTCTATGAAATACTTTTCCTTAAGGTCATCAGTCGGGGCATTTTTAATTTTACTGTATTCTTCACCGCTTGCAATATAAAGAAGCTGGCTTATCATAAGATTCATATCTTTTGAATTAACCGGCATACCGTTAAGTTTGTTCGAGAAATCTTTTTCGGCAATAAGCTCACCGCTGGTTATATCTGTTATTTCAAGTTTGTAATCACCGAAAACCAGATTGTCCGTAGGGATTTTTTCAAAGAATTTATTTATTCCCGGATTAAGAGTATACTGATAACTTCCTTTCTCATAAATCTTATCTTTTGCTCCTGTGATCTTATACTGGTAATTTGTAAGCACATCTTTGTTCTGAGAATTATACACTTCAAAGAAAAGATAGATCTCCTGAAGATTATCGATATTTTTGTCTATCAAAGGAGTAATGACTTTTTTACCGTTTTCGATCTTCAGATTACTAACAAGCATAATATCGCTGAAAGAGACATTCTTCAGTGAGAAATCAATAATTTTAATTTTGTCGTTTAAAGTTTCTTCTTTGTTAGTGTTAATGTCCTTCAGGGTAACTTCAAGAGAATATGCTCCGGGATTAAGATAAAATTCTTTTACTATGAATTTTGCGGATTCTTCAAGAGATTTCTGAGCATCTTTTGAAGTTGATACATAGTCTTTTATCGACTCATTAACAACGATCTCATTTGCAATATTAGTGACTTTGATCTTATAATTGATACTGGCGTCATAATCTTTTGTGGAGTAATTTTTTTTAAACTGAAGGTTATCAAGCGGGATCTCTATATATACGTCAAGTCTTGCTTTCATTTCATCCTTGCTGTAAAAGACCATCGGGTCAATGAAAAAAAACTCCTTTTGCTGAGGTCTGATTTCTTTGTCTTGCAGTTGTGAGAATGATTGTGAACTGAATATGGTGAGAATAATTAAAGAGAATAAAATTGGTTTTGAAAACCGGAAAATAAATTTCTGATTTAATTGTATTAACTCTTTTAAGTGATTAAATCTGTACAGCTTTTTCATAATAAACCTCCTTTAGGTTTAAAAGTATAAAAATAAATTTTAAAAATCTATATAACCACCTCCGCAAAAAGATCGAATTCCTCTGCATCGAAAATCTTTACATTATAAAAATCCCCATTTTTAAGATCCTTTCCGTTAATAAAAATTTCCTGATCTATTTCGGGTGAATCTTTATAACTTCTTCCAATGTAATGACCATTTTCTTTCCTGTCAATCAGAACTTTGAATTCTTTGCCGACAGATTCCCTGTTTTTTCTGAAAGATATCTCTTTTTGAATTTCAAGTAAATGTCTTTGTCTTCTTAGTTTTTCCTTTTCGGGAATTCTATCAGGAAGGTTAGCTGCATAAGTGTTGTCTTCATGTGAATATGTGAAAACTCCGAGCCGGTCAAATTCAAACTCCTTTACAAACTCTGCCAACTCTTCGAAATCTTTTTCAGTTTCATCTGGATAGCCAGTTATGAGAGTCGTCCTGATAGAAATCCCCGGAACCTCCTCTCTTATTCTGTAAAGAAGGTCTGTCAGATTCTTCTTTGTAATTCCCCTTCGCATTGATTTAAGAACATTATCTGAAATATGCTGTATTGGAATATCAATATAATTACAGATATTGCCGGTATTTCTTATGGTTTCCGTAAGATCAGACGGAAATCTTGATGGATAAGCATACATTAAACGTATCCATTCTATTCCTTTTATCTTAGACAACTCTGAGAGAACCTGTGACAGATCCCTTTTCCTGTCATTGAAATTTTTATCAAATCCCCAGTATGTTGTGTCCTGCCCTATGATTATAAGTTCTTTTACTCCTTTGGAAGCAAGCTTCTGCGCTTCCATTAGTATCTCTTCAAGAGGCTTTGATCTGTGTCCTCCGCGCATTATTGGTATAGCGCAAAATGAACAGGGATTATCACATCCCTCGCTGATTTTCAGATACGCAAAATGTGAAGGTGTGGTTACTACTCTCTCTCCGATCAGATCTTTTTTATAATTTACACCAAGTTCATTTAATATACCGAAAATAGTCTGAGGCTTGTCAGTAGCACCGAAATACTGATCGACCTCAGGAATATCTTTCTCCAGTTCGGATTTGTATCTGTCGGAAAGACAACCAGCCACATATACATTCTTTAACTTTCCTTTTTGTTTAAGATCAACAGCCCGCATTATGGTATCGATCGATTCCTGTTTTGCAGCTTCTATGAATCCGCAGGTATTTATGATCACATTCTCAGCCAGGTTTTCATCCTCAACTATTTCTATGTCGTTTGATTTAATCTGGGATAATATAAATTCAGAATCCACAAGATTTTTCGAACATCCGAGAGTAATTAATTTTACTTTGTCTTTTTTTACCTTCATATAAATTAAAACCCTCCAATCCCCGAAAATATTAAGGGATATGAGAGGGTTGGTTTTATGAAATTTAAAATAAATATAATGTATATGAAATGACTTTATTTGTATAAATTAAAAAATCCGGATTTTTGTTTTTATTTTAATTTTGAATTCTAATCGGAAAATTTTATGTTAATTGAAGAATTAATTATCTTTCAGATGAAAATATCAGTCAATTTAGCTTTCGATCAATTTTAAATTAAGTAAACAATTTTTACTTGTTAAGTCTATGTATTATTGTTTTATTTACAAAACTATTATGATAACAGTTAAAAATCTTACAAAAACATATCCGGGCGGTGTAACGGCTCTTGATAATGTTTCCTTTGAAGTTAATAAAGGAGAAATATGCGGTTATGTAGGGACAAATGGCGCAGGTAAATCAACAACCATTAAAATATTAACCGGTGTTCTGGACTTCGATAAAGGTGACGTTTTTATTAATGATATTGATGTAAGAAAAAATGCTTTTCATGTAAAGGAGATAATCGGATATGTGCCTGAAAATGCAAATCTGTTTAACTCCCTGACCGTAAGAGAGTTTCTTGATTTTACCGGCACAGTCAGAAACATTGAAAAACAAACACTGGAAAGAAGGATATCCAATTTCAGTGAGCTGTTTGGATTTAAAGACATAACAGATACGTCAATTGGAAAGATATCAAAAGGTAATAGGCAGAAGATCCTGATAACTTCTTCGCTTCTGCATGATCCCGGAGTGATTTTTTTTGATGAACCATTAAACGGTCTTGATGCTAATTCCATCTTTGTTTTTCATGATCTGGTTTATTTCCTGTTGTCCAGATCAAAGACCATTTTTTATTGTTCTCATCTGCTTGATACAGTAGAAAAAATTTCTTCCAAGATAATATTGTTAGACAGCGGAAAAATAAAAATTGACATGAGGACCGAAGAATTAAAAAAAACTGAAAATTTCAGCAGCCTGGAAAATATTTTCAGAGAGCTGAGATCAGATCAGGAATCCAATAAATATCCATATGAAAATTTATTTGATTAATTTGTTGCTGATGACAATTTTTATACAGAATAAGGTATGCGCTCAGTATGCTCAAATTTCTAATGATACAATTTATAATACAAACATTTTCAAAACCAATTTATATAATGATGCCAATTCGGCATATCTGGGTTCGGTGCTGAATTACAATAACAGTTATAACAGACTGGGGATCACGGTAAATAATAATTACCTCTCCAATGTTTCCAAATTAAACCAGAATTTTTACAGAGATTACAATAATCTTAATCTGACAGTATATTACAATGTAAAAAATAATTTCAGCGCAGGAGCTGGTGTACAGAATGTTTTTTTTACTGACGGGAAAAATACTGAGACGAATAAAAATAACAGTAATTATATCTTTGCCGATCTTAACTACTCACTTTTCAATAAGATACTGATCAATTCCAGACTAGGATATAAAGCTGAGGATCAGATTGGTGAATTCAATACCGGGTTCAGCGGTATAATAAATGCAACTGCTGATAATCTTTATTTCGATGAATATTTAACGAACGGAAACATAACTCTGTTTTATGAGGATCTCATGCAGAAGCAGAATCACAATTATGAAATATCGGCGAGCATTTCAAAAAGATTCGGGTCTCAGACAGATAATACCGGAAATATAAGTTACTATAATCAGCTTAATGACTTTTATTCACCTGCCACCCCAAGCGTTGCGGAGCTTTACAATGTCAAAAATAACATAGAACGAAGGCAGGAAAATTATTTTCAGATAGGTGACGTTTTGAATTATTCACTTAATAATAATCTTATATTTTCATTTTCCGGATTTTTTATCAACAGGGATATAACAAAAGAATATCAGTACAGAGCTGCTCCGTCTAATATTATTTTTGAGAATGTTTACGACTCAAAGGTTGTTCAGTCAAATCTTGAGATAAATGCGGGTATTAATTACAGCAGGGAAAATTTTCTGTCACAGTTTAACCTGATCATAAGTGAGAGATCCGAAAATCATTCACTGATAAATACGACAGGCTATACGCCTTCTCAGATCCTCGAACTAGAAAAATCTGAAAAGAACAAGAACAATAACAGCACAAGAGCATCGGCGCTGCTGAATATTGTTTATAATCTGTCGAATACAAATTCCGTTGGTTTTACCGGCTCAACTTCTCTTCTGAAATATGATACTGATTTTCAGCTTAATTATGATGACAGGGATGAAAGTGAAACCGTTTTGTCGGCATATCATCAGTATAATAATCTGATTAACTTCAATGTACAGACAAGATTTGATATTTTGCTGTCAGGGCTGAATTATATTTATTCACAAAGAAGTGCCAATAATTTTAATAACAGAATATATAAATTGACATCCGTCAGTTCCTTCAATCCTGTAAGTAAAATAAATACGCGGAACGTTGTACAGGTGCTGGCAAATTATACGGTTTATGATTTTGAGGATATTGTCTCACAGGTACAGAGTTTTTCTTACCGGCAGCTTTATATAATGGATTCGACGACATTCAATGTATTCCCGGATTTTTATTTTGATTTCAACGCGGAGCTTAAAATTTATGAACAGGGTCAGTTTAATGATGATAATTTTTTAGTAAAACCAATTGCATATTTTTCTGAGCAGCTACTTGCCCCTAATATAAATTACATGTTTGATTATTTCATAAATGCTGGTATAGGATACAAGTTTTTTCAGCAGCTCAGATACAGATATGATAATGGTGAAAAAGTGCTTACAAACACTTATCAGACTTACGGTCCGTTTGGAAGAATAATTTTATATCTGAATAAAAACTCCGTAATAAATTTAATTGCGGGGCTGGATAACATTGTTTTTGATGATCCTTTGCAAAATAACTCAGCCCTTAATCTGCAGATTAATGTATTATGGAACATGTGAATTTATAATAATAAATTAAAATTATTAAAATTGGAAAAATTAGATCTCATTTTAGAAAGCAACAGAAATGAAATCAGTAAGTTTGATTCCATTCTTGCTGAAGCCAATAAAATTTTCAACATGGAAATGGAAAAATTCATTAATCTGCAGATTGCGTGTTCTGAAGCGCTTATTAATGCAATAGTGCACGGAAATAAGGAAGATAAAAGCAAGAAGGTTTATACTTCAATAGTATTTGATGAAAGTGAATTTGTGGTATGGATCAAGGATGAAGGTGATGGTTTTAACATAGACGAGATTCCTGACCCCACGTCAAATGAAAATTTACTGAAAGAAAGCGGAAGGGGAATATACATAATCAGATCTTTGGTTGATGAGTTTCACTGCAGTTCGGATTCTAACGGTACAGAATATACATTAAAGGTTATTAAGAGATAACAAAAAAAAGATGCCATAAAATTTAATTTATGGCATCCGGATTTAAAATATATTTTACAGATCCGAAATATCTGTTATTTCATTTCTGCAAGTTCAAATGCATTATTACCTGCCGTTGAGTTTATCAAAAACATCCATTACTTCTCTGACAGCCTTTGAAGATTCATTAAGAAGGTTCATTTCAGCTTCATTCAGTTTGAGTTCTATAATCTTCTCAATACCTTTTTTGCCCAGTACAACAGGAACTCCAAGATAAATTTCTTTTTGACCGTACTCACCGTTAAGCCAGGTGCAAACCGGGAATATTCTCTTTTGATCTCTTAAAATAGACTCTACCATCTGAGCAGCTGCAGCGCCGGGAGCATACCAGGCAGAGGTTCCCATTAAAGCTACTAATTCACCGCCGCCTTTCTTTGTGCGCTCAACAATTGCAGTAAGTTTTTCTTCTTCGATCAGTTCCGTTACGGGAATACCGCTGACAGTTGTATATCTGGGAAGCGGCACCATTGTATCTCCGTGTCCGCCAAGAAGCATAGCGCTGATATCCTTTGGTGAACAGTCAAGAGCTTCAGCAAGAAATGCTCTGTATCTTGCAGTGTCAAGGATACCTGCCATTCCCATTACTTTTGTTGAAGGGAGTTTAGAACTTACATAAGCGCAGTAAGTCATAACATCAAGCGGGTTAGACACAACTATCAGTATTGTATCGGGTGAATGTTTGATTATATTTTCTGTTACTGATTTTACGATCTCGGCATTTGTTGAGATAAGATCATCTCTGCTCATCCCGGGTTTTCTCGGAAGACCGGATGTAATTACTACTACATCAGATCCCGCAGTTTTAGAATAATCATTAGTGACACCGGTAATGCGGGTATCATAATTGTTTACTCCGGAAGTCTGCCAGATGTCAAGTGCTTTACCTTCAGCGATACCTTCTTTTATATCCAGAAGTATCACTTCTCTTACGAGTTCTTTATGAGCTATTACATTAGCACAGGTCGCTCCTACATTTCCTGCGCCGACAACGGTTACTTTCATATGAAATTAATTTTTTAAGTTAAATAAAAAAGGTTACTCCGGAAGTCCGGAATAACCTGTGATTTTAAGATCTTGCATAATAATTATGCATTCTGCAGAGGTAGAACATGTATGGTTTTCTTTCCTTTTTTGGTAGTGAATTCCACGTGTCCGTCAGTTAGTGAAAAGATAGTATAATCTTTTCCAAGTCCGGTGTTGTTTCCGGGAAGGAACTTTGTACCTCTTTGTCTGATCAGGATATTCCCGGCTTTTACAACTTCGCCGCCGAATTTCTTTACTCCCAGACGCTGGGCGTTTGAATCTCTGCCGTTTTTAGAACTTCCAAGTCCTTTTTTGTGTGCCATATATCTTTAATTAAAATTTATTAGTTTAAAAATTTATTAATAAAAAATCCTCTTACATTCAGAATCATGATTATTAAAATACTTTATCTGCAATTACCTGATCGAATTGATCTCGATCTGTGTATAATTTTGTCTGTGTCCGTTTCTGACTTTATAACCTTTTCTTCTTTTTTTCTTGAAGACTATTACCGTGTCATCTTTAACATGGTTTAAAACAGTAGCTTCAACCGTCTTCGATAAAACAGGAGCACCTATTTCAAAAGATTTATCATCAGCTGTGAACATCAATACTTCACTGAAAGATACTTTGGATCCAATATCATCCTTTAATTTCGGAATGAATACTTTCTGATTTTCGGTAACTTTATACTGACAACCTTTTATGTTTACTATTGCGTACATTTTATTTTTGTATAAATTATATAAAAATTCGATTATTATTTAATGGTGGAGCTAAGCGGGGTCGAACCGCTGACCTTCTGAATGCCATTCAGACGCTCTACCAACTGAGCTATAGCCCCGTTACTAGCTTTTAGAATCTGTCAAAATACGAATTATTGACGGGAAATTCAAACCATTACTGTAAAAAAAATAAAATCAATTCCAGCAGGTGTCCAAATTTAGTTTAAAAAGTTTATAAAAAATATTACTATAATCCAAAATCAGCATATTTAAATTGATTTTCAAAACAAACCAGCAAGTGATAAATTGCCGAATCGGAATAAATTAATAAATTATTCAGGTCAGAGTAGAATTCTATTAAAATAATCTGCTTTATGTCTGAATTCAAAGTACAATATCAATGAAAATTTATTTTTGAATATGTTTCTGAAAAATCAAACAAGTGTATTCAACAGAAATTAAGTATATTACAAAATCATACTAAATAGAATCTTTTCAATAAATTAAGTAATTTACAAATAAAACATATGAGTGAATTAATTTACGAAGGTAAAGCAAAACAAATATACACCACAGAGGATCCGGATGTTTATCTTCAAAAATTCAAGGATGATGCAACTGCATTCAACGGATTAAAAAAAGACAAGATCTCACACAAAGGAGAGATCAATAATGCCATCTCATCTGTGATATTTGAATATCTGACAGCAAATAATATCCCCACACATTTTATCAAAAAAATTTCCGATGATGAAATGCTTGTAAAAAAAGTTGACATCATCAAAGTTGAGGTCGTATGCAGGAATGTTGCAGCCGGCAGTCTCGTTAAGAAATTCGGATTCGAAGAAGGAAGAGATCTGGAAAAGCCGATTGTTGAATATTATCTGAAATCAGATGAACTGGGTGATCCTTTGTTTACCGATGAGCATATTTACGCTCTTGGACTCGCAAATAAATCAGAACTGGATGTTATCAGAAAAATGGCTTTGTTTATAAATGATCTGCTGATAAAGTTTTTTAAAGAAAAAAATATCAGACTTGTGGATTTTAAACTTGAATTCGGAAAAGATAAAAATAATAATATAATACTTGCCGATGAGATCTCTCCGGATACCTGCAGATTATGGGATATGGAAACAAATAAAAAGCTGGACAAGGACAGATTCAGGTTTGATCTGGGGGAAGTAGAAGAATCATATCTCGAAATTAAGAACAGGGTTGCGGGATGAAATTAACTCATTACGGAAAAGATGTACTCTTTCAGGTTTTTATTGGCGGTTTAATTTTATTTGGGTCTTCATTTTTCATAAATATTCTTATACTGAAATATGTTTTAATTGGTATCGGAATTTTTTTCTGGCTGTTTTCTCTTTATTTCTTTCGAGATCCGGACAGAAAAAACCCTTCGGATCTGAAGGATAATCAGATACTGTCACCTGCTGACGGCAAGATCGTTGTAATTGAAGAGATCATAAACAAGGAAAAGAATATTTTTGAAAAAGATGAACCTCTCATGCAGATAAGTATTTTTCTTTCACCGCTTAATGTTCATGTGAACAGGATTCCTATGAACGGTACAGTTAAATTCTTAAAATATGTGAAAGGTGATTATCTTGTTGCTTTTGATCCCAAATCATCCGAAAGAAATGAAAGATCTGAGATAGGGATAGAAAATGAAGTTACGGGAGATAAATTATTATTCAAACAGATAGCCGGATTTGTTGCCCGAAGGATCGTTTATGATATTAAGGAAGGAAGTGAAGTGAAAGCAGGGGAAAGATTCGGGATGATAAAATTTGGTTCGAGAGTTGATATAATAGTAAGAAGAGAGACAAAGATCTTCGTCAGGCTTGATCAGATTGTCACAGGCGGAGAAACCATTATAGCAGAATTCTAATATGCTCATTTCGAGAAAATTCATTCCCAGTCTTTTTACAGTCTTAAATGCCTTTTGCGGATTTATGTCACTTATACATTCAGCAAATGGAAATTTTACTGACGCGAGTTTATTCATAATATATGCTTCATTGTTTGATGCTGTGGACGGTCTGGCGGCAAGGCTTACAAACTCTTCAAGTGAATTCGGCGTTGAGCTTGATTCTTTATCAGATGTTATCTCTTTTGGTGTGGCGCCTTCTTATCTGATTTACAAAGTTTATTTCAACGAGCTGGGTGATATAGGAGCTTTTCTTGCCTCTCTTATAATGGTATTTGCCGCGCTTCGTCTTGCAAGATTCAATGTTCAGCTTGTGGGTTTTGATAAACAAAAATTCAACGGATTGCCGGTGCCTATGTCCGCGATGACAATATGCACTTACATACTTTTTTATCACAATAAAATATTTTCCGAACAGGTGAGCATTGTTGTTATGATAATCCTGTCGCTGGCATTACCGGTATTGATGGTGAGCAGAGTCAAGTATGATACCATTCCGAAACCCTCACTTCATTCTGTCAAAAAAAATCCGATCGTTTTCATTATTCTGCTGATAGGAATTATACTAACGGTGATTACGGACGGTGAAGGTTCATTTTCATTCTGCCTGTTTTATATTTTTTCCGGGATCATAATCAGTCTTAAAAACATGATCTTTAAAAAAGGAAAAACACACGGAAAAGGATTAGCTGACGATCAGCTTGGCTTTAACGAATTTAAAAAAAGCAAGTGATCAGAGTTCCGGATGTACAATTTCACCTAAAGCATTAACAAATTTATCAATATCACCTTCAGTATTATATCTTCCGAATGAGATCCTGACAGAACCCAGTGCGGTTTTTTTATCCAATCCAATTTCAGTCAGCACATGAGATGGCTTATGAGTACCTGCTGTGCAGGCAGATCCTCCCGATACGGCTATTCCCTTAAGATCCAGCATAATAAGAATCATCTCTTCGTCATATTCAAGTTTATTTTTATCAAATGAAATGTTTACGATATTTGGGAGACTGTCTGATCCGCCGGAGTTGAATATGATGCTCTCACCATAAATTGACTTTAATTTTCCGGTTAGATAATTTTTCAGAGCATTGTAATGCGCTGTATCTTTTCTGAAATTATCAACAAGCAATTCAATAGCTTTCTTAAAACCTGCAACAGAAGCAATGTTCTCAGTTCCTCCCCGCATATTTCTTTCCTGCATTCCACCGTGCATGAATTTTTCAACCGGAGTTTTATCCTTTAAATATAATGCTGCAATTCCTTTGGGTCCGTATATTTTATGAGCTGAAATAGTGGCGGAGTCAATATTCAGTCCGTTTACATTGAAATCAGTTTTACCAATACTCTGAACCGAATCTGTATGAAGAAAAATATCTTTGTCCAAAATCAGATCTGATATACCTTTAACATCATTAATTAATCCCGTTTCATTATTTGAATGCATAACGGAAACGAGAAATGTGTTTTCCTTGATTGCAGATCTGATTTTTTCAGGAAGTATAATACCTTCAGGAGTTGGTTTGATAAATGTTACTTCGAATCTGAATTTGTTCTCAAGGAAATTCAAAGTATCAATAACGGCAGAGTGCTCGATGGATGCTGATACAATATGATTTTTACCGGAATTTAAAAAATTAAATGCCAGACCTTTGATCGCAAAATTATTTGATTCGGTGCCGCTGTTAGTAAAAAAGATCTCTTTGGAGCTTGCTCCAATGTAATTTGCAACTGTATCTCTTGCATCTTCGAGCAATACTTTTGCGGACTTTCCGAAAGAATGAATGGATGAAGCATTGCCGAAGTTTTCTTTAAGATAAGGCATCATTGCATCAAGGACTTCGGGATCTATTGCGGTAGTTGAAGCATTATCAAGATAAGTGAACTCCATTTTATGTTTTTATATTAAAGCCGTTAAACTTTTAAAATAATATTTTTGATTGTTACATTTATTTTTTAATTTCATTATTTTGACCCGTGAGATATTCAAAAGAGATTTTTTATTTACCAAATTTACTTTCAATAATAAGGATATTTCTTCTTATTCCATTGAGTTATCTCATGTTATATGAATTTGAAGATAAAAATACTTTAATTATTGTAATAGTTCTATGTATGTATTTTTCGGATCTGCTTGACGGATATTTTGCCCGGAAATTTGACCAGGTATCTGAATTCGGAAAGATAATCGACCCGCTTGCTGACAAGATCTCTGTTACGGTAATTGCTCTTATCTTATTGAATCTTGGAAGAATTCCTTTATGGTTTGTTTCAGTAATAGTGATAAGAGACCTGGTAATATTTGGATGCGGAATATATCTGGATAAAAAAAAAGATATAAGATTAATGTCAAACTATCCCGGTAAAGCGGCAGTATTCTTTATAGGTGTTGTTTTGTTGTTCTCAATGATAGATTCACCTTTGCTGAAAGAGATCAATTCATATCTGTATTATTTATGTATTTTGCTTATCATGTATTCATCATACCTTTATTACAGAAGATTCAGAGAGGTTGTTAAATAAAATTTCAAATGGATAAAAAAAAATCGGAAAGAGTAAGGACCCTGACAAGAACTGATATAGAGTCTAAACTTGAAGATAAATTAACCGGTAAAAAGCTGACACATAAGCTGATAGTGGATTCATTCATAGAATCCCTTAGAGAATTGGTAATGGAAGCAGATCCCGTGATAAGAATTGAGATAAGGGATTTCGGTGTTTTCGAAGTAAAGAAAACAAAAGCAAAACCCAGGGCAAGGAATATTAATACAGGTGAGTTTATATATGTGCCGGAAAGCAGAAAAATTCATTTCAAACCGGGAAAGATCGTAAAAGAATTTTTAAGAAAAAAATAAATTTTATAATTTTATCATATTGGTTAATAATACAAAATATCTGGGAATTGATTACGGCGCAAAAAGAGTAGGCATAGCTGTAAGTGATGAAAATAAAAAGTATTCATTTTCGAGGGATTTTATGATAAATGATGATAAGTTTTTTAGAAATCTGTTAAAGTTGATAGTGGAAGAAAAGATCATAAAAATAGTAATAGGATATCCGTTGAACTTTAAATCCGGAAAGACAATTCAGACAGAGACTGTAGAAAAATTCAGATCCGAGCTGGGATCAAGGCTGAATAAAAATAAGATCGAAGCCGATATTGTCTTTTTTGATGAAAGATTAACGAGTAAAATTGCAATGGACAGTATAATAAATTCAGGCTTGAGCAAAAAGAAAAGACAGGAAAAAGGCAGGGTGGACAGTATCTCGGCTCAGATCATACTGCAGGATTTCATTGATAAAACCAATAATCAAAATATTTATATTTAAATGTATTTAGTAGAACTGCATGAGTTAATTGAAAACGGTGAGAATGACCGAGTTGAATTTAAAAGAAAATTTTCATCTACAGAAAAGATAGCAAAGGAAATGATCGCATTTGCAAATTCAAAAGGCGGGAAAATACTGTTCGGAATAGATGATGACAAAACCGTAAAAGGCGTGGAAAGTGAGAAAGGCGAACTGGAATTGATCTCAACAGCGGCGAGATTTTATTGTGAGCCTGAGATAGAATTCACTACAGAAATAATGCTTTTCAAAAGCAAGGATATTGTGATCGTAGATGTAAAGGAAAGTAAAATAAAACCCCACAGGCTTGTGACTGAAAATGAAGATGAGCAAAAAGTTTATGTGAGACTCAATGATAAGAGCATACTTGCTTCAAAAGAAACCATAAGGATTTTAAGGAATTCGAATGAAGATTCTCCCGCTTTGAAAGTTTATATTGGGGATATGGAAAAGACATTGTTCGATTTTTTGATTAAGAATGAAAAGATCACGGTTAAGGGTTTTAAAAAACTTGTAAATATTTCAGAGCGCAGAGCCAGCAGAACACTTGTGAATCTTGTAAAAGCTAATATCATCCGGCACCACTATTTAGGAAATGAAGAATTTTTTACTCTTGTTTGAATTTGTATTGTTTTGATTTTTAAAGGATCCCGATCTTTTAAATTGAAATTGAATATGCTTTTATGATTAGCTAATTTAAAAAAAAATTTTTTGATAACAGGTTTTGTAGTAGGTTTTATTATCGGATTTCTTTTCTCTATGCCTCCATTGGGACCGACTTATTTTGCGATCATAGAGAGGGGATTAGAGAAACAGTTTAAAAATGCTGTGGCAATTGGTGTAGGTGCGGGTTTTATGGACATGATATATATATTGATAGCTTATGGAGGAGTTTCACTGCTTGTTTCTTTATTGCCGGATAATGTAAATGTTTTTTTTTTGAATAATGAATATCTGTTAAAAACTTTGCTTGCGTTTGCCGGCTGCCTGGTTGTAATATTATACGGTATAAAAATATTGAAATCCAAGAGTACACCTATTGAAGTATCCGAGGTTGCTCCTGAAAAGTTTGATGAAAAATTTAAAAATAAGTTTACCAGGGTAGAGTCGGTCTTTAAAAAAACAGAAGTAGGAATGGACAGGATCTTTCATACTAAAAAATTTGAAGAAAGCCATTCTGAAGTAGTCAAGAGTTTTTTAGTTGGAATTGTAATGTGTCTGTCCTCGGTAACTTTGCCAGCTTCATGGTTTGCAGCTGTTGGATATCTGAAAAGTTACGGAATTATAAATTCAAATTTTTTCACCGGATTTTTTCTGGGGATAGGTGTTTTGGCGGGTACTTCGGTTTGGTTTTATTTAATGACAAAACTTATTTTCAGATATTCCGAAAAACTAAAGCCAAGCGTTCTTAAAAAATTAAATTATTTTACAGGAATATTATTGATAGCTTTAGGTCTTGGTTTTATTATAAAGCTTGTTTCTGTTTATTTTTAAAATAAGGATTTTTAAAAAACACAAAACCTGTAATACGGATATTTTATTAATTTATGGATGAAAGCACATACAAAGTAACAAAAAATACCTGCAATTTTTGCCAGACACCGATAAAGAATGATAACGAAACATTTTTTTGTCCTTCCTGTTCATCTCCTTATCATAAGGATTGCTGGATAGAGAATAAAGGTTGTGCGGTATACGGATGCGGAGAAAAGCTGGTCAGTGATGATGAATTTACTTCTGTAAGAGAGGCAATTATAAATATTGAATATCTTATAAACAGAAATCAGTTTTCGGAAGCGATATATGAATCCAAGCAATTACTGGCAATTGACAGGAGAAACGCGGAATTAAAAAATTTATATAACAAAGCAGTTTCCCTCATCAATAACAAAATGAATCTGATGACAAGCGCAGATGAGGCTTTCGGGAAAAAAGATTATAAAGCTGCTGAAGTTTATTACAAGAATGTACTGAAGTATGCTGATGAAGTGGAAGCAAACTTTGTAAACACCCGTCTGGAAGTTGCCAAAGAAAAGATACCGGAGCAGAACAGGAGAAGGATCTATCAGAATATACTGATCATCCTTATAATTATTGCCATCATCGGAGCAATAGGTTATATAGGTTATTATACTTTTGTCCTGAAGGAAGACAGGGAGTTTTCAGAACTTGTGAGAAGTGATAATGCGGCAGATCTTGAATCAACTGAAAAAATGATAAGTAATTATGAAACATTTTTAAGATCCTATCCAGGCGGAAAAAACAAGGAAAAGGCTCTGAGCCGGATAAATCAGTATTCTTATGAGATCTCAAAAAAATATTACAAGGATGACTGGAGACTTGCCCTTAAATATTACAATAAAATATATTCGGGTATAGATTCTACGGAAGCAAAAAACCTCTTTAATAATATTTACAATACAGCTTTTAAAGAATACAGGGAAAAACTTGATAATGCAAAAAAACTTAATGCAAATAAAAAATACAGTGAGGCTTTAAATGAGTTAAATAACGGAAAGCTTATACTTTCTACTTTTCCGGAAAATTTTATTTCAAGAGAGAACAATATATTATCCGAGAATATTGAGATACTGAAAAGCAAAATTTCGTCAGTCATTAAATATAATAATCTTGAAAGAGAAATAAGGGAGCAG
This sequence comes from uncultured Ignavibacteria bacterium, assembly GCA_937872315.1. Lineage (GTDB taxonomy): Bacteria > Bacteroidota > Ignavibacteria > Tepidaquicellales > Tepidaquicellaceae > JAGPCH01. The sequence continues at coordinate 13,565 of CALMST010000035.1, read as the reverse complement.
GGGAAAGTACTTAGTAATATGTCACAGGAAGGAGGAGCCGAGTCTGTCATTCTTTCTTTGAGCATAAAAAAAAAAGTTGAAACTGACATGTATGTAGCGCTGAATAATGTAAAGGAAAATCTTGTTGCTCTAAATACCAGACAAAAATACAGAGAAGGTCAGGAGCTGAATATCAGGTGTTACTCTGAGGGTAAGATTAGTTTATTTTATAAAGATGAAGAGCAAAGGTTTCCGTTATACACTTCTGCTGATGAAGTAGATGCTGAAAACGGACTCATATCGTCTTCCGAAAGAGATGCCATAAATGAAAGATTAAAAAATCTTAAAAATCAAAAGAGCAGAATTGACAGTGTATTGAAGCTGAATCTTTTATAAGGAATTTTTCGGAAAGCAGAAAATTAACAGTAAACCATCCATTCCTTTAAAAAACCAATAATTATTACTGATATCAGAGAAAAAATAAAGTTTGAATAAATAAATTTTTCCCTAAAAATTATATTGATTTAGTAACTTGAAATAGGTATTTTTATCTCTTTTCCCAAACTCTTAATTAAATATAATTAGATATAATTAAATTTGATTAAATTTTATGAAATTAAAAATAGTTTCTTCAGTATATTTTTAAGGATTTAATTGCGGGAAAGATTGAATAAATAAAGTATGCCGGGTAGGTAGCGAAGCGGTCAAACGCAACAGACTGTAAATCTGTCGACAATTGTCTTCGGAGGTTCGAATCCTTCCCTACCCACATAGCTTGTTTAAAGCTAATAGTTGTAAGTTGATCAGAGTTCATTGTAGAAAATTTAGAATTAAAAATTTAAGCAATGAAAAATGCGGGAGTAACTCAGTTGGTAGAGTCACAGCCTTCCAAGCTGTTGGTCGCGAGTTCGAGTCTCGTCTCCCGCTCAGGCGTAACGGCAGGGTCCGGAAAATTTTCCATTATTTTTGGAGGATTTATGTTATTGAAGCCGGGTTGAGATTATTTTTTAAAGGGTTAATATGTTACAATTAGCTGGGAATTGATAAGCTGATGTAGCTCAGTTGGTAGAGCACTTCCTTGGTAAGGAAGAGGTCACCGGTTCAATCCCGGTCATCAGCTCAGAAACAGGAATTTTTATAAACTACAAGAAAGCAGAGTAATAAAATCATATCAATAAAATCTTTATTAAACCCCTGGAAATCTGATATCAGAATAGTTTAAATAATTTTAAATAATTTATATAGTCATGGCAAAAGAAGGTTCAAGAGTTAAAATAAAATTAGTAAGTGTAGAAGGTCCGCATAAAGGTAAATCGGTTTATGTATCTACTAAGAACAGAATAAATACGAAGGAAAGATTAGAAATGAAGAAATACTGTAAGTGGACAAAGCAGCATGTATTACACCGTGAGTCTAAATAAGAAAGTTTTAAATAGACATGCGGGTGTAGCTCAATTGGTAGAGTAGCGGTCTCCAAAACCGTTGGTTGGGGGTTCGAGTCCCTCCTCCCGTGCATCAGAAAACTAAACCTTTTATGAAAGATAAGATAATAAATTTTTTTGAGGACATTTACAAAGAGATGAAAAAGGTGTCCTGGCCTAAGAAAGAAGAATTAATAGATTCCACCAAGGTAGTAGTTATTACCATGTTGATAACTTCGGTCATAGTATATATAATAGATAAAGGAATAAGTGAATTATTAAAAGCAATATTTTAGATAATCAGTAAAAATGACAAACGAAAATAAAAAAACAGAAGAGGAAGAATTGGAAGAAAAGACCGAAGACAATCCGGATGGTGAATTTTCCGGGGAGATCTCAGATACAAATGATGAATTAGCAGAAGGTAACATGGAAGAGACCGTTGAAGAAGCCGGGATTGAAGAAAGTGATTCTGCTGATCCCAAGTCAGAAAATGCGGGAAACAGGAAGGCGGAGAAATCGGAAGAAGATCATTCTGATGAAGAGGAAGATGAGAATTTTAAATGGTATGCAGTCAGGATAATATCCGGTCATGAGAATAAGGTAAAAGCTTTTCTTGATAATGAGATCAGAAATGAAAATATGGGGCATAAGATCAGGAATGTGCTTATTCCTCTGGAGAAAATTTATGAAGTAAAAGGCGGTAAGAAAAAAGTAAAATCAAAGAATTTTTTACCGGGTTATATCCTTATAGAAGCAGATCTTGATGATAAAATCAGGGATTTTATCTCAAAGACGCCGTCAATAATAAATATGGTAGGATCAAAAAGCATAAAAGGAAAAAGGCTGGAACCTATTTCATTGAAGTCGTCGGAAGTAAAGAGGATAAAAGCTATATTGAATGAAGAAGGCGATGATAAAAAGCTAGATATTCAACTGAACGTAGGTGATCCGGTAAAAGTAACAAGCGGACCGTTCAATAATTTCAGCGGAAATATTCTGGAGGTAAATTTAGAAAAGCTTAAGGTCAAGGTAATGGTAAGCATATTCGGAAGAAAGACTCCCATAGAACTGGAATTAACACAAATAGAAAAAGAAAAATAAATTAATTATAAATATTTTTAAACAATGGCAAAGAAGATAACAGGATTTATAAAATTACAGATTCCGGCAGGATCAGCCACTATGGCTCCTCCGGTAGGACCGGCTCTTGGACAAAGAGGCGTAAACGGGATGGAATTCTGTAAACAGTTTAATGCAAGAACCCAGGATAAAAAAGGTTTGATCATACCGGTTGTGATCACGGTATTTTCGGATAAATCATTTACTTTTATTACAAAGACTCCTCCGGCAGCGGTTTTACTAATTAAGGCTACTGGTATAGAAAAAGGATCCGGGGTACCGAATAAGACAAAAGTTGGTAAAGTTACCAAAAAGCAGTTACGTGAAATAGCGGAAACAAAAATGCCGGATCTAAATGTGCATGATGTGGAAGCGGCTATGAGAATGGTAGCGGGAACTGCAAGAAGCATGGGACTGACTGTAGAAAACTGATTATAAATTCCGGGTAAAATTCAAAAAGGTATTTTAAAAGAGAAATTTTAAAAGAAATTTTAATATGAAATTAACTAAAAAGCAAAAAGAGAACAGCAAGAAAATTGATGTAACCAGGGAATATGGTTTGTCAGAAGCAGTTGCAGAGTTAAAGAAATCAAAAGCAGCTAAATTTGATGAATCGGTAGATATTGCAATGAGACTGGGAGTAGATCCAAAGCATGCTGATCAGGTAGTAAGAGGAACTGTTTCACTTCCTCACGGAACGGGAAAGACTGTGAGAGTACTTGTAATTGCAAAACCTGAAAAGCACGATGAGGCAAGGGAAGCCGGCGCAGACCATGTTGGGTTTGATGATTATATCAAGAAGATACAGGATGGCTGGACGGATATTGATGTTATTATTGCTTCTCCTGATACTATGAGTGAGTTAGGAAAGATCGGAAAAGTCCTGGGACCAAGAGGTCTTATGCCAAATCCGAAAAGCGGAACCGTAACTCCGAATGTAGGTCAGGCAGTTAAAGAAGTAAAAGCAGGTAAGATCGATTTCAGGGTTGACAAGACAGGAATAGTACATTCAACGGTAGGAAAGTTATCATTTGATGAAAATATGCTGAAAGCAAATATAATGGCATTTATCAATACAATTATAAAACTCAAGCCGGCAGCATCAAAAGGAACATATATAAAGAGCATAGCGATCTCTTCAACGATGGGACCCGGAATTAAACTTGATAAAAGTGTATCTGCAATAAAAACCGCAGCTTAAAATATTTTATACAATTTTACGCACTCGAAATACAGTAAAAAATCAGCTTGCCCCGCTTCAGGCAGGCACATTTAATTCGAAACATTAATTTATAAACAGACATAAATGAATAAAGAACAAAAAGCAGAGTCAGTCAGGGAGATCAGGGAGTTGATCGAATCTTCCGAGGCAATGTATTTCACTGATTTTGCGGGATTGACTGTGGAAGAAGTAAATGAGCTCAGACAGGATTTTTATAAATCCGATTTAAAGTATAAGGTTGTAAAAAATACACTTACATCAAGAGCTTTAAAAGAATCTGAGAAATATTCTTCTCATCTGGAAAGGCTGGATGAAATACTTCACGGTCCTACAAGTATTGTATTTGCATACAAGAATCCTGTAGCTCCTGCAAAGATACTGAAAAAATTTGCCGATAAAATTGACAGACCAAAGCTAAAGCTAGCAATAGTTGAGAATGAGATTTATGATTCCAAACAGCTGAATACTCTGGCTTCATTGCCGTCTAAAGAAGAGATCATATCTTCAATTCTTGGATCACTTGATTCACCGGCATCCGGAATAGTTGGATCTATCAATGCGACAATGAGAGATCTTTTCAGTGTAATAGAAGAAGTCGGCAAAAAAAATGCCGCTTAAACCAAAAGAAACTTTTTTATAAAAATTTAACTTAATAAGGAATAAAAAAATGTCAGTACAGGAAATAGCAGATCAGATCGGAGAGTTAACATTAACACAGGCATCCGAATTAAAAAAAATACTTGAAGATAAATTTGGTGTAACAGCAGCGGCACCTGTCATGATGGCAGGCGGAGCACCTGCAGGCGGAGCAGCAGCTCCGGCGGAAGAGCAAACTGAATTTACTGTCATACTTGCTGAAGCAGGTTCACAGAAGATCAATGTGATCAAGGCTGTGAAGAATGCAACAGGTCTTGGATTAACAGAGGCAAAAGGGCTTGTAGAAAGCGCTCCAAAGCCGGTAAAAGAGAATATTTCAAAAGCAGATGCAGAGAAGTTAAAAGCTGATTTAGAAGCAGCCGGTGCAAAAGTAGAATTGAAGTAATTCTTTTTTATAACAAATCTAAAAAATCATCTTTACAATAAATATATTTTTTAAATATTAATTAGTCCCGGCATTATTATCAGCCGGGATTAGTTATTAAAATTCCTGAGGTAAAAATTGGAAAAAAAAGAAGTCGATTTAAAATTAAAACCTATAAGCAGTAAGAACAAAAGGTTAACATTTGCAAAAACTTCGATCACACATGATCCGCCGGATCTCCTCAATGTTCAGATTCAGTCATATATAGATTTTTTGCAGGAAGAAGTTCCTGCAAGCAAAAGGAAGTCTCAGGGACTGCAGAAGGTCTTTGAAGATAACTTTCCTATTTCTGATTCGAGAGAGACGGCAATACTGGAATTCGTTGATTATTATCTGGAGAAACCGCATTATTCGGTTATTGAATGCCAGGAGCAGGGACTGACTTACGCTGTGCAGGTGAAAGCAAGATTAAGACTTTCGACAAAGCCGAATGCGGCAGCTAAAGAATACAATTATACAATAGAAAATGATGTTTATCTTGGAAACCTTCCTTATATGACACCGAGAGGCAGTTTTATTATAAATGGAGCTGAGAGAGCCATAGTCAGCCAGCTGCACAGATCTCCGGGTGTGGTTTTCAGTGAATCAATTCACGCTAACGGAACGAAATTATATTCAGCAAGAGTGATACCTTTCAGAGGATCATGGGTTGAATTTACTACAGATATCAACAATCTATTATATGCATACATTGACAGAAAAAAGAAATTCTATTTCTCCACACTGTTAAGAGCTTTAGGATTAAATGAACATGTTCAGATGCTTGAGTTGTTTGGTTTAGTTGAAAATGTAAAATTAACGGATAAAAATTATCTTGATTATGTAGGCAGAAGAGTGCTTGAAAAAGTAATCAATAAAGATACAGGTGATGATCTTGAAATAGAAGAAAATACATTACTTACGGATGAGATGCTTGCAAAGATAATTTCTTCCGGCATGAAAGAACTTAATCTTCTCAAAAGTAATCCGACTGACGGTGAAGAGATCATTTATAATACGATAATAAGTGAAGAAGATGAAAGCAACATATTGCTTGAAAAGACACCGGTTGAATTAACACCTAAAGATAAAAAAGCTGCAGCAGCTCTGGCAGAATCGGAAGCAGAGAATGCGCGAAGCTATATTGAAAAATTATTTTTCAATACGAAAAAATATGATCTGGGAAATGTGGGAAGATACAAGATCAATTATAAACTGGGAACAAAGATCGATCCGCATATTACTATTCTTACACAGGAAGATATAGTTTATATCATTAATTACATGAGAGATCTTGTTGACGGAAAAAAAGAAGTGGATGATATAGATCACCTTGGAAACAGAAGGGTAAGAACAGTTAACGAACAGTTATCTGCTCAGTTTTCTCTGGGATTGTCGAGAATGTCAAGAACGATCAGGGACAAGATGAGCATACATGACGAAGAAAATTTAGTGCCTTCAAAACTTATAAGCGCCAGACCAATAACCAGCGCTTTATCATCATTCTTTGGAACGAGCCAGTTGTCACAGTTCATGGATCAGACAAACCCTCTTGCAGAGATGACACATAAGAGAAGGATCAGTGCATTAGGACCGGGCGGACTTTCAAGAGAAAGAGCCGGATTTGAGGTAAGAGACGTTCACTATACACATTACGGCAGATTATGTCCGATTGAAACTCCGGAGGGACCAAACATTGGTCTTATCTCGTCATTATGTATTCATTCAAGAATAAATGAACTGGGATTCATAGAAACACCTTACAGAAAAGTTGAAAACGGAAGAGTAACTGATAAGATTGAATATCTGTCTGCAGAAAAGGAAAACTTTTTCAGAATAGCTCAGGCAAATGCACCTGTTGATGAGAAAGGATATTTTGAGAATGAGAGAATAAAAGGTAGATTCAAAGGGGACTTCCCGTTATTCAAGGCAGATGAAATAGATTATATGGATGTGGCAACCAACCAGATCGTATCAGCCGCCGCGGCATTGATCCCATTCCTTGAGCATGATGATGCAAACAGAGCTCTGATGGGCAGTAATATGCAGCGTCAGGCGGTTCCGCTTTTAAGACCGGAGTCACCTGTTGTAGGTACCGGATTTGAAGAGATCGTTGCAAGAGATTCAAGAACTATGCTTGCAGCTGAGGCTGATGGTGTTGTGGAGTATGTGTCAGGAGACAAGATAATAGTAAAATATAATATCAAAGAAGATTCTGATGAAAGTTTACTTACTTTTACTGACAGAAAAATAGTTGAATACAATCTTGTTAAATTTCTCAGAACCAATCAGGATACTTCGATCAATCAGAGACCTATTGTAACAGAAGGTCAGAAGATCAGGAAGGGAGATATTTTAGCTGACGGATCTTCAACTCAGCTTGGTGAACTTGCGCTTGGACGAAATGTGCTTGTTGCATTTATGCCTTGGAGAGGATACAACTTTGAGGATGCCATCATTATCAGTGAGAAACTTGTGGCAGATGATGTTTACACTTCCATTCATATAGAAGAATTCAGTCTAGAAGTAAGAGATACAAAAAGGGGTGAGGAAGAATTAACAAAAGAGATCCCGAACGTCAGCGAGGAAGCTACAAAGGATCTTGATGAGAACGGTATTGTAAGGATCGGGGCAGAGGTAAGAGAAAATGACATACTTATCGGTAAAGTAACTCCTAAAGGAGAGACCGAACCGACACCTGAAGAAAAATTACTCAGAGCTATTTTCGGAGATAAAGCAGGTGATGTAAAAGATGCATCTCTAAAGGCTACGCCGGGATTAAAAGGTATAGTCATAAATAAAAAATTATTCTCAAGAAAGACAAGGGACACTGAGAGCAAGAGAGATGAAAAAAGAAAGATAGACAAATATGAAGCCGAGAGAAAGAAAGAGATCAAAGATCTGAATCACAAGATCGCTGAAAAATTTGACATACTTCTTTCAGGAAAAGCATCCAGGGGATTAAAAGACAAAAAGGGAAACTTCATAATAAAAAGCGGTGCAACATTTAAAAAAGATGCTTTTTTAAATCTGATTGAAAATCAGAATTATCTGCTTTCAGAATTTGATTATGAATCTGAATGGTCAGATAATGCAAGGGCAAATTCTTTGATACCTGATATTTACAGAAATTATACTTTCAAGCAAAATGAAATAGAAGAAAGATTTAAAAGATTAAAGGATAAAGTAAAGCTTGGAGATGAGTTGCCAACGGGAGTTGTGAAACTTGCGAAGGTATATGTTGCGAAGAAGAGAAAACTTTCAGTAGGTGATAAAATGGCAGGAAGACACGGTAACAAGGGTGTTGTGGCAAAGATCGTGCCTCAGGAAGACATGCCGTTTATGCCGGACGGAACACCTGTGGATATAGTATTGAATCCGCTCGGAGTTCCATCAAGGATGAATCTTGGCCAGCTGTATGAAACAGCATTAGGCTGGGCTGCGAAGAATCTCGGAGTGAAATTTGCAACACCGATTTTTGACGGAGCAACAGTAGCTGAGATAATGGAATATCTTGAAAAAGCAGGATTAAGTAACAATTCCAGGACGGATCTGTATGACGGTATGACAGGAGAGAAGTTTGATCAGAAAGTAACAGTCGGTTACATTTACATATTAAAACTTTCCCACCTTGTAGATGACAAGATCCACGCAAGATCAATAGGACCATACTCTCTCATAACTCAGCAGCCACTTGGCGGTAAAGCGCAGTTTGGCGGTCAGAGATTCGGAGAGATGGAATGCTGGGCATTGCAGGGTTACGGAGCAGCTCATATTCTTCAGGAAATGCTTACATACAAGAGTGATGACGTGACAGGAAGAAGCAAGGTCTATGAAGCGATAATTAAAGGTGATAATTTACCTGAGCCGGGAGTACCTGAATCATTTAATGTACTTCTGAAAGAGCTTCAGGGATTATGTCTTGATATTAACCTGGTAGAATAGTTGTAATCCGCCATGGCGGTTATATACAGATACTTAAAAGAAAAATTTTAAATATAAAACAAAGAGGTTAAAATGGCTTTTAAAACAGAGCACAAAAGAAAGAGATTTTCGAAGATAACTATCAATCTTGCTTCGACCGATTCAATTATATCGAGATCTTATGGTGAAGTATTAAAGCCGGAAACTATTAATTACAGGACATATAAACCGGATAAAGACGGGCTGTTCTGTGAGAAGATATTCGGACCGGTAAGAGACTGGGAATGTCACTGCGGAAAATATAAAGGGATAAGATATAAAGGCATAGTTTGCGACAGATGCGGTGTTGAAATAAATCTGAAGAGTGTAAGAAGAGAAAGAATGGGACACATTACTTTAAGTGTTCCGGTTGTGCATATCTGGTATTTCAGATCAATGCCGACAAAGATCGGATACATACTCGGGATCTCATCGAAAGAGCTGGAGAGGATTATATATTATGAGACTTATGTGGTAATTAACCCCGGTAAGACAAATTTCCAGAAGCAACAGCTTATTACTGAAGAAGAATATAACGAAGTGCTGGATGCAATGAGTGAAGATGAAATGAACATGGATGATGATGATCCGAAAAAATTTGTGGCAGGTCAGGGCGGAGAAGCCATTAAGGAATTACTCCGCAGGCTTAACATGGAAGAGGAGATCACAAGATTAAGAAGTGAGCTTAAAGGCGAACTGTCTGCATTAAAGAAAGCTGACAACATTAAGAGATTAAGAGTTCTTGAGGCATTCAGAGTAAAGCCGGGCGGAAAAGCAAACAAGCCAGAGTGGATGGTACTTGATGTAGTACCAGTAATACCTCCGGAGCTAAGACCTCTTGTACCTTTAGAGGGCGGAAGATTTGCAACAAGTGATCTGAATGATCTTTACAGAAGGGTGATAATCAGAAACAACAGATTAAAAAGATTAATAGATATAAAAGCTCCTGAAGTTATTTTAAGGAATGAAAAGAGAATGCTGCAGGAAGCAGTTGATGCTTTGCTTGATAATTCAAGAAGAGTAACAGCAGTTAAGGCAGAGAACAGAGCGTTGAAATCCTTATCTGATATTCTCAAAGGTAAACAGGGAAGATTCAGACAGAATTTATTAGGAAAGAGAGTTGACTATTCAGGCAGAACTGTAATCGTTGTCGGACCGGACTTAAAGCTGCATCAGTGCGGACTTCCCAAGGATATGGCTCTTGAATTGTTCAAGCCGTTTGTTATAAGAAGACTGATTGACAGGGATTATGTAAAGACTGTCAAGAGTGCTAAAAAATTAATTGACAAGAGAACACCTGAAGTATGGGATATTCTTGAAAGCGTAATCAACGGACATCCGGTAATGCTTAACAGAGCTCCGACTTTACACAGATTAAGTATTCAGGCATTCCAGCCTGTGCTTATTGAAGGTAAAGCTATCACACTTCACCCGCTTGTATGCAGTGCTTTCAATGCGGACTTTGACGGTGACCAGATGGCAGTACACGTTCCATTGTCTTTTGAAGCGCAGCTTGAAGCTCAGATAATGATGCTTTCGTCACATAATATCTTATCACCACAGAACGGTGAGCCGATCACTACTCCAAATCAGGAGATGGTGCTTGGATGTTATTATCTGACAAAGGAAATGCCCGGAGATAAAGGAGAAGGGAAAATATTTTCCTCGCCGGAAGAAGTGCTTATGGCTTATGATAATAAAATGCTGGGGTTACATGCCAGGATAAAAGTAAGAATTAAAGGTGAGATAATAGAAACTACTACAGGAAGAGTAATCTTCAACCAGATAGTTCCTAAGGATCTGCCATACATGAATGAACTGCTTAAGAAGAAAAAACTTACAGAGATCATAGGAATAATTTATTCCAAGGTCGGAAATTATGTTACTTCAAGATTTCTGGATGATCTCAAAGAGGTTGGATTTAAATATGCAACAATCGGAGGATTATCTGTAAACATTGATGATATTGAAGTACCCGCAACGAAGGATAAAATTATTGAGGAAGCATACAAAAGAGTAGAAGTTATTGAAAAATCAAAGGGAAGAGGTATTATTTCTGAGAATGAAAGATATAACAAAGTTATTGATATCTGGACACACGTAAGGGATGAAGTTAAGAGAGATCTTATGCTGAATCTGACTAAATCAAAGAACGGTTTTAACTCATTGCACATGATGATCGACTCAGGCGCAAGAGGATCAGCCGAGCAGGTCAGTCAGCTTGCAGGCATGAGAGGTCTTATGCAGAAACCGCAGAAATCTTTAACAGGTCAGGCAGGTGAGATCATTGAAAATCCAATTATAGCAAATTTCAAAGAAGGATTATCAATTCTTGAATACTTTATATCGACACACGGAGCGAGAAAAGGTCTTGCCGATACAGCATTAAAAACAGCTGATGCAGGATATCTTACAAGAAGGCTTGTGGATGTGGCTCAGGATGTGATCATAACGGAAGATGACTGCGGAACGATCAGAGGTGTGAAAACCGAAGCTTTAAAAGAAGGAGAAGATGTTAAAGAAACATTAGCTGAAAGAATACTTGGAAGGGTAGCAGTTAATGATGTGGTAAATCCTCTGACCAAAAAAGTAATTATAAAAGGCGGTGAGCTGATCACGGAAGAAAAATCACAAATGGTTTCTGAAACGCCTATAACGGAAGTAGAAATAAGATCCGTACTGACCTGTGAAACAAAAAGAGGTGTTTGCGCAAAATGTTACGGAAGAAATCTTGCAACCGGTAAAATGGTGGAGGTCGGAGAGGCAGTAGGTATTATCGGAGCTCAGTCAATCGGTGAGCCGGGAACACAGCTTACTTTAAGGACATTCCATATCGGAGGAACTGCAAGTAAGATCATTACACAGTCTCAGATAACTTCAAAATTTGAAGGTAAGATCAAATTTGATAACATAAAGATCGTTGAATATAAAGGCGCTATCGGAAATGAGTTTGTATCTCTGAGCCGAAACGGACAGATACTTGTAATTGATGATAACGGTTCACAGCTTGCAAAATATTCTGTACCATACGGAGCTCATCTGAAAGTTAAAGTAAATGAGAAAGTGAAGAAGAACGGAATATTATACGAATGGGATCCATACAACTCTGTCATTGTAGCAGAGGATGACGGTATTATAAGTTATTTTGACATGGACGAAGGAAAGCAATATGAACTCGCAAAAGATGAACAGACAGGTCACTTCCAGAAAATCGTAATTGAGAGCCGTGACAAAACTAAATCACCAACTATTCAGATACTGAATCCGAAGAATGATAAAACATTGAGTTCTTATCTGATCCCGGCTAAAGCAAACTTGCTGGTAGATGACGGTGAAGAAGTAAAAGCGGGAACTATCATGGTAAAGATCCCAAGGGATTCCGGTAAGACAAGAGATATTACGGGAGGTCTTCCACGGGTAACAGAATTATTCGAGGCAAGAAGTCCAAGTAATCCTTCTAAAGTAGCGGAGATCGACGGAACAGTTGAGATCGGTAAGATCTCAAGAGGAAGCCGGGAAGTAAGGATCATCAGTAAAGACGGAAGCAAAACAGTTGATTATAAGATCCCTATCGGGAAACACATTCTTGTAAGACATGGTGATGTTGTAAAATCAGGAGAACCATTAACAGGGGGAGCGTTTGATCCGGTTGATATTCTGAAGATCAAAGGTGTTGCTGAAGTTCAGGAATATCTGGTAAATGAGATCCAGGAAGTTTACAGGATCCAGGGTGTTAAGATCAATGATAAGCATATAGAAGTTATTGTAAGACAGATGCTTCAGAAGATAAAGGTCACAGATACAGGTGACACAAATTTCCTAGAAGGAGATGTTATACATAAAAATCTGTTTGCCGAGCAAAATGAGAATCTTAAAGGAATGGTGGTAGTAACTGATCCGGGTGACAGTGATAAGGTAAAAGAAGGTGATAAGATGAACAAGAAAGAAGGTAAAGAACTTAATGCAGCTTTAAAGAAAAAAGGAAAGGCAGCTATAAAGTTCAAGGATGCGGTCCCCGCTTCGGGAGATCCTGTCCTTCTGGGTATAACCCAGACATCTCTTACCACAGACAGTTTCATCTCTGCGGCTTCATTCCAGGAAACTACAAAGGTTCTTACTGATGCAGCCATCAGGGGAAAAGTTGATAATCTGCTTGGACTGAAAGAGAATGTTATTATCGGACAATTGATCCCTGCAGGAACCGGTCTGAGGAAATACAGAGAAATAATAGTAACTGACAAGGAAGAAGATTATCACATAATGGAAAAGGAAAAAGAAATAGAAGAAGAAGCGGAACAGGAAAAAGAGAAAGCTAAAGCAAAACCTAAAGCAAAGAAAAAGAAAAAAGTTAAAGAAGAAGAGACTGAAGCATAGTCGGATTTAAAGCTCAGATTTCTTTTTAAAAATATTAACCCCGGAATTGAATATAATACTTTTCAAAACCGGGGTTTATTTTTATGTTTATAAATTACTAAAATTATTTGAGCAATATCATTCTCTTCACTTGTTTAAACTCACCACTCTCTATCCTGACCCGTTCAGGAAAACTCTTAACTCAATCAGGAAGACTCCTAATTCAATCAGGAAAATTTCTAACTCGATCAATCCGAAGAACACGCAGAAAAATCCAAGCGCAATTAAGGTCAGTCCGGCATCTGCCGCAGAGATTAGATAGTTTGATCTCACAATCATTTCCTGAATATCCACATCTCCGATAAATTTATAAATAGTAAATCCAAAAGTGATAAGTGAAACCGAAGTACGGACCCGTGCTATTAATCTTCTTTCATTGGCAAGC
>CALMST010000034.1 GCA_937872315.1 uncultured Ignavibacteria bacterium | reverse complement strand
AGTATTAAGTATTAAGTATTAAGTATTAAGTATTAAGTATTAAGTATTAGGTATTCAAGATATTGATATAATATATTTTCTGTCAATTTTCAATTTTTAATTTTCAAATGTATTTCTTCCATACATTTAAAATGTCCTTCCGGGCATTTATCTCTGCCAATATGAGTGCAAGGTCTGCATTTAAGACCTTTGATTTCAAAAACTTCTGAGTCATTCAATTGCGGAAAGAAACCGAATTGTTTTACTGTACTTCCGAATACAGCATTTACACTTTTCCCCAATGCTTCTGACAAATGGAGAACAGCGCTGTCATTAGTTATTATTTTTGTACTGTGATACAATACTCCCGCCAGTTTATCCAAACTTAACTTTCCGCACAGATTTATAGTATTGCTGCATTTTTCGGAAATGAATCCGCATATATTCTGATCTTTCTCAGAGCTATCCCCAACTAGTACGAATTTGATATTATTTAATTTGTGAAACTCATTTATAAAATTTACAAATTTATTTTCAGGATATCTCTTTGTGTAATGTTTTGAAGAAGGAGCTATTACAATGTAATCCTTTTCAATCTCCTTTCTTTTATCAAATACAAGTTCAGAAGTGGTATAATTATAATCGCCGTTTTTTAAATATTCGCTTATGGTTCTTAGATACTTTCCAAAAACCGGCAATGCGTTTTTTAACAGATCGATCTTTAAATTTACCAGAAGAAATTTTCTAAAATTATCCTTTTTATATCGTTTTATGCTCTTACCGTTAAAAGCACTAAGATAAATGCTTCTGAAATTCTTGTGAATGTCGATTATCAGATCATATTGATTCTTTCTTATTTCTCTACGTGAGTTCTTAATATTTTCATTGAGAATAAGGATCTTGTCGACAACAGGATTCAGTTTAACTGCTTCCAAGTAGATCTCTTTTGTAAGAAAATGAATTTCTGCTGAAGGGAATTTTTCCCTGAGTTTTTTCAGAAGTGGAAATGATAAAATGATATCTCCCAGAGAGGATAATCTTATAACAAGTATTTTATTTATTTTAAACAAGAGTTATTATTAAATCCTGTTAGCAGGGACTTCAATAACCTGATGTCCGAAATCATCAATTATTATTTCTGAAATCAGATGTTCAATTATATCCGGACCGTATTTATTCAGGAAATATGAGATATTTAGTATTCTTTCCTGTAAAGTATTATCCGGAAAAATAAACAGAAGTGCTTTTCGCAATTGATTTGAAATTACCTCGTTTTGTTTAGACTGGGCGCTTATGAATTTTTCCTTGGCAATTTCCAGCGATTCAAGAAACTGATTATTCCTTTTTGAGAAACCCTCTGTCTGCTTGTTGTCTATTTTCAGTAACTCTTTTTCATATGTATAAAATACCGCTCTCAGTTCTTCTTTAAGATCTGAAAAGATCTGATCCGCACTAATATCAGAATTCTCATTCAGAAGTTTCTTTCCGATCTCTTTTTCATCAAAAAACTCGTCAAATCTGATATTAAACTTTTCCATGAAATTCTTTACCCTGCTCTCAAGTATTGTTACGGAAGTCCTCGGATAAATTACCGGCATCGTAATTTCAAAATATTCATATACCTGTCTGAACTGGCCGAAATAAGCTATCTCAGATGGTCCGCCGATATATGCCACTGTCGGCAGCAGGTAATCCTGACAGATAGGACGTGTCACAACATTCCAGCTGAATCTTTCCGGATTAGTCTCAAGTAATCCCGTCAGTTCTTCTCTGGAAAATTTTTGCCTGGAATGCTTAAGCGCAAATATATCATCTTCTCTAGGCTCTATTAAATACCTGTTACCTTCATGAATATAAAACAGGTTAATTGCTTTTGGCTTCACCTGAACCGCAAAATTTTCTTCCAGCTCTACCGAAGTATCTATAACTTTTTCACAGATATCCGGAAAAGTAGTAAGCTCAGTTTTAAAAACCGGCTGCAGCATTTTTTTTAACTCAATGTCTGTCGGATCAATAAATATGAGTCCTTTATCTTTTATGATATCATTCATGAACAATGCAAAAGCAGTGATCAGATCGTTTCCTTCTTTATATGATTCATTTATCGAATTAAATAAATTTTCCGTGAAATCACTATTATGATAGGATCCGAGTAATTCATTTTTAAAAGTCTCAATATGTTCATCAAGTATAATTCCTCCGACCGGCTGAAGATACTTTTCCTGCTCCGTTCCCTTTTCAAAATATTTGATGTTCTTAAGTTCATTTTCTTTTGAAATAATATTAATGTTATTTATTTCAGTAAAATCATGATCATCTGCTTCAAGCCAGAATACTGGCACAAAATTGTATTCGGGAAATTTTGTCTTAAGCTGTTCCGATAACTGAATTGTATTTAATGCTTTGAGTATTGTATAATATGGTCCGCTCAGAATTCCAATTTGCTGACCGGTTACAACTGCAAAAGTATTATGATCATTCAGGAGCAATATATTTTCAAATGTCTTTTCATGAGATCCGAATTTTGCATTCTGAACTTTTAAAATATCCGTGATCTCATTTCTGAAAAAACTCTTTCCTTTTATGTAAGTTTCCTTTTTCAGTTCTATGCATTTCTGAAAATCTTCATCTTTTTTGAAATTAAATTCATAAAATTTAGAAAGTGATTCAAAATTTTCTGTGTACTTTAAGAATAAATCGCTGTATGATGGAAGTGAGCTGTATGGGATAGACATGTATGTATTTTATTTAAGACAAATTAATCATTAATATACAAAGTTTAAATTTATTAATTTTGGATAAATTTAACTTTTTTAAAACTAAAAAATCATATATGAGAAAGATACTAATTGTTTTGTCATTTTTATTATTTTCAGAAAGTTTTGCAAATTATACCACGCCGGGTACGGGTGTTACTTGGAATCTTGACAGCCTTGTTGCTAAATCTTCAGGCAGCGTCACTGTTTCCGGTTCGGATTATTTATTCAATGATACATTGACAATTTCAGCTTCCGATACCATTAAGATTTTAACCAATGCAGTAATGAAATTTAAAACCGGAGTCTTTATCGATATTAACGGTATTCTGATTATTGATCCGCCTGATTCTGCAAAAATTACTGCCCAGGATACGACACTTAAATTTCTCGGTTTGAAATTTGAAGATCTCAGTGACGGTTCAATTCTTAAAAATCTGATATTGGAATATGGGAATGCAATCAGAATGCTTGACTGCGATATATTGATTGACAGATGTACTCTTAGATACAATACTTTAAACAGTTCATTTTCCAGCGGTGCTATTTCATTCTTCCGGTCTAATTCTGTTGTATCCAACTGCAGAATATTCAGAAACAGAAGAGCTGCCATAGTTTCAGGCGCAAATATTGCTTCATCTCCCCAGATACTGAATAATCTTATATATGAGAATAATACGGATAATGCGAATGTTCCTCAGATAAACTTCGGAGCAACTGGTTCTGCTCCTATGATCATAAGAGGAAATACTATTACCGGACTTTACACTAACTGCGGAGGAATATCTTTCCTTCCGGTAGGATCAATTCCGAATGCGATCATTGAAGATAATATTATCAAACATAACAGATACGGAATTGCTATTGCAGGAGGTAGTTCTAATATATATATCAATAATAATATTATTGACAGTAATAACATTCAGGGAAATCCGGCCCTCGGTGGAAGTGGCATAAATTTCAACGGCTCGGCAACTCAGAATTCAATTGTTACAAGAAATATTATCCGGGGAAATCTCTGGGGAATAACAGTTCAGGGAACAGCAAAACCCAATCTGGGTGATCTCTCCAGCCCTGACACTACTGATATTGGGTTGAATCAGATATATGGAAACAGTAACTCAGGCCAGATATATGATCTTTATAATAATACTCCAGATTCGCTTAAAGCCGAGAATAATTACTGGGGAACTTCCGTTCAGGATTCCGTGGAAGCTCATATCTTTCATAAACCTGATGATCCTTTATTAGGAAATGTTGATTATTTACCACTTGCATCTGTTAATCTACAGCTGACAGCTGCTATTCAGGGACTTAACAGATCCGGCGGTACCATGATCAGAACAGATACCATTACAGTATATCTCAGAGAATCTTTTTCACCTTATGCAATAATAGACTCAGCCAGGGCACCGCTGGATTCCATAAGTTTTACTGCTGATCTGAATTTTAAAAATGCGGGAAGTTCAAATTATTTTATTGATGTAAAACATTTCAACAGTGTTGAAACCTGGAGTAATGTACCTGTTGCGTTTCAAATGAATACAGGTGTTACAACTTCATATTCATTTATTTCTTCCGCTTCCCAGGCTTATGAAAATAATATGATACTTAACAACGGTAAATACTGTATCTATTCAGGTGACATAAATTATGACGGATACGTTGACATTACTGATATTATAGATGTTAAGAACGATGCTTCCGTATTCCTTACAGGAACCAGGTTATCTAGTGATGTAAATGGAGACGGTGAAACAAGTCTGGATGACGTTCTGATTGTCTATAATAATTCATCGGCATTTATAAGACTTAAATCGCCTGTTAATAATTAATAGTTTGTATAATTTTATCGTGATCTTCCGATTTTCCTGACATGAAAAAGACAGGAGTTTTTGAAAAAACTCCTGTCTGATCTTTTTTAAAAAAAATAAATACGAACTAAAGCTTGGTTATTTTCTTTTGAAAATCTGAGATACTTTTTTCAATCTCTTCCTTGATCTTGTAAATTTCCTCTTTTGCAGAATTCTTATGATCAAAATGAAGAGAAGATGTTTTCTCTTTAACTTTTGAAAGAATTTCACCTGCTTCTTCAATTATTGTATCCGACTTTTTTTCTGCTTCCGCAATAATGTTATCTGCTTTATTTTTAGCTTTAAGAAGAAATGAATTTGCTTTGTCGAGTATTCCCGAAAGATTTCCGTCTTCTGGAATATCATCTTCCTTTTTTAATTTAATAATAACCGGGACGGCAAGACCTATTAAGATTCCCGATATAATCCCTATATACAATTTTTTAGACATAATAATATATTTTTATTTTTTAAGGTAAAAATACTACACATGAAATAACGGTGGTCCATAGACCATTCTTATCACCTTCCGCAGACTGAGTTACATTAAAAGTTTTAATGATTTTTCCGCTTTGCTTATAAAGATTTTCTCTTTCATTCCAGGCTGTCTCAGGATTAAAATCGACTCCTAATGTTGTTGCAAGCATAGTTGCCGCAAGGTCTTCCGCATATTCTCCGGAAACTTTTTCAGTTTCTCCAAACGGGTGGTGTTCGGAAATATATCCGTAATGACTGTCATCAGACGGAAGCGCAACTCCTATTGAGGATGCAATTAATCTGTTAGGTTCATTAGTGAAGTTTCTGGCCATCACACAGAATGTGATCTGACCCGGCTCCAGTAATGCCGTTCCCTGCTCTACTGTTAATCTTCTGCATCCGCCGGGAAATATACTGGATACAGTTACTATATTACATTTTTCTATTCCTGCCGTTCTCAAAGCTAATTCAAATGACTGAAGATAATCTTTATGTCTTCCCACTCCCTTGGTAAAAAATAATTTTGTTGGTTTGAACAATTTTACTGTCTCCTGTTGTACTTCGTTTTAATTAATATAAAATTTTTTCTATGGAAAATATCTAAAATATTTTAAATCATTAATTCAATTTTTAATATTTTTATTTATTTTTTTATTTTCATGAATTTTCTTTTTCCAACTTTGAATACCATTCCGTCCTTAAGATCTATCACAAGGTTCATGTCTGATTGTTTTTTCCCGTCTATGCTAACTGCCCCCTGCTCTATGAGTTTTCTTGCAACGGTCTTGGATTCCGAAAGTTTTGCTTCCGTTAAAAGATCTATAAGCTTGATACTGTCAACTTTAACTTCATGATCAGGAATGTCATCCGGTGTCTCTTTTTTAATGAATACTTTATCAAACTCCTCAATTGTTTTTTCTGCTGTTTCGGCATCATAATAAAGTTTTACAAGCTCATATCCCAGACGTCTTTTTGTATCTCTCGGATTATTTTCGCTGTTTTCGAGAGTTTTCTTTATTTCAGCTAATTCCTCTAAACTGACTTTTGTAGTCAGCTGAAAATATTTGTAAATGAGAATATCCGGAATGCTCATAGTCTTTCCGAAAATATCTTTTGGGTCTTCAGTGATCCCGATTGCATTGTCCATTGATTTACTCATTTTCTCCGAACCGTCAGTTCCCTCGATCAGAGGCATCGTGATCACTACCTGCTGCTCTTTACCGAATCGTTTCTGTACATCCCTGCCGACAAGATTATTGAACTTCTGATCCGTACCGCCGAGTTCAACATCAGCATCAATGGCATAGGAATCATAACCCTGCATTATGGGGTATAAAAGCTCATGTAAAGCGATCTCTGTCTGATCCTTCAGCCTGTTGGTGAAATCATCTCTTTCGAGTATTCTCTGAACTGTAAACTTACTTAACAGATTGATCAGTTCTTTCAGATCAAGTTTACTCAACCATTCTGAATTATAAACAACTCTCGCCCTGCTTACATCGAGTATCTTTCCTGCCTGTTCAAAATATGACTCGCCATTGATCCGGGTCTCTTCAAATGTCAGTTGAGGGCGTGTCTTCTTCTTGCCTGAAGGATCTCCTATCATTCCGGTATAATCCCCGACAATTAAAATTGCATTATGACCGAGCTCCTGAAACTGTCTGAGTTTATTCAGCACAACAGAATGTCCGATGTGAAGATCGGGTCTTGACGGATCACATCCGAGTTTAATATTGAGCGGTGTATTTTTTTTTATGGATTTTTCAAACTTCTTTACGAGTTCATCTTCGGGAATGATCTCAACTGTTCCTTCCCTGATAATATCCATTTGTTCTTTGACTGATGCAAACATTATATTCTGCTTAAATTCCTTTCTATGTCTCTTTTTTTAATTGATTCTCTTTTATCATAAAGTTTTTTTCCTCTTGCTATTCCAATCTCGACTTTCACAAGCGAACCTTTAAAATAGATCTTCAGCGGCACCAGTGTAAGTCCCTTTTCCTGAAGCTGCTGTCTGATCTTTCTGATCTCCCGTTTGTTTAAAAGAAGTTTCCGGTTTCGTGTGGGTTCGTGGTTGTTAATATTGCCGAATTTGTATTCATTAATATGTGAATTCACGATCCATACCTCATCATTTATGATCCTGCCGTATGATTCCTGCAGATTCACCTTTCCCTCCCGCAGGGATTTTACTTCGGTACCTGTAATCACAATTCCCGCTTCATATTTATTTAATATCTCGTATTCAAAATTAGCTTTACGGTTAGTTGTAATTACTTTAATTTTGTCATTATCGCCCATTTGGTATTAAAGTAAGCAAATTAATTTTTTAGCATAGTAAAATCAATTTAATAACTTTTAAAAATTCAATTACATGAAAGTATTTCAGCTACCACTCAATCCATTCAGTATGAACTGTTACATCTATTTCGACGAAAACAGCAAGGAAGGTATCATAATAGACCCGGGCGCATTTACAGAAGCTGAAAAAAATGAAATTAAAAAAGTTATAGAAGACAATGATATAAAAATTAAATACATCGTGAATACTCACGGGCATCTTGATCACATACTCGGAAACAAATTTGCAAAGGATTATTTTAATGTTCCGATACTAATGGATAAGGAAGATGAATTCCTTCTGGAGAATTCTCAGGATCAGGCCCGATTCTTTGGATTAAATTTTCCGGCTCCGCCGCCCGTTGATGAATATATTACACCTGACACTATCATAGAACTTGGAAATGCAAAACTCAAATTTATAAAGACACCCGGACACTCTCCAGGCAGTGTCTGTATCATTGATAAAGAGAACAAAAATGTTTTTTCCGGAGATGTCGTTTTTAAAAATTCAGTTGGAAGAACAGATCTTCAGGGCGGTGATATCAGAGTACTACTTTCCTCGATCAGGAATATACTCTTTAAATCAGTTGGTGATGATTACACTTTACATCCCGGTCATATGGAGATCACAACAGTAAAAGACGAGAAAAAGAATAATCCGTTTTTGCAGAAAGAGTTTAGGTATTAAGTATTAGGTATTAAGTATTAGGTATTAGGTATTAAGTATTAGGTATTAGGTATTAGGTATTAAGTATTAGGTATTAGGACAATACTTTACAAAAAATTATCATATAAATAATTAAGTCGTAATATAGAATTCTGATATATGTTTAATATTTGCACATTTTATTTATCACGTCAGAGTTAAACTACCGATGGTAAATCAGATTACCGGAGAATGGATCTATTTTGCATTTCATTAAAACGTTTTGAAAAAATTTGACAAGCGTTTCAAACTGCAGTTAAATTCGTGATTGTAATTAGCCATATATTTATTTATTTTTGTAATCAAATTTGTCTGCGCGCGATTGGCGGAACTGGCAGACGCACTAGACTTAGGATCTAGCGGGGCGACCCGTGGGGGTTCGACTCCCTCATCGCGCACTTTGTTATATATCTTTTTAAATTAAGCAAATATTGTTCTTTATTTAACAACTAATTTCAATAAAAAACTTAATTTATCCTCTAATATAATCACTCAAAAGTTTAACATTAAATGAATACTAAGACCGGAACCAAAAACAGTAATGCAAGATGTTCTTTCTGCGGAAGGAACGCTGATAAAGTTACTAATATGATCAAAGGTCCGTCCGATCACAATGGAAAGGATGTTTTTATATGTGAGATCTGCGTTGGTAATGCAATGCAGATAATAAAGAAAAATACGATCTTCAGTTCAGCTAAATCAATAAATAAAGTCAGATCAAATCTCACTCCCCAGGCAATCAAGAAATTTTTAGATGAATTTGTCATCGGTCAGGACAGAGCCAAAAAGTCTCTCGCTGTTGCAGTTTACAATCACTACAAAAGAATTGATTCGATGGATTTCAATTATATTGACGACGTTGAAATTGAGAAAAGTAATATAATGCTTATCGGTCCAACAGGAACTGGTAAGACTTTCCTTGCGCAGACGCTTGCCAGACTGCTTGATGTTCCGTTTGCGATAGCTGATGCTACTACTTTGACAGAAGCCGGATATGTTGGTGATGATGTTGAATCGATTTTAGTTCATCTTTTACAGAATGCAAATTTTGATCTGAACAAAGCCGAGCGCGGAATTATATATCTCGATGAAATTGATAAGATCTCCAGAAAAAGCGACAGCGCTTCTATTACAAGAGATGTTTCCGGAGAAGGAGTGCAGCAGGCTTTATTGAAACTGCTCGAAGGTACAGTTGCCGGTGTTCCGCCAAAAGGCGGAAGAAAGCACCCTGAACAGGCGCTTATCAATATTAACACTAAGAATATTTTATTCATATGCGGCGGCGCTTTTGACGGTCTGGATAAAGTTATTGAAAGAAGAATTGCTAAAAGTTCTATTGGTTTTGGTTCAGAGGTTTATTCAAAAGATGACCTTAATAAAGATGAAACCATGTCACAGGTAGAGGCAGATGATCTTATTCATTTTGGTCTTATCCCCGAGCTAATCGGAAGACTTCCTGTAATAACTACATTGAATTCGCTCGATAAAAAGACAATGCTTTCAATCCTCACTGAACCTAAGAATGCCATTACAAAACAATATCAGAAATTATTCAGAATGGAAGGTGTCGATCTGGAATTTGATCCTGAAGCACTTGATGCTGTTGTGGAAAAAGCAATGACAAGAAAGACAGGCGCTAGAGCATTGAGATCCATACTTGAGAACATCATGCTTGATATCATGTATAAAATTCCTTCAAAAGAAAATATTTCTAGCTGCATAATTACCAAAGAAGTAATAACTGAAAAGAAAGAGCCTGTATATCTCAGTGAGAACAGGAAAGACATCGCTTGATTTTTTTTCTGAAATTTTTTTACAATTTAGTTTTCACCATTGGTTTTATATTGTATTAATTTAGCATCTGCATTTTAATAAGTAATCTTTTAAGCATACTGTTATACGAATAGTAAAGCATCCCCTTCCTGCAATTAATAAACAATAGAATGTCAAAATTAAAATCAAAAATAAAGAAGGATAAAACTTTTCTTATCAGGGAAGATTATCACAAAGAACATTTACGAAAAATTAACTCCGAAAAAGAAACGGTGTACCTCGGAGGCGGAAAAAAATCCATTGAGAAACTTCATGCAAAGAAAAAGCTGCATTGCAGAGAAAGAGTTGATCTTTTAATTGACAAAGATTCCTATTTCATGGAGATAGGTACTTTCGCAGGTTACGGTATGTATGAAGAACATGGAGGCGCGCCTTCTTCAGGTACAATATTTGGTATTGGAAAAATTCACGGACGGGACTGTGTCATAGTTGCCAATGATGCCACAGTAAAAGCCGGCGCCTGGTTCCCAATTACCTGCAAGAAGAATCTCAGAGCACAGGAGATCTCGATGGAGAATAATCTGCCGATAATTTATCTCGTTGACTCTGCAGGAGTATTCTTACCGATGCAGGATGAGATATTTCCTGATAAGGAACATTTCGGAAGGATATTCAGGAACAATGCCGTGATGAGTTCGATGGGAATTCCGCAGATCGCCGCAATTATGGGACCGTGCGTGGCAGGTGGAGCTTATCTTCCTATTATGAGTGATGAAGCGTTAATTGTCGAAGGTCACGGCAGTATATTTCTTGCGGGAGCTCATCTTGTGAAAGCGGCTATAGGCGAGGTTACGGATAATGAATCTCTCGGAGGCGCAACTGTCACCACAGAGATCTCCGGAATAACTGATGAAAAAATGGCTGACGATAAAGAATGCATTGAAAAGATAAGAGAACTGGTAAGCAAACTCGGACACGGAGCAAAAGCGGGCTTTGACAGAATTGCTTCAAAAAAACCCATTCATTCTGAAAAGGAAATTTACGGGATCATTCCGGAAGACAGCGCGAAACAGTATGATGTTTACGAACTGATCAACAGAATCATTGATGACGG
>CALMST010000033.1 GCA_937872315.1 uncultured Ignavibacteria bacterium | reverse complement strand
AGATTATCTTTCAGAGCTGTCGAAAGCGATTCAGATAAATAAAAATTATTTATGAACTGATTCAAAATCGGCCGGAATTTTATGATCAGTAAAGAGACCTCACACTTGCATTCCCTT
The DNA here is from genome assembly GCA_937872315.1 of uncultured Ignavibacteria bacterium. Classification (GTDB taxonomy): domain Bacteria; phylum Bacteroidota; class Ignavibacteria; order Tepidaquicellales; family Tepidaquicellaceae; genus JAGPCH01. The sequence continues at coordinate 2,002 of CALMST010000033.1, read as the reverse complement.
TCGCAGGGAGATGGCTGGATGGAGTTATTATTTTAATTTCAGACATTAAATCTTGAAAAACAAATTTCACAAACTTTATTAACAAATATAAATTAAAATATTCCGGACTTGTATTATTATCATTTAATTTTATCCATAACGATTTATATAAGTGGTATAAGCTTGAAACTTGCAGAATATTTTACCCTACTTTATTATGAACCCCCGATGAAAACACTCGAGGACAGGCTCAATAAAGAAGCAAAGAAAAACCGCCCGCTTGTTATAAAAATAAATTGCCGGAAATTCTTTCATATTGGCTCAAAAAATTTTAACACAAAACCCGCCGGAAGATCACTGTCGGGTTGCACAAACAGGAAATTTTTTCTTTATGCAATACTCTGAATTTCTTTCGGCAATTTATCACAAGAGGGAAGTTTTATTTCACAGCTTGAAATCTTTGATTCTGAAATGAATTTTAGAAAATTATTAATTTTACAAAATGTTTTGGAAAGTACTGATTATCTTTTGATTAAGTCAGACAAAGCAGAGTTGACAATTAATATCAAAGCTATTAAATTGCACTACCCCAATACTTATCGAAACCATTTTTATTTTTATTAAAAAAACAAAAAAACTATGAAAAAATCTTTCAAGCTTTTTGTAACACTGTTTTTATTTGTAACTGTTATCAACGTTGCATTTTCACAGTCTCCGCCAAGTTCATGGCCGAGATTTGACATGACAGCTAAAAATTTCACAACCTCTCCGGGAGCAGACGGACAGGACAGTATCATTTTCTGGGATGTATATATTCAGCAGACAAATTACGGTCAGCCGGGTATTCAGCCGTTCGAATTCTGCTGCGCGCAGTATAACTGGTATTTTAACAAGAACATATTTCAAAATCCATCTATCGGAAATATGGTGTTAACCAACAGAGGCGCACAGACAGATCTTCCTTCAGGATTAAGACCGCCGACTTTCCAGGTTGACACTTTTACAAACTATGAAGCATTAGGACAGCCGCCACAGACAGGTGTTCTGAAAACTTCAGGAAATCTTCCGAATTCTTCAATTAATTTTTTTATCGGAAACGTTTTCCCGGGAACAAAAGCGCTCAGCATGAAACTTACTACCAGCGGACATGTCTGGAATAATGTACCTTTAAATTTAAGATGGAAGCTTGGGGCAGCTCCAAATACATTCTTAGCTTATTTCGTACCGAATGCTCCGGGACCGGATTCAGCTAATCCGCAATATGCTCAGTCACTGATGGATACAGTTGATAATCATTATATCATTGAAGGAACCAATGATCCATTGCCTGTAGAATTGGCAAGTTTCGTTTCAACAGTAACAAGAAACATTGTTGAGCTTAACTGGTCAACAGCTACAGAGACCAACAATCAGATGTTTGAGATAGAAAGATCGATCGCCAACTCAAATGAATGGACCAGGATCGGTGAAGTTCAGGGTAACGGAACAACAACTGAAATTCACAATTACAAATACACGGATTCTAGAGTCGAAACCGGACATTATGCATACAGAATAAAGCAGATAGATTTCAACGGAACAGCAAACTATCATGAGCTCAGCGCAGAAGTAATAGTCGGTGTGCCGACAGCTTATGCTCTTTCCCAGAACTATCCGAATCCGTTCAATCCAACAACAAAGATCGATTTTGAATTACCGTATGACGGAAAAGTAAGTATTCTTTTATATGATATTTCAGGAAGAGAAGTGGCTAAATTAGTTAATGAAGTTAAAACTGCAGGGTATTATTCAGTTCAGTTTAACGGAGCTAACTTATCAAGCGGAATGTATTTCTACAGGATCAATGCGCAGGGAAATGCAAACGGTCAGAACTTTGTAAACACAAAGAAAATGGTTCTTATCAAATAAGATCATTTTTTTTTCGTAAGTAATTATATAAAAAGCCGGGATGAGAGTTCCGGCTTTTTTGGTATTGGGTATTGGGTATTGGGTATTGGGTATTGGGTATTGGGTATTGGGTATT
>CALMST010000032.1 GCA_937872315.1 uncultured Ignavibacteria bacterium | reverse complement strand
GGAAAGTTTTTCTTCGCATATGATCTTATGTTTCTCAAAATACCATTTACATATCTTCCTGAAATGTCTTTTTCCTTTGAGGATTTTATAATGAGATGAAATCTGAATTTATCTTTTAATTTTGAAAAGAGCGGGGCTATCGGAGGCAGGATTTCCAGAAGAGAATACTTGTCTTCATTCTTTGTAAAATTATATAACTCTTTTATTTTAGATTCGGCAAGGAGTCTGTCTTCAGATCGTGTTTCAATTATCACAAGTCTGCTGAATGGCGGATAATTCAACTGCTCACGTATCTTTATCTCATTTTGATAAAATCTTTTATAATCATGATTCTTTACATCATTGAAAACATCGAAATCAGAATGATTTGTCTGAATTATTACTTCACCTTTATTAACACTCCTCCCGCTTCTTCCTGAGATCTGCGTCAGTATCTGAAAAGTCCTTTCTGTAGCGCGGAAATCTGGCGTGAGAAGTCCAAGATCAGCATTGACTACTGCAGCAAGTGTCACGTCGGGGAAATCCAGCCCTTTGGAAATGATCTGTGTGCCGGTAAGAATATCAATCTTTTTGTCATAAAAATCTTTAAGGATCTGCTGATACATTTTGCCTGAAGTTATTGAATCAGAATCTAATCGCTTTATTACGGCTGTAGGGAATATTTTCTGAAGCTCCTCCTCGACTCTTTCTGTCCCCGCTCCTTTTGGGATCAGTTTGTTCGATTTACATTCTGTACATACTCCGGTATATCGTTTGACCAAACCGCAATAATGACACTTTAATGTGTCTGCAGATTTATGGTATGTCAGAGAAATGCTGCATCTTGCGCACATTTCCACATGTCCGCATTCAATACACTCAAGATATGAATGATATCCCCTTCTGTTCTGAAGGATGATCACGCTTTCCTTTTTAGCAAGTCTTTCACCAATTTCAAATATAAGTTCTTTTGATAAGAATCTGATCCTTACTTTATCTATAGTATCAAAGAAATCTCTTTTAATATTATTAAGATCTTCTTTATCCCTTTTTAACAGATCCACTATCTTAATATCAGGAAGATTAGTTCCGGAGATCCTTACTGGTAAGTTTATAAGTTCATATTTTCCCGATAAAGCATTATGATATGATTCTACAGATGGTGTTGCAGAACCGAGTATCATAACCGCATTGTTCAGTTTAGCTCTGTATATTGCAGAATCCCTTCCGTTATATCTTGGGGAATTTTCCTGCTTGTATGAACTGTCATGCTCTTCGTCCGCTATGATAATCCCGATATTTTTCAATGGGGCAAATAAAGCTGATCTTGCTCCGATAATTATCTTAAATGATCCGTTTACTATTCTGTCAAAAGTATCCAGCCTTTCCCCGGCTGAAAGTTTACTGTGTATAACCCCGGCAAGAGTTCCGAATACATTCCTGAATCTGTGTATAAGCTGTGGAGTAAGAGAGATCTCAGGCACAAGTACAATTGCCGTCTTACCTTTTTTCAATACTTTCTTTATAACGTCAATGTATATTTCGGTTTTACCGCTGCCTGTAACTCCATGAAGCATATAGCACTTAAAGACCTCTTCCTCAATGCTTTTATTAATGATATTTATCGCATTCAGCTGGTCTGCACTGAGGTCAAACTGCTTTACATCTTCGCTGAAAATCCCCTCAGAATCCCTGTGAATTCTTTTTTCCTGTATCATTATTAACTCTTTTTCCTCTAATGATCTTAAAGAAGATAATGAAATACCGGATCTTTCTTGAAGTTCGGAATATGCAAAAGAATCTGTTTTCGCGAGCAGTTCCAGAACTATAATTTGCTTCTTTGAACGCAGCTTAAGTTCTTTAATTAAAAGACTTATATCGCTTTCATTAAAATTTTTTTTAATTATTTTTACATTCTTTTCCCTTGTAGGTTTTGAATAAAGATTTCCAGAAACTAAGATCCCTGAATCTGTTAATTTCTTTATATGCCCGGAAATATCTTTTATATTTAATTTTGAAGCCAGTAGTTTGCCTGTAAGCCCCGATCTGTTTCCTGATTCGAGTAATCTGATGATTTCAATTAAGATCTCATCCTTACCGGAGAGGTGCTTTAGTTCATTAAGTTTCTCTTCATAATCCTCACTAAGACTGAAAGATATATCCGATTTGGTGTTTAAGTGCCCGGGTATTGCAGAAAATATGACCTCGCCCATCGGTGAGACGTAATATTCCGATATCCACCGGCAGAATCTTATCATTTCATCTGAAATGACAATACTCTGATCTATAACGGATCTTATTTGCCTGATATTTTTAAGTTCTGAAGAATCAATTTTTTCTACGATTACCCCTGTCAGAACTTTCTTTCCGAAACTGACCAGTACCCTTTTTCCGGTTTCGGCTGAATCTGCTAAATATGGCGGAATTTTATAGGTAAATAAAGAATCAATAGGAAGGTTTAAAGCAACATTGACAAGAAGTTCTTTCATGTGATCTGATAGTGATAATGTAATATCTGTAAATTATCCGGTATCCTTCAATTCAACTTAGAAATAAAAGTACCAAAATTTTTATTTTATAATAACCCGCTCTGTTTAATAAAAGCAAACATTAAAACTGTTTAATTAAAAATTGAAATCCTCAGGTTCACCGTTTATTTTTCTTCCCGAGAGAATGATTTTTCTGGAATGTTCGTACATGCGCTCCAATGATTTATCTTCAGCTGTTTCGTAGGATATACCCATTTTAGACCTCTGAACATATTCATTATAAACACTGTCAAAACATTCATAGATCTTTGAATTTTCATATAGTCTCGCAGTATTAATAATTGCGCTCCGCCATTCTTCACCAAAAGACATTTCAATTTTTTCCTTAGCTTCCATAAGTGTATTCAAAGCTCTGAATAACTCTTCATCTTCTTCAATTTCCAGAGGCATTGCAAGATCTGCTCTGTATAACCTCTGAATCCTTTCATTTTCATAGTTCATTACAAACTCTTCGAGTGTATCTCCATAAGCTCCGGCATACGAGCGGCTGTCAAACTTCTGCTCGCTGTATGTTCCATCTTTGATCTTTTTTTTCTTTTCAATTTCAACTTCCTTCCTTTTATTCTTATAATAAACATCAGAATAGAACATTTCCTTATCACCTCTTATATCTGGAAGATTCATAAGATACGAAGTGCCGAATCTGTTGTCATAATACTGATACCATTCCGGATAATGAAAGTAACCATATTCATCACTGTTTTCATCTCCGTGAAAACTCTTTTTCAGATCCGGATAATTCTGCCATTCAATGTCCGATTCAAAATACACTCTTTCAAAATCATCAGAGAGAATATAATCCTTATACAATTCAGCTTCATCCTGACTTATGGGATCTATAAATGTACAGTTTTTGATATTTCTTTCCCATTTCATAAAATCTCCGGTAAAACTGATCTCATCGACTTCAGTATTTTCAGCACGCCATTCACATTGAAGATTAAATAGTTTCTTCTGTTGTATCTGCCACAGGCATTCTTCAGCCATGACCTTATATTTGAATACCGATTCCTCTTCAGAATTCAGATAAATATCCTCATATTTCAGCCAGTCTGATTTTTTCCATTTATAGGAATCTATAAACAGATCTTTTGAATTAGGATGATATTTTTCGAAAAAAGAATTATATCTTGGGTTATCCCTTAAGTCTTTTTCAATCTCTTCCTGTATATTTTTAATATCCTGATTTTTATCTTCTTCTCTTGGATTTCCGGTTACTAATTTATCCGTGTTATTCTTGTTATTTTTATTTTCTTCTTTCATGACTAATGTTATATTTTTTGTTAGCAAAACTTAATTCTCTTAATTGTTAAAAGCAATATTTAATTTAGTAATGTATGCATTTTTGCATGAACCGGTTTTTGACTTTAAAAGCTTCTGATTCCGTGCAGCGGGAGTTGAATTATTCATATTAAATATCCGTGAATTATTATAACTTCATTCAAAAAATTTTATGTGGATTGTATATGCTTTGCTTTCGGCTTTATTTGCTTCTCTTACAGCTTTGTTTGCAAAAATAGGAGTAAAGGATGTAAATCCAAATCTTGCTACAGCGATCAGAACCGTTGTAGTTTTGATACTTATATGGGGAATTGTATTTGCCAGAGGAGAGCAGGAAGGCATAAGTCTGATCACAAAACGAAATCTTACATTTTTGATTCTTTCTGGATTAATGACGGGGCTGTCCTGGCTTTTCTATTTTAAAGCTTTGCATGACGGACCACTCAGTGTTATAGCTCCGATAGATAAACTAAGTATTGCCCTTACTATATTGCTGGCTTTCATTTTTTTAAATGAACCGGTTACAATAAAAACTTTAGCCGGCGCATTATTGATAATAAGCGGAGTTGTTGTTCTGATAATTTAACAAAAAAGACCTGTCCGCCATTTAAAGACAAACAGATCTTTTTTTAAGATCAGATATATTTTTTTGAACTTATTTTTTATTGTATGAAATAGACATTGACATAGGAGGCATTTCCTTTCCGTCCTGACCCATCATATTATATATAACAGAATGAGTCATTATATTTCCGTCCATTGTAATGTTTCTTGTTTCTGAACCCCAGATGCTTTTACCGGTCATGTAAACTGTATTGCCTTCTGAAGTTGAAGTATAGGTTGTGATGCCATTTTTACCAAAAATATCATAACCTGTTCCGGTCATTGTGCCGTCATCTGAAGGCGCCAAGATTACAAGCCCCTCATAATCAAAACCATTTTCGCCTTTGCTCTTTATTCTTACTTCAAAAAACTGGCCATTAAGAATCCATGACTGTGTGACTTCGTCAGTCATTTTCATTCCCATCATTTCATATGGTTCGGAAATCCATGTGCCTTCCATTGAATTTATCAGTTCAGACTGGACAGGCTTGGGTGGTTCCATTCCCTGGCTGAATGCATTTGTCGTAAACATTAATGCAACCAATACAAGTAAATAGTTAAGTTTTTTCATTTCTACTCCTTTTAATTTTAGTTAATAATTTTGATTTTGGATTTATAAACTTACAAAAATTAATTTTTAAATCAAAGAACTTATTAAAATGAATCTGTCCTGAAATTACCGGACTGCAGAAAATATTTTCAGGAATAAAAATTCGTCTAAATCAGATGCAGTAAATCCGTGTAAAGTTTAAATCTATCCTATATATTTTTTTATGCATTTCGGATAAAGCTGTCTGAGATTAAAAAAAAAATTAATCATTCTTCACCTGTGTCATTCTTAACAAAAAGTAAAGTGATGTGCGCCGCTATAAATGTAATGACAACTCCAAAAAATGTAAACCATGTAAGATTGATAGCCGGCATTATATTGAATTTAGGAAGAATGAACAGAAGTATTAAAATAAATATTGCAAAGGAATATGAGACCATTGCAGTTTTCAGACCGGCTTTCTTATTGATAATACCTAGTAAGAAAACTCCCAGAAGACCGCCATATATAAGCGATTGTATCTTAAGCGCAAAATCAACTGCGGGATTTGTTTCGCTTTGAAATAATAAACCTGTACTCATAATTACTGCCGCCCAGAAGATCGTTGCAAGTCTGGAATATTTCAGTTCATTTTTTTCGTCTTTCAGAAATTTTCTCCCTTTGAAAAGATCGAGTATTGTGGTGGATGCAAGTGAATTGAAGGTAGATGATAATGTGGACATCGAAGCTGATAATAAACCAGCTACAACCAGTCCTGCAAGTCCCATCGGAAGACTCTGTACTATGAACATTGGAAATATCTCGTCCGACTTTGTAAGATTACTGCCGTTGATAACAAGTGATTTAAAATCCACTCCCTGATATAATGCAAAAAGCATCAGTCCGACGAGTAAAAATATAGCAAACTGTATGAATACTATGACACCACTGAATATGACAGCTTTTTGTGAGGACTTTTTATCTTTGCAGGTCAGCAATCTCTGAACTATCATCTGATCTGTTCCGTGAGATGCCATCGCAAGGAATGCTCCGCCGATGATACCGCCGATCAATCCGTAACCGCCCGTGAATATTCCGGTGAATGAATCTGCAAATTTAAAATCTAGTATCTGAAATTTATTTAACGGCGCCGCATAATGAACAACATCACTCCATCCTCCGGGAAGCAAATTATATATGACAATCATGGAAGCTACTGCTCCGGTTGTATATACAAATATCTGAATAACATCCGTCCAGATCACGGCTTTTATACCTCCAATATATGCATAGATCAGAGTAATAATTCCCACTATCAGAATACATTCAAAATATCCGAGACCGGTAATGAATTTGATGGGAATGGCAGTGGTAAACAGCCTTACTCCGTCTGCAAAGATCCTTAACACGATGAATGTAACGGAAGCATATTTTCTCATTGGAGTACCGAATCTGTTGCCGAGATATTCGTATGCCGTATCCATATTTCCGGCATAGTATCTTGGCAGAAATACAAACGCAACTACGATCCGCCCGGCAAGAAAGCCGATAGCCAGCTGAAGGAAATTCATGTTTGAAATGTAAGCAAGTCCTGGAATACTTATAAATGTCAGCGTGCTAGTTTCCGTGGCAACAACTGAAAAACAAACTGCCCACCATGGTATCGTTTTTGAACCTAGGAAATAATCCCTGGCAGATGTCTGTTTCCCGGAAATGTATATTCCAAAAACACCAACTGCTATAAGATAAACAACTATAATTGAATAATCTAAAATAGAAAAACTCATTTACTTACTGTTATTAATTCCGGGATCATGTTAAGCTCTGTCTGTTAAGGTAAATCTGTCTTTAATAAAATATCCTTTTTCATTTAAATCAACTGTTGCGCATTCATTATGCGGATCATGCTCGAAGAAAACCGTCCAGTTGTTTTCCGCTATGTCTTTCAAATATTTTTTCTTTTCGTCAAGCGTAGTTAAAGGAAAGAGATCATATCCCATTATAAAAGGCGCGGGAATATGTCCGGCTGTAGGAATAAGATCAGCTGTGTACAAAAGTGTATTTTCACCGTCAGATACTTTTATCATCTGCATATTGCTTGTATGTCCGTTGACAGGAAGCAGAGTAATATTTTTATCAAACTCAGATTCGCCTTCAAAAAAATTCAATACTTTATTTTCTTCAAGAGGTTTGTAATTCTCCGGAAAGAAACTCGCCTTATCTCTGTCAGTCGGATTCAATGCCCATTCATACTGCTTTTTCTGAACGTGATAAACCGCATTTGGGAATGAAAGTTTTAAATTTTTTTCCTCATCATAATAAGTGCTTCCTCCCGTATGATCAAAATGTAAATGTGTAAGTATGACATCCGTAATGTCTTCCCTTTTCAGATTTAACGAGGCAAGACTTTTTTCAAGTGTGTATTCTGAAAAATCAACATCATATATCTTATTTATCTTATCCGAAAGTTTATAACCGATACCGGTATCAGTAAGAATTTTCCTTTTACCGCTATCCAAAAGCAATGCTCTTGTACACATTTCTATCCTGTTTTGCTCGTCAGCAGGATTTGTTCTCTGCCACAGATTCTTCGGAACAACGCCAAACATTGCTCCGCCGTCAAGTTTGAACAGCCCTGTCTGAATTGAATATAACCTGTAATCCCCTATCTGCATTTATTTAATTGTGTTTATTGGAATGTTTAAAGTGCAATTATAATTATTATCATTCTAAATTCATATTCAAAAGATTTATTTTGCGTTTGTTTTATAAAATCAATCTTTCTAATTTTATTTAATTAAAACGACTGTTTATAAATGAAAAAAATTATTCTTTTTATCATACTTGCATTTTGCACATCTGCGGTTTTCCCACAGAATGCTTCAACATATTTTCCGTCTTCACCCGGCTACAAATGGTTTTATAAAAACACACCTCTGGACTCTTTGAATAATCCGCAGACTAATCTAGCCACATTTCAGGTTGATTCATTTGCGCAGAATACAACATACAACGGACTGCCTGCCAGTCAGATCTTATCAAAATCCGGTCTTCTGAGTATTAATCAGAATACACCTTACACCGATACAAACTATCTGAATTTTCAGTCAACCAATGGATATCCATATCTGAATGTACTCGGTCTTATCGGCAGTTTGCCCGGATTAGACTCAGTTGCTTTTGTTGAATTTCTAAGATCTTTCAACGGCTGGTACAATACTTACAGATTTGCGCAGACTGTAAATACCAATTACACAATTTTCTCCAGGGATACAACACTGAATATTGATACTCTCTCTTTACCATTGAGAATTTCATCAACAGGAAGAAGACTGACTGATCAGACAATATCAACAGTTAATGGAAGCTATCTCTGCAAGAAATTTTTACTGACATTCAAAATTGAACTGGCAATACTGCCTCCGATTTTATATATCCCAATTGTTACTTTACCTGACACAGCATATATAGCTAGCGATATCTGGATAGTAAAAGAAAGCTCGCCTTCAGTAAATGTTGATCTCTCCGGGCTTGGATTCCCGATCGATTTTACAATTCCCGGATCTCTGAAAGAACTCACTTCGGGCTCGGTTGGAATTTCAACTCTGAATAATTCTATTGCAGATAAATTTGAACTTTCACAAAATTATCCAAACCCGTTCAATCCAACTACTAATTTGGAATTTGGGATTTCGGAATTGGGATTTATTTCTTTGAAAGTTTATAATGCTGCCGGAAAGGAAGTTCAAACTCTTGTTAATGAAAAATTGCCTGCCGGAAAATATTCTGTAACTTTTGACGGAAGTAATCTGTCGAGTGGAATTTATTATTACAAGTTTGAATCTGGCGGTTTTGTGGAGACGAAGAGTATGATCCTGCTGAAATAAACAGCAGATAATAGTCAGGAGTTATTTTTAATTTTATTATTCAGATCTGATTTTACTGAATTAAAGATATAAAGTCTGCAATCAATTATGAAGTTATCATGAAAATAATTACAGCAATTGTTTTTTCCATTATCTTCATTTCATCAGCTTGTGCTCAGATAGTGTTAAAACCTCATATCGGATTGAATTCAAAACCGCTTGATTCGGATACAGCATGCTACTTTACACCATATACAGGAAGCTTTAACACAACTGGATATCAGGCTGGAGATACTGTAAATGATTTTACTTTATTCAGTTATAACGGTGACACTCTGAATCTCCGCAGAGAACTCGGAAAAGGAAAACCTGTCGTTCTGATCAGCTGCAGCTATACCTGTCCTGTTTTCAGAGGAAAAGTGCCGGACATCAATTCTTTGATTGCACAATATTCAGACAGTGTTTCTATTTTTCTGATCTACACAATTGAAGCGCATCCTTATATTGATATCAGTCCTTATTTCGGATTTGTAAATACATCACAGCAGAATATTAACGAAGGAATATTATACAGACTGGCGCGCAGTTACGGTGACCGCAGATATGTTGTCAGCAGGCTGGACAGCGGCATGAACATTAACGCACCGGTTTTTATAGACGGACCATGCGATCCCTGGCTGCGGAATTTCGGACCGGCTCCGAATAACGCTTATCTGATCACAACTCAGGGAATTGTTTATTCAAAACATTCCTGGTTCAATAAATCTCCGCTAAATATGTCTCACGATATTGACAGTTTGTTCGGAATAACGGGCGGCGGCGGCGGACAGTACACAGGCACTTTTAATTTCCGGCGTCTGGGTGACTCTATTGTTTACGGAATAGCCGGAGAAACAATATACGGTCATGGTGAATTTGTCAACAACTCTGATGACACTGCGGTCATAAGAGCTGTTCGTCAGGTGGAAAATTTTCCCTCCGGCTGGGCAAGTTCAATTTGCATTGATGTATGTTATTCACCCGAAACAGATACGGCAATTTTTTATCTGCCGCCTGCTGATACTCAGTCTTACACAATGTATTTTTATACAGCTCCTTCACCGGGAAACGGAATGGTAAGAATGACTTTTGAAAATGTGAATATTCAGAATAACAGATTTAATCAGAGATTTTATGCATCAACTTCCCTTACTTACCTAAGTGACCCGAATGAAATTCCTGTCGAATTTTCTCTTAGCCAGAACTATCCAAACCCGTTCAACCCATCCACCAATTTGGAATTTGGAATTTCGGAATTGGGATTTGTTTCTTTAAAAGTTTATAATTCTCTGGGAATGGAAGTTGCTACTATAGTTAATGAAGTTCTATCTCCCGGAAATTATAACTATCAATTCTCAACTGTCAACTATCAATTACCGAGTGGTGTGTATTTTTATAAATTAGAATCCGGAGGTTTTGTTGAGACTAAGCGGATGGTTTTATTGAAATAACTATTTATTCTAAAATTATGAAAAACAAAATTATAACAATTTCCATGTTTTGTATAATATTTATTTTACTAACCAGCAAGATTCATTCTCAGATTCAACAGGAATGGGTCTCAAGATATAATGGTCCATTAGTTGAGAATTCTGATGACATTCCTGTTGCTATAACAAAAGATCATTCAAGAAATATTATAGTTGTGGGAAATACCCAAAACAATTTAACAAATTATGATTTTTATGCTGTTAAATACAATTCATCCGGCATAAAACTTTGGAGCCGTACTTTTACAAATACATCAAAATTATTTTCAGGCAGTGAAGAGTTGGTAAAAGCAGTTACAATTGATGACAATAATTTCATTTATATCACAGGTACAACCCGTCCAATTACTGACAATAGTCCATATGATATTTTGACAATAAAGTATAGTCCTGATGGAGACACAATCTGGTCAAGACAATACAACGGACCCGGTAATTATTTAGATATTCCGATATCAATTAAAACTGATAATTTGGGATTCATATATGTAGGAGGAGACAGCTATGGATTAAGTCCAAACAATTCCAACTATACCATTCTTAAATATGACTCTAATGGAAATTTAATCTGGGAAGCACGATATGGAAATCCTCCTATTTTATTAGATGATGCAGCTGCAATGGCTATTGATGTTTCCGGAAATATATATCTTACCGGAAAAAGTAGCATTGACGGAACTTCAAACTATGATTATTTAACAGTTAAATATAATACAGCAGGTGTATTTCAATGGGCAAAACAATATGATGGTCCTGCTCATTACTCTGATTTTGCATATGATATGTCTATAGATCATTCCGGAAACGTTTATGTTACAGGGATAAGCTGTCAGAATATTCCGTTTCAAAATTATGATATTGCCACCGTGAAATATAATTCCAATGGAGATGAAATTTGGGTAAGAAGATATAATGGATCCGGAAACTGGTGGGACTTTGCCAGATCAGTTAAGTTTGATTTAAATGATAATGTTTACATATCAGGCTATGGAAAAGGAGCAGATTCGGAATATGATATATTATCTATAAAATATGATTCAAGCGGTACAGAACAATGGGTATCCGGTTATAATGGTAATTCAAATGATTCCGATAAGGCATACAGGTCTGAAGTTGATGAATATGGAAATGTTTATGTAACAGGCCAGACAAAAACAAGCAATGCTTACGATATTATATTATTAAAAAATAATACTTCAGGAAATTTGGAATGGGATCAGACTATTAATGGGAATTCTAATGGTAATGATATTGGCAGAGACTTAGTTCTGGATAATTCAAATATTTATATAACCGGTGAATCGACTAATGCTGAATTTAAAAATGATTTTACAACTGCGAAATATTCCGATAATGGTTCACTTTCCTGGATTAAAACTGAAAATGAAAGTACTTACTATCCATCTCAAGATTACCCCAATGCAATGGCGGCAGATTCTAATAATAATATTTATATCGGAGGTGTATCTCAAGGATTAAATGGAACCGATTTCTTATTATGTAAATATGATAATTCCGGAAATCAATTGTGGGTTTCAAGATATGATGGAGAGGCAAATGCAGATGATAATCTAACATGTTTATCTGTAGATAAAAATGGATATGTTTATGCGATTGGTCATACTAAGAGAATAAATTCTAACCATGATATTATTTTAATTAAATATGACACTAATGGAAATATAATCTGGATCAGAATTTATGATAATTCAAATTTAAACGATATTCCAAATTCAATGGCTATGGATAGCTTAAACAACATCTATATTACCGGATATTCCAGAACAAGCGCAAATACCGAAGCAATTGTGACTTTAAAATATAATTCAGATGGTATTCAGCAATGGGTCAATGTTTTTGCAGATGAGAGCGGCATTAATCGGGGATTTGACATTGTCCTGGATGATTCTTCTAATGTATATGTAACCGGAAGAAGATCATATTCAATTACTCTTAAAATAAATAAATTTGGCAATACGGAATGGAGCAGTTCTTATTCGGGCTACGAAGGAGTTGCAATTGTTCTGGATGATTCTTCTAACGTTTATGTTGCAGGAAATGATTCTCACTCAATACTGTTTCAGACAAACCATAATCTTGTAACGACAAAATATAATAGAAACGGCGTATTTCAATGGAGTAATATAATTGGACCATCTTACAATAATATTTGCAGAGCAACTGACCTCGCAATTGATAATGATAATAATATCATAGTTACCGGATTTTATCCGCAAGCTTCTAATACTTCAAAAAACAATTATATCATTACTAAATATTCAAGAGATGGAAATGTCATTTGGAACCGTAATTTTAATGGCTCAGGAAATGATGATGACAAAGCTTTACAGCTTATTACAGATATCAACAATAATATTTATTTAACCGGTCAAAGCACAAATGCAGATACTCTTTATGATATCACAACCATTAGATATGATTCTTCAGGCACTCTTAAATGGCAAATTAGTTATGACGGACCTATTAGTTCAACTGACATAGGAAATATGATATTATTAGATAAAGCTGAAAATATTTATGTAGGAGGACAGAGTTTAGGTAACGGAACTGAAAATGATTTTGCACTAATAAAATATAGTCAAACAAAAGTTGGTAATAACAATAATGAGATTCAAATTCCGCAAACTTATAATTTTTTAGAACAAAACTACCCAAACCCGTTCAACCCATCCACAAATTTGGAATTTGGAATTTCGGAATTGGGATTTGTTTCTTTAAAAGTTTATAATTCTCTGGGAATGGAAGTTGCTACTATAGTTAATGAAGTTCTATCTCCCGGAAATTATAACTATCAATTCTCAACTGTCAATTATCAATTACCAAGTGGTGTGTATTTTTACAAACTGGAGTCAGGCGGTTTTGTTGAGACTAAGCGGATGGTATTGTTGAAATAGT
>CALMST010000031.1 GCA_937872315.1 uncultured Ignavibacteria bacterium | reverse complement strand
ATTTTAATACAGTACCTTTGAGGCAGATATACTTGAATTGTTTTCGGACAGTCTGGAGCATGCGGGAATGACTGTGCGGGGGTTGGTATTCTTCCGAAAATAATATTCCAAAATCTCTGAAGGGGTAATTCACCGGATCAGCGAAGGGCTTCACTCTCCGCTGACTAAAACCTGCCAGCGCAGACTCCATCAGAATTTATGTCCGGGAAATGTCTTATTCAATATTTCCATCATGGCTGTTCGTCTTTTGAAGGTTGTTTTAAAATAATCCAAAAGCTCATTTACAGCAACATCACTTCCTTTAAGACTATTAAGTTTTTTCATATACTTTCCCACCTTTATATAATTTCTTCTGTCCGTATATACAGCAAGAGACTGGATTGCATTTTTGTATGCTGAAATTACTTCCTCCGGATAAATGTCCATCAGAAATTCAGAATATTCATCTATAAATTCTATTCTCTGACCTTTGCGCATTAAGAGTTCAAGGAGATTATCAGGTAAATTTTCTTCTCTAAAAATATTTGCATAAGCATGATCTATATGTCCTCCACCCGTAGTAAATTTTTTTTTCATCTTTTTGAGAATTATACTATAGGCATCTTTCCATTGATCCGTATCATAAGTTGATTTAAGCTGCAGGTAATATTTAAAATTAAACTTTGAATCAAAAAAATTATTCTCAGACCATTTCCGGATGTCATCAATATTATTTTCAATAACGGCTATAGACAGCAGTTTTTCCTTAAGAGCCGATGAATATCCATAGAAAGAATTTTTATCTGCTATCCGGATGCCTTCGAGACAAAGTTCTTTTGCTGTTTCAAAATTTTTCCTTTCAATTTCAATATTTACCAGAATTTCCCTGAACTCCTGATACTGAATATCCTGTCTGATCAGCTCTTCCGCTTTTGTTTTCTGATCATTTAAAATATAATACTCTATTTTTGCTTTTTTTAATCTGGCGATTTTAAAATCAGAATATTCAAGGTTCTTGTCAATGTTTATCCGGTCTTCTATAAATTTAAAAAAATCTTTTTCCTGCTCTTCAGTAGAGATCAGAACCGGGATCAGTTCCAGAAAGTATTGTTCAAATTCTATGTTGTGATATTTATTCTTCTGAAATTCATTCATGCAATAATTAAAAAAATCATCTTTCAGCATGGGAGGAGCTTTGATTAAAATGGATGAAAACAGTTTAAAAGTATTTTGAAATACATTGCTTAATCCTCCGGAGCTGTCATCGGCATAGCTCAGATAGCCTGGAATTTTTTCTATCATTATTTTACATATACTAAGACTTTCTTTAACATTATTTTTTTGGGATAATTTTTCCGCCTGAAGATACATTTCATGTAATGCATGTGAAAATTTCCTTTCGTTTCTGTAATCTATAAATCCATATCTGTCGCTGTAAATTTTAAATAAATCATCAATGATCTTTATATATTTAATGTCAGCGGATTCATCCGCTTTTTCAGCAAAGTGAATTATAAAAGAATTCTTAAACTTCTTATCCTTTGATATCTCCCGGAGTATGAATTCATCAAGTTCTTCTTTTGTAGCTTCCAATAATATTTTTTTATAATTTAATGAAGAGGTTTTTTCAGGTTTGACTTTGCTTTTATTTATCTGATTTTCTTTCTGACCTTTTACCGTAATTCCCTTTTGTTCAGCTATTGCATAAATCGCAGCTGCCACATGTTTGCAGATATTTCCCATATCATAAGGACAATCACAATCCCAGCTTTTAATAGTATTTTTATCACATCTTATTGTGATTTTATAATCATCGCTTCCTTCCACTTCCGCATTCCAGATCCCTGAAACTTTTTCTTCAAGAGAAGTCACATAACCGTTTTTGAAATAAATCTTTCCGCGATCGAGTATTACTTTGTCTATGTTTTCTTCGAAATTTTTGAAATTCATTTATTGAGGATTTATATAATAATTATTTTCAAAATACCTGATCATACTTAAAACAATTTAAATTCAATATGGGTATGCTTCATTGCGCGCCTGTAATCGTTCCATCCACAACTGTTATTCTGCCACAGATTATCACGGATTTTCACGGATTATATAAATAAGATTA
>CALMST010000030.1 GCA_937872315.1 uncultured Ignavibacteria bacterium | reverse complement strand
TTGAAGATTTTGACATGTGTTATTGGTTAGTTAATTCTTTTCCGATAATATCATTTGCTATTTTTAGTCCGTTTTTATTATTTGAAGCATATATAAAATGATACATTAAGCTGTTCTTGTTATTCTTCATGGGAAAAGGTTCAGAAGTATATTTAAATATTTTTTTTAATTTATCTTTTATCAAATTAATTGCTTTCTGATTTATATTTTTTTCTTTAACTAAATGAGATTCTTCTCCGAAAAGAGTATCATCTGTTTTCTTTTTGTAAAAATAATTCATAATTTCTTCTTCTGACATTCCAAGAAATTCCCTTAGTTTATTCAAAAAACCCGGTGACAGTTTTGAACCATCTTTGCTGAGTAACCTTGTAACTCCCATCCCTGTTGGAATGAGTAACCATATATCAACTCCCAGATCTTTAAGATGTTCAAGAGAATTCCATTTAAGCTGCATTCCTTTTGGGTCAATGAATACAAGTGCTCTGTGAAATCTGTTATCTTTTAAAAATACAGACAGATCAATTAATTTCTTATTACAATCCTGCGAAACGCAAAATATTTTTCTTTCTTTCAGTGGGAATTGATCCTTTAATATTATTCCAAGTTCGCTGCATTTATTTTTATCAAGTTCAACAAGGTAATAAATATCAAATTCTTTTGGTTCATCTATAGAAAGAACTTTCAAAGCCACACCTTCAATAACT
Source organism: uncultured Ignavibacteria bacterium (assembly GCA_937872315.1). Classification (GTDB taxonomy): domain Bacteria; phylum Bacteroidota; class Ignavibacteria; order Tepidaquicellales; family Tepidaquicellaceae; genus JAGPCH01. The sequence goes on along the minus strand of CALMST010000030.1, from coordinate 3,016 downwards.
GAATTATTCTTTGCTTTAATATAGCCTGATCCGGCAAAACCATCAAAATAGATAAGCTTAAAACTGGTATTATTCAAGATCTTAAGGTATGCTTTCAGGTATTTTATAAATATATTGATTTTCCTTTCTGTCCAAAATCCACCGAAGTTATTGTCTTTGTTTTCCATAATTATTTAAGGTTAAGATTATTGATATTAAATTGCAATATAATTATCATTCACCTGATGAAATTTTAAATCGGAGTAACTAATTATTTTTAATAATTGATAATTGTTTTTACCTCCGATAATTAATATTTTGAAACATTATATTCAGAGAAATAGATTTAAAATTATAATATTAATAGCAGATGTATATTCAATATTAACAAATAGCTAATAAGGCAATAATTTTAATATGTATTATACCTGAAGATCTCATAAAGCTTACTTTTTTAATTGGAAAGATATTATTATTCAAATTCTATTTCGAGTTTTAATAAATCTTCATTGAATGAGATTTTAGGAGAATTATCAAGAAGAAATCAATTTACATTATTACAAACACAAAAAAATTCATGGGAAATCCAAGTTGAAATTTTGAAAGAGGTTTTAGATGGAGTTGAAGGTCAAATATATTTTGAATATTCGATTCCTAGAATGGGAAGAAGAATTGATGTAGTATTAATAATTAAAAATGTAATATTTATTCTTGAATTCAAAGTTGGTGAAAAGGAGTATCTACTAAGTGCAATAGATCAAGTATATGACTATGCACTTGATTTGAAAAACTTTCATGAAACAAGTCATAGACATCTAATAGCTCCAATTTTAATTCCTACCGAAGCAAAAGATCTTAAATATAAATTAGAAATGACATCTCACAACGATAACTTGCTTTTTCCAATCAAATCAAATCCTGCACAGTTAAAAGAAGTTATAGAAAATGTTTTAAGGTTCGTGGAAGGTGATTTAATCGATTCTAATAATTGGGCTAGTGGAAGATATTCTCCAACACCAACGATTATTGAAGCTGCAATAGCACTTTTCAATAATCATTCTGTAACTGAAATCTCAAGAAGTGATGCATCTGCTACAAATTTAGCTGATACAAGTAATATAATTTCGGAATTAATTGAAAAAGCAAAATCAAATAATGAAAAAATTATATGTTTTGTAACAGGAGTTCCCGGTGCTGGAAAAACATTAGTTGGTTTGGATATTGCAAATAAACATCTCGATAAAGAAAAAGCAACTACTAGTGTATTTCTCTCTGGAAATGGTCCCTTGGTAAATATATTAAGAGAAGCATTAACCCGTGATAAAGTTAAAAGAGAAAAAGAAATTGGTAAAAAAGTTAAAAAGTATGAGGTATTAAGTTCAGTTAAAACGTTTATTCAAAATGTACACCATTTTAGAGATGAATGTCTTATAGATTTAAAAGCTCCACCATTTGATCATGTTGCCATATTTGATGAAGCACAACGTGCCTGGAATCTTCAGCAAACAATGAATTTTATGAAACGGAAAAAGAATGTACCTAATTTTTCTCAATCTGAACCAGAATTTTTAATTTCATGCTTAGATAGACATAATGACTGGGCTGTAATAATCTGTCTTGTTGGTGGAGGACAAGAAATTCACACAGGGGAAGCAGGAATTAGTGAATGGATTGAATCATTGAATAGATCTTTTCCGGATTGGAAAATCTATATTTCTTCTAGATTAACCGACAGTGAATATGCAACAGGTAATGCGTTGGAACTTATTAAAGATAGAAAAGAAGTTTTTTATAAAGATGGATTACACTTATCAGTTTCAATGAGATCTTTCAGAGCAGAAAATGTATCACTTTTAATAAAGAGTCTTTTGGATATTAATATTCAAGAAGCAAAGAAAAATTTGGAATTAATAAAAGATAATTATCCAATAGTATTAACCAGAGAATTATCAAAGGGAAAAAAATGGCTAAAAGAAAAAGCTCGAGGTAGTGAAAGATATGGTATTGTAGCTTCGTCACAAGCACAGAGATTAAAGCCCTATGCAATTGATATAAAATCTCCCATGGATCCGATTCACTGGTTCTTGGATGGAAAAGAGGACGTTCGATCTTCATATTATCTTGAAGATGTTGCTACTGAGTTTCACATTCAAGGTCTTGAATTGGACTGGTCATGTGTAACTTGGGATGGTGATTTTAGATTTTGTGAAAATGGATGGGATACTTTTTCATTTGTAGGAGATAAATGGCATAATATTAGGAAAATTGAAAGAAAGCAATATTTAAAAAATGCATATAGAGTTCTATTGACAAGAGCTAGACAAGGAATGGTAATAGTTGTACCAGAGGGAAGTAAAGATGATCCAACGAGAGATCCGGAATATTATGATAGAACTTTTGATTATTTAAGTAAGATTGGGTTCGAGGTGTTATAAAATTGAAAAAGTTTACAACTTAAATTAAAACTATAATTTTTAAAATGAATCAATTTTATTGTATAGATACATTTCATATTCGTTCTTCAAGAACCATAGACACTATATATCTAAATAATTCTTTTAAAGAAAAAGTATTGTATATATATAACTATGAGGGTTACTCGTACAGAGTATTTGAGAACATATTATGCCTGATTGAATTCTTTAATACTGGAACAGAGTCAAAATTTATTTTCGAGAGTGAAAGAAAATTGGACAATTTTCTCAAAAACTATATAATACAATAACCTAAAATAATTGAGTGTTATTAAATATCCTCTTCATAAAATCTATCCTCTCTCCGGTTCTTCGGGTTGTTATTAATGTTTTCTGATATGCGGATATATTCTTCATACGAACTTATTATGTGATCGTGAAACCGGGGTTGCCATCCGAAATCTATTTTATTTTAATCAGCAATATTTACTAAATATTGATTCACGCCAAGAGCACTTTGTCTGAAAACGTTTGGTTTGTCTCTGATTCTCAAAGTCTCCAAGTCTCAAAGTCTCCAGGATAAAAACCTTCAAAATGCTCTTCTTTAAGATTTCGAGTCTCGT
>CALMST010000029.1 GCA_937872315.1 uncultured Ignavibacteria bacterium | reverse complement strand
AATTTTCATAACGCGCTCAATATACTTATTTGTATCAGGACAAAAAACTGAAAAATTAAATGACGCTCAAAAACTTTAACTATAATCCTCTCCCACCCATAATCTGTCATCCCCGCCCACCTGCACAGAGTATATTTTAAAGCAAGAGTAAATTTATTAGAAGGCGTGAGCGGGGATCCCGGAATCGCAAAGTCAAATTGTCATCCTCACCTTCCACATAGACTTTTCGTCTCCGCAGAGTTTTATTTTTTTGGATAAATTAAACTAAATGTATGACAACCCCGTTAGGGGTTGAATGTCGGTAGCAAGAAGTCATCTTGCTATCCAATCCCTTTAGGGATGGCATGTTCTTTGGGTCTGATAAGTCCGATCGAATTTTTACCAGCGTAAAGTTTCTGTTTTGAATAACATTTCACCTATATAGTCAAATGTATCCCCGCCAGAAGCACGCGTGGATGACAGTACTTATTTATGCGCTTCGTACGGAAGAAGGGTTTGATGTTGGTGACTAAAAAATTTGATTTAACTGTTTACTTAATTATAAAATTTATCATGCAAATTTTTTGGAACACCAACATACGCTCGAAATGACGGAATAAAAATACCTGCAACTGAATTACATATTGATAAAAATATAATTGGATTCTGATAGAAAGCATTCCCTTTAAGTATAATTGTTTTTACTGTGAAAGGATAATTAACTTTTTTTTAAAAATGTAAAAACATAGTTTTACAACTCATAAATAGTTATGCTATCTAAATTCATTTCACTGTTTCTTTTAGTCTTTTTTCTGGCTTATATAAATTCCGGTTTATTTTCCTATTCTTTATTCAAAGCTAATCAGGAAGAAATAATCAAAGATTGCTGTGAAAAAAAAGTAACAAACTGTGATGGAAAGTGTTATTTTAATAAATCCGTTGCGAAAAATGAAAAAGATACTACAGGTGAAAATGAAATTCAAAGAATTAATGTAAGCCCGGTTCTTTATATAGAAAAAATTGTTAATGACTTAATAATAAATTCAAAAAAATCTTTGTTTACCATATATAACTCTCAAAATACCTCTAACGGGCATATTTTCATAGAAGACAAACCGCCGAAGATCTAAACTTTCCAATATTCTTTTATTCTGTTATAAATTTATCCCATTTTTATTTTAAAACTTACCGGGCGAAATGCGTCCGGGTATTATTAATTTTATATACTTAAAAATTTATGAAAAAAATACATTTAATTTTCTTTATTCTTTTAACGGCTTTATTGCTTCAGTCTTGTTCGGATGATTCCGTAACTAACAATAATGTTACTCCTCCAGTTTCAGATAATCTTACTTTATTAGGCAGTCAGTATTCAAGCGGAATGAAAATCAGCTTATACAGTGATACAATTCTTTTTGTAGGGTACAATAACTTATATATTGAAGTTAAAGATTCTGCTTCAGATGCAGCCGTCATTGACGCGCATGTTGAAATAATGCCCATGATGGACATGACTACTATGATGCATTCATGCCCTTATGACAATCCGTCGAGTACAAATGCCGTAAACGGTAAATTTCCATGTGATGCGGTTTTTATAATGCCTTCTACCGCCGGTAACTGGACTCTTGAAACAAACGTGCATAATCATGTAACTAATGCAGAGGGTAGCGTGGTCTTTCCATTATCAGTTACAGAACCCATGTTTTCGACTTTAAAATCAAAAACTGTTAATGGAAGCACTTATTTTATTTCAATGATTGAGCCTTCAAAACCAATTGTAGGAATTAATGACTTTATGATTAAGGTAAATAAAAGAGTCACAATGATGAACTTCCCTAATGATTCTGCATATTCATTCAGTATGTATCCCTGGATGCCGTCTATGGGACACAGCTCGCCGAATAATGTTAATCCGGTATATTCTTCTGAAGGAACATATAATGGAGATGTTAATTTTACTATGACCGGTGACTGGAGAATAACATTGAAATTTATTGAAAGTCCGCAGGATTCCGTATCATTTGATCTTTTATTCTAAGAATTTTTAAAAGGGGAAGTCCCTTCTTCCCCTTACATTATAAAAATGAATTATAAAAATATAATAAAAGTATATTTATTTTTAATACTTTTGTCTTCACTAAAAGTAAATGCGCAGGTTTCAGATACTTTACTAAATCATTACAAATTAGACAAAGATATTAATGTCAACAAATTAAATTTTGCTCAGGAAGAATTTGGTTTTGTAATCAGCAGCAATTTGCATTCGACTGAAGAAATTCTAAACAGATTTGGGGTTTCATTTATCAAAAGAGGAAACTATGCTCCGGAGCCTGTTCTCAGAGGCTTAAATACAAATCAGATTGATGTCACTATTAATGGCATGAAAATCATGCCTGCTTGTACTGATAAAATGGATCCCGTAACTTCATACGTCGAAACAGAAAATCTTGGAGAAGTAGAAATTGAGCAAGGCATTGGTAACGGTAGTTTTTTAACAAAGTCAGGAGGAAGAATTAACCTTGGTCTTTACAAACCTGCTTTTTCAAATAAGCTTAAGTATTTTGGAAATTTTAAATCGGGATATCAGTTTGATGCGGAAAATTATAAAGGCAGCCTAAATCTGAATCTTTCAGATAATTTCTATTCCCTTAACATAAACAGTACTTATAATGTAAGCGGAGACTATAAAAAAAGCGGAGGGGAGGAAGTGTGGAATTCCGGTTATGAAAAGTACAATTTTTCATTAAACGGCTCTGTAAAAATAAATGAAAGCAGTTCTCTTAATATTAACGGAATAATTGATGACGCCTATGATGTCGGATATCCTGCGCTTCTTATGGATGTCGGATCTGCAAAAGCAAGAATTGCCGGAATTGATTACAATACTGACAGTTTTTTGAATTTATTCAATAATATGGATTTTAAGATATATTATAATGACATTACTCATATTATGGATGATTCAAAAAGAAACAACGGTTTCAGAATGGATATGCCGGGAAGTACCGAAACATTTGGAAGTTCATTTAACGGTTCAGTAAATTTAGATGAAAATTCAACTTTGAATACCGGTCTTGAATATTCAAATTCTCTTATCAGCGCTGACATGACAATGTTTTTTGGAAATAACATTCCAATGTATATGGTTACCTGGCCTGATGTAAGGAGAAATTTATACACAGCAAAAGTATCATTTAACAGAGTTGTATCTTCCGGTTTTATAGTTTCTCCTTTTGTCGGATTCGGTTATCAGAACTCTAACATTGAAAATCAGATCGGTTACAATTCTCTTCAGATTTTTTATCCTGAATTAAATGTAAATTCATCAAGAGATCTATTCAATGCCGGATTTATATTAAGCCGGCAGTTTTCTAATTCCGTTTTGGCTGAGTTTACATTATCATATTCAGAAAGGTTTCCAACTGTAAGCGAAGAATATGGTTTTTATTTGTATAACAGAGTTGACAATTATGATTACATAGGAAATCCGTATTTGAAAAATGAAGGTTCCTATCAGGTAAACATAGGATTGAATATTCAGAAAGAAAACTTTTCTTTAAAGACAAATTTATTCAGTTATTACTTTCAGGATTATATTCTCGGGGAGTTTGATCCGGAATTCTCAGCAATGACGCCCGGTTCATTCGGAACTAAATTTTACAATAATATAGGTGAAACTTTTATCACCGGATTTGATCTGAATTTCTTAATGAATCTTTCCCGAAACATTTCTTTTACTACGGTTTTTAATTATGCCTATGGCAATGAGAAAAACGGAGATCCGTTGCCTCTGATGCCTCCTTTAAATTCCACTTTGAGCGTTAGATATTCTGGTAACAGATATTATATTCAATTTGAAGAATTAGTAAATGCACCTCAGTCAAATGTCAGTCAAAGAAATTTGGAATTACCTTCTCCAGGTTATTTTATTTCTAATTTAAGAGCTTTATATTCGTTTAATAACTGGCTCAGTGTCAACGGAGGCGTAGAGAATATTTTTGATAAAGAATACTACAATCATCTTGACTGGCTAAAGATACCACAGGAAGGAAGAAATTTCTATTTTGACTTTGTTGTAAGTTTCTGATCATAAATTACTTTTCAGAAGATTTGTTTATCTTGTAATATATAGATTCACAGGATACAGAAATTTTGTAAAAAAATTTTTGGTAAAATTCAAAATGCACTTCTATTTTCAATTCTGTTTTTCCAGCTTCGGTTAATTTTTCGTCTCCGCAGAGTTTTATTTTTTTGGATAAATTAAACTAAATGTATGACAACCCCGTTAGGGGTTGAATGTCGGTAGCAAGAAGTCATCTTGCTATCCAATCCCTTTAGGGATGGCATGTTCTTTGGGTCTGATAAGTCCGATCGAATTTTTACCAGCGTAAAGTTTCTGTTTTGAATAACATTTCACCTATATAGTCAAATGTATCCCCGCCAGAAGCACGCGTGGATGACAGTACTTATTTATGCGCTTCGTACGGAAGAAGGGTTTGAATTCACCATTCAAAAATTCAACGGGATCAGAATATAAACCGGTATTTTTTACTTTAATCAGAAGTATAACAAATTCTCCCTAAGGTATTCACTTTTTTCCAGACTTATTTCCATTTGCACAAAAAATTACTTCCCTTTATTACTTTCAAAGTTCCATCTTAATCCCGGAATTCTTTCACCACTAAAACTAAAGATCTCCCCGTAATTAGTCTGACGCGAAGAAACCACATTCCAGCCTTTTCCGAGATCATAACTAACACGTAATAAAGAAGTACCACTAATCGTTATAACCTCATTCACTCCGGATATTATTACATCTCTGTCACAATACAGATGCTGTACACACGTAAAATCGGTCTCATTATAATTAACTTGATGGCTGTTATCTTTAATGATCTCTCCCGATATGTTTCCTGAACTGTCAAAAATGCTTGCTATTGATAAGAAGTTAACATTCGCACTTGTATCAGAAATCTCGATATATGTAAAGTTTCCGAAATAATAATTAACATTGAAAAGGAAATCTGATGGCACAGGCTGAAGATCTAGTCTCATGATATTTGCAGAGTCAACGGCAACGGAATCTACGATGAAATATCCAAAGTTATCAAATGGAACATATGCTTTTACAATTTTTGAATTATCCGGAAGATTGTATATTGCGCCTTCAATTGAGGTTACAATGTTTTTTTGATCAGTGTTAGTGGAGTTCACAGGATATCATCACTGCATGAAATAAATGATGATAATAAAACTATACTCACAAAGAAGTATGCAGCTTTAAGAAATGGTTGTTTGTTCATGTCTTTATTTAAATATTACAAAAATACTTTCTTTGTTGAAAATCTAAAAAGAAACTTTTTAAATTCATATGTTAAATTGTAAAAAAAAATTTTATAATCACTTCATTTGAATAGATTAATTCCGTTGTTTCCGCTTAGTTTTTCCGCATGAACAATTCGACAAACGTTTAATTTCTATGCG
>CALMST010000028.1 GCA_937872315.1 uncultured Ignavibacteria bacterium | reverse complement strand
ATAGATCGTTGCACGAATACTGCCAAGATGATCCTTTAAGTAAAAATGCAATTCACCGTCTTTTATCTTTCCGATCATATCAAGTCCGTATGCGGGATATTCGAGTAAAGAGTTATTCTGATAGATCGCCATTTCTTTTCCGGAAACGTCTCGGCTATAGACTTCATCGTTTCTTAAAGCCCAGTTACTTGTATTGCTGACATCAGAGTTGGCAGGCGGTTCGCTCTCAGTTATAGGTTGCAGAAATGCGTAAGTCATTTTCCTTATCCTGTTACCGGCTTCGTCATAGTAATATTTTGTCAGATATACTGTATCACCGATGATCATTGAACGGTGCTTAAGCTCCGTTATCAGGTTTCTGTAGTCGTAGAGTATCTCATTGTTGTTATTGAATGCATCCTGAATGAGATTTCCGTTAGCATCATAGGAAAATTGACTTCCTGCACCTGTGACTCTTTGAAGTTTGTTAGTACCCGAATAGTAAGCATATGAAAAATTATCAGATACAGATCCTATTCCGTTTGTTCTGACCAATGATAAAATATTCCCGTCCTTATCATATGAGTTAGTCAGATCATATATCTTATCTGTATTATCAGAAGTCAATAACCTGTTAGACTTGTCGTAAGTGTAAGTATATGCAAGGTCTGTTGATACTGAAAAATTATCATTATAGTTACCGCTGATTTGCTGAGACTTCACGTTTCCGTTTTTAAAATAGCCATTTGTATAATTCAAAAAACCGTTATTTTCCAACATTTCGGAAATCCATCCTCTGTTGTTATAAAAATAATAAATTCTGATGTTGCCATCATTTAAATCATTCTGCAAAACCTGTGAATTAGGATTATAACTGTATGCCGCAAGATTTATATAATCCGGATCCGGGGCGTCAGGCGGTCCCGTGTAGTACTCGACCTTCTCAAGTCTTCCGGCAAAATCATAAGTATTTCTGTAGGTCTTTATTTCTGTTAATCCTGTATGAGAGTAATTCGTCACCTGATCCTGCGAGTTATAAAAATAATCCGTGATCAAAGTATCAAATCCCGAAATAATATTCCACATCTTAATTACTCTGCCTCTTACGTCGTAGCGGTAGTATTTGAAGTTCCAGGGTTCGGTTTTCCTGGTGCGGTAAGCTGTAGCGGCGAGGTTGCCTTTGGGTAATTAAGAGTTGAAGAATTTATACTTCTCTTGAAAAAAATACCGGCAGATCATTTTTTTCTCATTAATTCTAAAAAAGAAGTGACAGCTGATAAAAATAGTTATGGCTCAAGAAAAAAAATGAAAACGGAAAAATAAAGTATAAATAGTATACTTATAATTAAGTTTATAATGCAAGAAAAAATTTGAACCTTCGAATAGGATTTAAATCCTTTTATAAGAGAGATAATGGAGATAATAAAAAAGACCGAACTTAGAATCGTAAATAATATTATCATTAAGTGTATATTCAACAAATCAAGTAGTCGGGAAAGCAATTTTATCTGAATCCAAAATAATAACACAAAAAAAAGGTTAATCAATGTTTGTATGAAAAGTATTTTTTTAAATAAACTATTCCAGTTCATTTGTCTCTCCATCGATTGATATAGCTTACTATTATCCCACTTGCTCTTAGATTGGTTTGTTCATCAATGCCTTTATGAGAGGTATTCTCAATTAAAATGTTTCTTACATTGTCACTTTTTGATTTACTAGGATATCCTCTTGAGTATATTGAACTCGGTGTCTCTTGATAAAAATTATAATTTATTAGTATATCCTCAGAAATTTCAAGCCCAGGATTATTTTCTAAATAAAATAGAGGTGAATATGCATCAACTGTAATCAAGATTAGATCATTTTTAAAACCGCTTGATATTAACATATCCGCTAATTTGTTAATGTTATAACCTCCAAGGCTATATCCATATAATACAATTGGTTCGGAAGGACTGCTTAAACTACTTTGTATGAATTCAAATGCTTTATCAACTTCAACACCTATTGGTGATGCAAAGTAACCCCTGATTTTCGCATTCTCTAAGTCATTTTTTTCAGTATACTCAGATATCATATTAAGTAAAACTTCTGTACCTGTTCGATCTTCTCTGGAATAATCATCGGGAGATATTCTTTTGCCTGCATCCATGCCTCCATATCCACCAAACGCAACAAAAACTTGTTTACCATTTGGATCAACTAATACCATTGAATTATCTAGCGCGTAATTCCCGCCGTTGTTGGTGTTCCAAAAAGTTTGCATATTCTAATTTAAAAAAT
>CALMST010000027.1 GCA_937872315.1 uncultured Ignavibacteria bacterium | reverse complement strand
GTTTCGATTTTATTCAATTCCTTTTTCTCTTTAAAAGCTGTTTCGCACTTTTTTAAAAAGTCATATTCCATTACTCCGCCGCCGATTGATCCGGCCATTTCTCCGTTTGATGAAACAGCCATTTTAAATCCCTGCTTTCCCGGAGAACCTTTTTTATGATCAACAACTACGGCTAAGATCACGCTGTTGCTTTTTTTGAGTTCGGAGTACACGAAGTTCCATAAATGGATCTCTTTCATATTTACAATAAAGAATAAAACTAATTTAAGAAGATTGTGAAACCGGTTTTTTCAAATTCAGATTCATAAAAACTTTTTCCGGAGTGATGGGAGCTGAATATGGAAAATCATTCGAACCTGTGAATTCTCTAACGGCATTTCTGATGGCAAAATATGCGCCTATACCGTACATCAGCGGCGGTTCACCAATTGCTTTTGAGTTGAATATCCCGGCAGGATTAGGAATACCGAGAAATTTGATATTCATTTCCCCGGGCGAGAAGTGTATGTCCGGTACTTTGTATGTAGAAAGCAGATCAGACAATAATTTGCCGTCTTTATTATGGACAACTTCCTCTATGGTCATCCAGCCTAATCCCTGAATAATTGCGCCTTCAGCCTGTCCAAGATCTATTACGGGATTCAGCGATTCACCAAAATCATGAACCGCTCTGACTGAGTCTATTTTATAAATTCCGCGAAGACAATCCACCGTTACTTCTGTTATGGAAGTTCCATAAACGTGATATCTGAAAGGCGTACCCTTGTTTGTGCTTTTATCAAAAAATATTTCAGGTGTGGAATAATGTGCATGTGCCGTTAAACTAATCCGTTTGTGAAAAGTCCTTTCGATAAGATCACACCATTCCAGATCTGTTCTTATGCTATCATAATAAACAGTTTCATTCCGTATCTCAACTTTTGTAAAATCACTTTCATTCAATTCTTCAAGAGCAGAATTTTTTAATCTGTCTAAAATTTCTTTGCATGCCCTGTATGCTGCATTGCAGTTCAGATCTGCTCCTGAGCTCGCGGCAGTCGGTGAAGTGTTTGCTGATCTTGTCGTGTTAGTGGTTTCATTTTTTATTCTTTCCTGAGTAACAGAGAACACTCTCGAGACAACTTCCCTGATCTTTGCATTTACACCCTGACCCATTTCCACAGCGGCCGTACTGAAACTAACGCTGCCGTCAGAATAAATATTGATCAGCGCATTTGCCTGATTCATTTTTGTATTCGTAAATGCTATCCCGAAACATATCGGCATAAAAGCAAATCCTTTTTTAAAAAATTTATTTCCGGAATTGAATTTATTTATCCTGTCCAATATCTCACCGGGTTTAAATGATTCTTCAGCGGCTTTCCAGCTGCTTATTGCCTGAGCATGTTCGGCTTTCTGACCGTATGGAAATTCATCTCCTTCTTTTAACAGATTCATTTTCTGAATGACGGATGGAAGTAAACCCATGCTTCCGGCAGCTTTATGGATCGCGCATTCGATTACAAACTTTCCCTGTGGACCACCGAATCCTCTGAAAGCAGTATTCGGAGCCAGATTTGTTTTGCAACAGTATCCAGTAGCTTTTACATTCGGGATGAAATAACTGTTGGTACAATGGAATAAGGTTCTGTCTAATATAGCGGTTGAAAGATCAGCAGACGCTCCCGCATTCTGATAAAAAGAAGCTTCATAAGCAATGATCTTACCGTCCTTTTTCAGACCTATCTTAAAATCAGATGAATAAGGATTTCTCTTGCCGGTCATTATCATATCGTCATGTCTGCGCAGTATTAGTTTTACGGGTTTATTCAATTTCATAGCCGCCAAAGCAGTCATAACAGCCCACGGAGTTGCTTGATCCTCTTTACCCCCGAAGCCGCCGCCGAGTCTTAATACTTCGACTTCAATCTTATTCATAGACAAAGCCAGAACCTTTGCAGCAACTCTCTGAACGGTAGTCGGACCCTGTGTAGAAGAAATTATCTTCAAACCTCCTCCTTCCGAAGGAAATGCAATTGCGCCCTGCGTTTCAAGATACAGATGCTCCTGACCGCCTGAATCACATTCGCCTTCTATGATCACATCACATTCATTCCATGCATCATCTGTATTGCCGCAGGAGAAAGTTTCGGGAGGTACAATCAGATCTCCATTTTTAAAAGCTTCCCTCGGATCAGTAATGACGGGATACCGTTCGATTTCAATTTTGATTTTCTTTACAGCATTTCTTGCGGTAAGCTCATTTTCAGCAATTACCAAAGCAACCGGCATTCCGATAAAGTGTACATGCTCTTCAGCAAGCAATGGCTCGTCAAAAATAATTCCGCCAATCTGATTTTCTCCGGGTATATCCTTACACGTAATAATTCTCTTTACTCCGTCTGATGATAAAGCTTCATTAAGATCAAGACCGGTGATCTTACCGTGAGCAATGGGAGAATAAAAAACTGATGCGAATAATGTTCCGTCCGGTATATTGATGTCATCAATAAAAAGTGACTCGCCTCTGACGTGATTTATAGTGTCGTAATTTTTCAAAAGATACCTCCTTCAGAACAATATTCCGGAAAAAGTTTTATGAAGTGAGTTTTGATCAATCCGTTTAACAGCATTCTTTTATAATCCGCGCTTCCTCTTGCATCGCTGATCGGTGAAATTTCAGACTGAGTTATATCGAGAGCATTCGATATGTTTTCAGCGCTGATTTTTTTCTGTTTTAAAAATTTACAGGTCTCTTTTAAATATAAAGGTACGGGCGCAACTCCGCCGGCGGACAGATGAATTTCCCGAATAGTATCCTGCCCGGTGAAAATTAAAATTGCTGTATTAACACTTGCTATATCAAGATAAGTACGTTTTGATATTTTCTCAAAATTAATATAATAATTTCCCTTGGGAATTTTAAATTTCAGAGACTCCGTATATTCATCCGGTTTACCCGCTGTTGTTTTATACGATAAATAAAAATCTTTTAGAGGGACAGTTCTTTTATTTTCAGAATCAGACAATACCACTTTGGAATCAAGCGCAAGAAACAAAGCAGTCATATCACCGATGGGAGATGCATTATTTATATTACCGCCAAGGGTAGCCGAGTTTCTTATCGGAGTCGAACCAAATAAACCGGCAAAATTTTTTATTCCGGGATACAGGTCATTCATTATTCCTGATTCAAGGATATCTGTTACGGTAGTCAGACTTCCGATCGTACATTCACCGTTATATATGGATATCCCTTTGAGTGAAGGATCATCAGATAAAAAGGTTATTTCGTAATTCAGCATTTCATCGGGTATCTGAACAAACAGATCCGTACCTCCGCTGACATATTTTTTGTTACCGGGATCTGATGAGATTTTAATAACAGAAGTATTGAGTTTGGAAAGTCTCTCTTTAATATAAAGAAAATATTCAGGTATGATCTTGTTTTCTGAAAGAAATTTAAACCGGGTTCCGTTTGAGTGGGCAGTAAAATCAAATTTATCAGATATTTTTTCCGCTGCTCTGATAATTGAGTTATGGCCTGTGCATCTGCATATATTGCCGTCAAGAGAATTTATTACTTTACCTGAATTTAAAGATCCTTTATTCAGAAAATATCCCGTCAGGGAAACAATAAAGCCCGGAGTACAGAATCCGCACTGAGAAGCCCCTTCATTTACAAATTCCTGTTGTATGGGATTTAGTTCTTTACCGGGAAGGTTCAGTCCTTCTATAGTTACGACATGCTTACCGTTGATATTCTGAACAGGTATCAGACAGGAGTTTACGGCAGAATAAATCACTTCATCGCGGTCTTTGTTTATTTCACCGGTTAAAACAGTACATGCTCCGCAATCACCTTCCTTGCAGCCTTCCTTGGTTCCGGTTAATTTTTGGTTTCGTATGAAGTCAAGAAGTACTGTTGCCGGATTCAGATCAGCGGATATAAGTTCGTTGTTTAAAATGAAATTAATATTCCCGGGCATAAAAAAATAATTTTAATAAATTAAAAATATTTGATTTCATTTACAACCGATATTAAACAAAAAAAAACGGAAGATCCTCTGATAAGAAGATCTTCCGTAAATAAACTAATTTAAAATTTTATTTTGAAACAATACCTGCGCTTGCGAAAGTTTGTGCAATTACCGGCGCATAAGAACCTGCAAAATCACTAACTGACTGCGGATCAAGTGTTTCTGATTGAGCAGACCAGATAAGATCAAGATCTTTCATGTTATAAAAATTTGAAGAAATAAAATAATTTGTTGTAGTTGTATAATATCCGGGTGTATTTATAGTATTATAAGCGCCCCAGTAATAACTGTTAAATCCGTAGAAACCTGCATAAGGTGTATAGAATGAAGTTCCGGGTACATACTGTTCTGATTTCTTAACATCCTGTAATGAGAGAACCAACGCTCCGTCAACTCCGGCTTCTTTAAGTTTATCAGCAATTTTTTCTTTGCTTCCATCGTCCACTTTTCCGTCTCCGTCAGCATCCAGGAAATTACTTGTGAGAATATTTGATCCGGAAACTGCAGTTATTCCGTAGGTTCTTAAATTTGAGATTACAGCATTTTCTATTGTTGAATTGTTAACTCTGCTTTTTCCTAATCCAAGTACTGCTATTTTATTATATTTCTGAGCTATTGTACCGGGTTTTTTCCAGGTACCTGATATATCGGTAACGGAAGAGCAGGAATAGAAATAACAAGAGAATGTTAATAATAATGTAAGATAAATGATTTTTTTCATGGTATATTTTTTATTAATAAAAATTATATTTTCACAAACTAAAAATAATATATAATTAAAACAAGACAACGTAAAAACTTAATTTTTTTTAATATTCAGCAGTATTCTGATTTATACAGCATTCTTCAAAAATGTTTTAATGAAATTTAAAGCAGATTCAACATTACTCCGGATTTCTTTCTTTCTTCTGTAAGATCAAACAAAATCCGGCGGTTTTTTATCTTTTTATAATTTTAAACAGCAGGAAATTCATCCTTGATCTGAACAGGATTTAAACGGAAATTGATTTTAAAAAATGTTTTGGTCAGCCCGGATTCCCGGAGATTTTTTATTCTAATTATTATCTTGACTTTTTTATCAGATATATAAACGTTTGTTAAATCTTAATTTTGTTATCTATATGAAAATTTTTAAAATTCTCACACTTGTAATATTCGTATCTGTTTCCGCTTTTACTTTATATGACGGAAAAGATGATATTGATAATATTCGCAACAATGATATATCCAAAGAAGAAATATATCAGCATATAAAATATTTATCTTCAGATGAACTTGAAGGCAGATTTCCGGGTACTCCGGGTGATTCGCTTACAAACAGCTATCTGGCCGGTGAGTTTGTAAAATACGGTCTGGATCCTGCCGGAGAGAACGGTTACATGCAGCCATTCGAAATTTATACACATGTAAGATTAAGCGGTGATAATAAATTCAGTATCTTCTCAGACGGTAATGAAAAAAACTATACGGTGGAAGAAGATTTTTTGCCGCTGGGTTTTTCGGGTAACGGGATTGCCCAGGGTGAACTTGTCTTTCTCGGCTACGGGATCTCAGCTCCGGAACAGAATTATGATGATTACAAAGACAAAAACGGAAATGAAATTGATATAGCGGGTAAGATTTTAGTGATCATGAAAGATTCACCGGGCGGCGCGGATGTGCATAACAATCCTTTTCAAAAATATGAACAGACACGATTTAAAACTCTAAGCGCAAGGGACGGAAATGCCGCAGGAATAATTCTTATCAGCGGACCAAATGCCGGTGATGATAAGATCTCAAAAATGAAGTATGATAATGTTCTTCAGAATGAAGGAATTCCAATTATAAACTGTAAGAGAGAGATAATTGAAAATATTTTCAGGCAAAAAGGTCTTGACCTTTTAGCAATTCAGAATAAGATCGACTCAACAAAAAAGCCGGATTCGTTTACTCTCAATGATGCAGATGCTGTTATTGAAACAAATGTAGAACCTGTAAAAGTTATAACTCAAAACATAGTTGGTATAATTGAAGGAAGCGATCCTGTTCTGAAGAATGAAGTAATTGTCATTGGCGCACACAAGGATCATCTCGGTTACGGTCTTTACGGTTCGCTTTATGCCGGCAACGATAAGCAGATTCATAACGGTGCTGACGATAATGCCTCGGGTACAGCAGGCATGCTGGAGCTTGCTCAGAAATTTTCTTCAGAAAGAAAAGATCTCAGAAGAAGTATTTTGTTTATTGGCTTTGGCGCTGAGGAAGCCGGATTGCTCGGATCGTCGTATTTTACTAAATCGAAATTGTTTGAAGATAAGAATATTGTGGCTATGATAAATATGGATATGGTTGGAAGACTATCGGATAATAAACTTATAATATACGGAACTGGCACTTCTTCAATTTGGGATCCATTGATCGACTCAATAAATAATTCTTTTAATTTTAATATTACAAAGACACCTGACGGATTCGGACCTTCGGATCATTCAAGCTTTTATGCAAAAAATATGCCTGTTCTGCATTTCTTTACCGGAACACACAGTGATTATCATTCTCCGACAGATGATGTAGAAAAGATAAATTCCGAAGGTGAAGCAATGGTTCTGAATATGGTCTATGACATTGCAATGACTCTCGATGAGATGGAAAACAAACCCGACTTTATCAAAGTAGTAAGTACGGATAATGAAAAGCGGTCAATGGGAAATGTAAAAGTATATGTAGGGACGATCCCGGATTATTCATCTACCGAAGAGGGAATGAAACTGGCCGGGGTAAAAGAAGGCAGTCCTGCCGATAAAGGCGGGCTTCAGGCTGAGGATCTGATTATTAAATTCGGAAGCAAGGATGTAAAGAACATATATGACTATATGTATGCCATGGGAGAGTTCAAACCGGGTGAGGAAGCAGAAGTTACTGTAATTAGGAAGAATGAAAAAGTCGTACTAATGATAAAACTGGGTTCAAGATAAAACATTACACAAATTGAAATCTAAAAAAGGATATGTGACAGCTTCAGACAGAAAAAAGGACAAAGAAGTTACAGAGCTTGGACTTGGCAGTTATTTTCCGGAAGGCAGTAACAGAATAATAAATAAGGACGGAAGTTTTAATGTTATCAGAAAGGGGCTTTCCTATTTTGAGACCTTCAGTGTTTACCAATGGCTTATCACAATGTCTTGGGTTAAATTCGGGACACTGATCTTCAGTAGTTATTTACTTGTAAACATTTTTTTTGCCTTTTTATATTACATTGGCGGAGAATCCAATTTTGAAGGGATTGAAGCCAGCACGGAGTTTCATAAATTTTTAAATGAATTCTTTTTCAGCACTCAGACATTTACAACAGTCGGATACGGCAGAATTAATCCTGTAGGAATTTATTCCAATACAATTTCATCAATTGAATCTCTGATAGGATTGCTTTCTCTTGCCGTAGCAACAGGTCTTATGATGGGAAGATTTGTAAAACCTGCCGCCAAAATAATTTACAGCGACAATGCATTGATCGCGCCATTTAAAGATATAACAGGGCTTCAGTTCAGAATAGCAAATAAAAGAGCTGATCATCAGATGGTAGATGTGGAGGCGGATCTTCTGATCTCACATGTAAAGGATGGTAAAGTAAGGTTTGAAAAATTAATACTCGAGTATGATAAGATAACTTTTTTTACAACCACATGGACTATTAATCATCCGATCACAGAAAACAGTCCTCTGTTTGGAAAGACTGAAAAAGACCTGATAGAAGCTAATGCCGAATTTTTTATTTTAATAAAAGGATTTGACGATACGTTTGCTCAGATTGTACATTCCCGTTCTTCTTATAAATTCAATGAAATAATCTGGGGCGCTAAGTTTGTAAGTATTTATGCCGCTCCGGAAAATGGTAAAACAATTATAGATCTGGAGAAGATAAGTTCGTTTACAAATGCTGAGTTACCTGAAAACAAAATGCTGTCAGATGAAAATAAATTTTAATGTATAGTTCAGATATAAAGATTCACAAAATTTAATTTTAAACTATTTATTTATGAAAAGACGAAATCTGATCAAAGGTATTGGAGCTTTCGGATTAACTGCGTTGCTTCCGTTTAAAAATACTTTTAGCGCAATTGACAAAACTGCAAAAGCAATTAGAAATGAAGGACTGGAAGATACCGCTGGATGCTGGCTTACTCCTGCAACTACGGAAGGTCCGTATTATTTGAATGGAAATCTTGTAAGAATGGATATTACGGAAGGAAGACCGGGACTGGCTCTGAGAATGAATATCAATGTGATAGATGCACAGTGTAATCCTATCCCTGATGTACTGGTCGATGTATGGCATTGTGATATTAACGGAGATTATTCGGGATATAATGCTTTTGTCGGACAGACTTTCATGAGAGGAACTCAGATCACCGATGCATCAGGTACTGTTTTTTTTGATACTGTCTATCCTGGCTGGTATCCGGGCAGAGCAACGCATATTCATTTTAAGGTTCGTCTCAATTCTTTTACTTATGTTACTTCGCAGTTTTGTTTTCCTGATTCACTTAACAATACAATATATGCAACTCCTCTTTATATAGGCAGGGGTCCAAATCCTACCACCAATGCAGCCGACGGTGTCTTTCACAATTCAAATCCGCAGTATCTTGTAATGAATGCAACGCCTAACGGTACAGGCGGATATGACGGTAATTATACTATCGGTATTGATGTCCCGACAGGAATAAATGACCCTGTGGAAGAAGCAAAAGGATATTCTTTATCTCAGAATTATCCCAATCCTTTTAATCCTGTAACGAAGATCAAATATGAAATTCCGGCAAATTCAAAAGTCAAAATTACCGTCTATGACGGATTCGGTAAAGAGGTAATGGTATTGATAGACAAAAATCAGAATGCAGGTGCATATGAGATAAATTTTAATGGAGGGAATCTGAGCAGCGGGTATTATTTCTATAAGCTTGAAGCGGGAGAGTTTATTCAAACACGGGAGATGCTGCTGATTAAGTAAGAGTTTGATCCGTAAAGGATATATTTATGACTAAGATTGTCTGAACTTTAAATTTTGAAAGAGACAGATGATAACTTTGATGTAATTTAACTTACCTGTAAAAAATATTTGTTGCGCTGCAATTTTTAACTGGTTTTCATTTAACATGACTCTTTTGAATTGAAGTTCCTTTGATCCGAATTTAATAATAAACCAACTTCAAGTTTAAACTCTCCAAGATAATTTATCGCCTGCGCAAGATGAACATCTTCCAAGTGAATTACAGATTTTAGTTCTACTATCTGTTTAGCTTTCAGAAAAAAATCAGCACGCCTGTTTTCAAAAGGCTTATAGAGTTCTTTACAGTATGTGTCCGTTTCCTGTTCCTTTTAAAACCCGGATCTTCCGGCTAAAACTCATAAGTCCGTGCGCGCTGATAATTTACTTCCTGAAATTCATTACCAGGATAGTTTTGATCTGCAAAAACGCATTTAATAATTCTGCACATAAAATCCCAGTATTTATATTCTTCCTTTATCTTAATTTTTATCTATTCAATTAATAAAATAAATTACATTAAAAATCATATTCCAAACTAAAAACCACAGTCATCATAATAACCATTCCATATCACAGACCAGATCATAGTACAAACAAAGTCACACCCAGCTCGCCCTGTCCAGGCTCCTGTACTGAATCGCTTCACTGATATGCGCCGTCGAAATCTTATCCTCACCTGAGAGATCAGCAATTGTCCGGCTTACCTTCAGTATCCTGTCATAAGCTCTTGCCGAAAGTCCGAGTCTGGTAATAGCAGTTTTCATCAGATTCTCACAGTCCGAATCTATTTTACAATACTCTTTGATCTCTTTGCTGGACATATTTGAATTTGAATATACCCCGGCTCTGTCTTTGAATCTCAATGTCTGAATGTTACGGGCTCTGATGACTCTTTCCCTTACTTTTTCGGATCTTTCAGTTTCTGATTTACTCGATAGCTCCTGATACTTTACGGGATTTACATGAATGTGAAGATCTATTCTGTCTAAAATAGGTCCGGATATTTTTGAAAGGAATTTCTGTACATCAAAATCGGAATACATTGATGCTTCTTTTTGTGAACCGGCAGGAGTGGGATTCATAGCAGCTACGAGCATGAAATTACACGGATACATTACCGAGATCTTTGACCGCGATATGGTCACGATCCTGTCTTCAAGCGGCTGCCGCATTACTTCGAGAACGTTCTTTTTGAACTCTGTAAGCTCATCAAGAAATAAAACACCATTATGTGAAAATGAGATCTCGCCGGGTTTTGCATTCGGTCCGCCTCCTACAAGAGAGACATCGCTTGCGGTATGATGCGGTGAACGGAAAGGTCTTGTCGAGATTATTGCCGAACTGTTGTGCAGTATGCCAGCAATGGAATGAATTTTTGTCGTTTCAAGTGCTTCGTCAAGTGTCAGAGGAGGTAAAATCGTAGGTAATCTTTTCGCCAGCATTGTCTTTCCAGAACCCGGGAGTCCTATCATTATTATGTTATGTGAACCTGCTGCGGCAACTTCCATAGCGCGTTTAACTTCCGCCTGCCCTTTTACATCTGCAAAATCCACGAGGTAATTCTGATCCTGCGAAAACATCTTCTTCACATCTACCCTGAAAGGCTGCGGACAGATCTCATCATTTAAAAAATCTATGACTTCCATCAATGTCTCAAAAGGCATTACTTCGAGTTCTTCTACAATGGCAGCTTCTTTTGCATTATCAAGAGGAAGGATTATTCCTTTGAAATTATTCTTCTTTGCTTCAAGAGCAATCGGTAAAACACCTGACACCGGGCGGAGCTTTCCGTCGAGTGAGAGTTCACCGGTAAATATATAGTCTTTTACTTTTACCGGAGATGCCTGAGAAGTCTCGCATAAAATACCTATGGCGATCGGAAGATCAAATCCCGAGCCTTCTTTCCGGACATCTGCCGGAGCGAGATTTACTGTATATCTTCTTGAAGGGAAATGGAACAGGGAATTCTTGATCGCAGCGGCTACTCTGTCTCTTGATTCCTTTACAGCGCTGTCGGGAAGTCCGACTATGGAAAAAGTAAACAGACCTTTCTCGATGTGTGTTTCTTCTCTGATTATGTATGCATCAACGCCGTAAGTTGAAGCCGTAAATACTTCAGTTATCATGGTTTATCGTGTTTGATTTTCAAAAAATCGTATGTATATGTCGTATGTATATAAAGAACGAAATCTGTTTTTCAGAAATAATAAATAAATCTGACCGGATCAGTTTTTCTTCTTAAACACCAGTTCGATCGGCACTCCGGTAAATCCGAATTTTTCCCTTAACTTTTTTTCAAGGAATCGTTTGTAATTACTTTCTATCCCGTCCGGATCATTTGCAAAAAATGCAAATACAGGAGGAGATGATCTGAGCTGAGTTATATAATTGATCTTGATCTCTTTTCCTCTCTGTGACTGAGGCGGTTTGAGTCTTATCTCATTTAGAAGAGCTTCATTGAGTTCACTTGTCTTGATCTTTCGCGCTCTCTCATTAAAAATAATCTTTGCCTCATCGATCACTTTGTGAATTCTCTGTTTTGTAAGCGCCGAAATAAAAATGAATTTAAGATAAGTATAACTCTTAAGATGCTCGGTAATTTTCTTTTCCACCTTTCTTGCTGTGTTTGAATCTTTCTCAACGAGATCCCATTTGTTTATAACTATGAGGAGTCCTTTTTTTAACTCAACCACATCATTGATTATTTTTACATCCTGATTATCGAGTTTGAATGTTGCAAGATCGATATCTGATGATTTGCTCAGCTCTTCTAGAAGATCCGATGCATCAATTACCAGAATAGCCACATTACATCTTTCGATGGCTTTGTACGTCCTGATTGCAGAATAAAACTCCAGCGATTCCTTCACCTTTGTCTTTCTTCTTAATCCAGCGGTGTCAATAAGGATGATCTCATCACCGTGATGTTTCAGAGTCGAATCTATTGAATCTCTCGTCGTTCCCGGGATCTCGGTGACTATATTCCTTTCTTCGTTAAGCAATGCATTTGCAATGGAAGACTTCCCCGCATTAGGCTTTCCAATTATTGCAAACTTAATCCTGTTGTCTTCTTTATCTTCATCAGCAGGTTTAAAATCTTTTGTGATCTCATCAAGCAGATCGCCGGAGTTATAGCCGTTGATAGCCGAGAGAGGAAACGGTTCGCCGAGTCCGAGTGAATAGAATTCCAGAACATTCGGTTCTTTTTCAACTACATCAACTTTATTAGCAATAAGTATTATCTTTTTTTTATTTGAATATTTTCTGAGCATATTGCCAATCTCCTTGTCGATCGGATGAATACCGTTTTTTGCATCTACCACGAATAAAATTTCATCAGCTTCTTCGATTGCCATTTTCACCTGAGTCCGGATCGCCTGCTCGAACCGTTCTTCAGAATCAGGTACAAAACCGCCTGTATCAATGAGAAAAAATTTTTTATTCTGCCATTCCACTTCTCCGTAATTACGGTCTCGGGTGACTCCGCTTGTTTCATGAACTATTGCCGTCTGGCCGCCAACCATCCGGTTGAAAAGCGTTGATTTACCTACATTAGGTCTGCCTACTATTGTTACTATGTTTTCCATTAACGCTGCTGTTTTTTTACTTTATGATATGAATTGAACGGGTATGAAGTATATCCAAAACCTGCTTAACATAAATAAATTATTCCGATTTTCCTAATTGTAAATTTTTCGATTTGTGAAATATATGAATATAGGAATCGGGATTTTCGATTTGGGAAAAGTTGTTGATTTCAACTTCAGGAACTTTTTCGAACCCGAAACCCTAAATTTCAGATTCCGGATCTTTCTCTCCGATGGAACCTGTTAAAATTACCATATAAATTTACATTCAGTAATCAGAAGGTGTCCCTGAGGTCTGTAAAAATTTTGTAATATACATTTTTCATGATCCGGATTTCACTGCCAGGCTTTTTGGAAAACCTGCTGCGGCGGTAATAAAATAAATGTATCGTCAGCAATGAATCTGCGGATTTACTTTACTTGGAAGTTTCTTCTATTGACTTTATAAGTATTGAATTACAGAACTATTAATAATATATTGTAAAAAAAGCAGTAATATGAACAGAAATATAACAGACAAAGAAATTTTAGAAGAAGTCGAAAAAGGCTCTTCTAAAATTGATAATAAAAAACTGGATTTAATTGTAAATGATGAAGAAGAGATCAAAAGAAAATCTTCCCGTCTGGATGATAACAAATTCAAAAAACTCCTCAGGCAGTTAAAACTTGCAA
Source organism: uncultured Ignavibacteria bacterium (assembly GCA_937872315.1). GTDB lineage: Bacteria > Bacteroidota > Ignavibacteria > Tepidaquicellales > Tepidaquicellaceae > JAGPCH01. The sequence goes on along the minus strand of CALMST010000027.1, from coordinate 29,374 downwards.
TGAGTCTTATCAAAGATTTCAAAACAAAAGCTTATACAGATATTCCCTGGAGATCGATAACTTTAATCGGAGCAGCCATAATATATTTTGTCAATCCTTTCGACCTGGTACCAGATATGCTTCCGCTGTTTGGATTTGCTGATGATGCCGTATTGTTTGCTTCAATATTCAAATCCATACAATTCGATCTGGAGAAATATGCTGAATGGAAAGGTCTTGATACACAGGAATATTTTTAATTTTTATTTCATTTACAAACACAATAATCATTAACTTTTATATCAGAAAGCAGAGTATAATACTTGCCCGAAAAAATTAAATTATTATTTATAGGTGACATTATAGGAGAACCCGGTTTTAATCTGACCAAGACACTGTTACCCACATATGTCACAAAGCATAAGATCGATTTTGTAATTGCCAACGGAGAGAATATCACCGATGGAAAAGGCATTGTCGAAAAAGACGGAAAGAAGCTTCTTGATCTGAACATAGATGTCCTTACTGGAGGAAATCATACAATGGACAAAATACAGGCGCATAAATATCTGAATGAGACACCGAATGTGCTCAGACCTCAGAATTATCCGCGGGGAGCTTATGGTCACGGTTACGGAATATTTAAAATTCCCGGAACCGAATTGAAGATCGCTGTCATTAATCTTCAGGGAAGAGTTTTCATGAAAAGTATAGACTGCCCTTTCAGGGCTTTTGACTGGTTCTATGAAAAAGTAAAATATGATACTAATATTGTGTTCGTTGATTTTCACGGCGAAGCAACAGCAGAGAAGATCGCTTTCGGCTGGTATGTAAACGGCAGAGCTTCTGTAGTAGTCGGTACACATACACACGTTCCGACTGCAGACAGCAGAATACTCCCGGGCGGCACAGCTTACATTACCGATGTCGGTATGACCGGTTCTTATGACTCTGTGATTGGAATGAAAAAAGAAGGTTCAATAAAAAGATTCATATATTCGACCCCTCAGAAGTTTGAAGTTGCAGATGAAGATCTTCGATTCTCTGCCGTGCTTTGTGAAATTGATCAGCAGACCGGAAAAGGGACTTCGATAAAGAAGATCTTCTACCCTGAATTCTGAAAATGATCCTCTTTCGCTGAGAAATGATCATGTATGATCAATATAAATGAATTTCTGAATGTTTTGATCCTGTTAATGTTTTCCAATTTTTTATAAATAGGAATGTTTCAGACAGAGAGGTAATAATTTTTCAAATGATTCATGTTTCCATTTGTTTAAGATAGGCATCAGGGGAAAGGGTTTAGAAAACCTGCATTTCTTAACTTATAAGACTTTAAAGCATAAAAAAATGAAATCAGTAACCTTAACCGAACAGATCTACAATTACATTGTTGACAGATTCGCACCGGACGAGACTCTCCTGACAGAACTGATAGCTGAGACTGAAAAGCTTGAGATCCCGCTGATTCAGATCTCAAGAGATCAGGCAAAGTTTATGTATCTCACTGCAAAAATGATCAATGCTTCGAATGTGCTTGAGATAGGCACTCTGACAGGATTCAGTGGAATTCACATTGCAAGGGGACTGAACGAAGGCGGTAAACTTGTTACAGTCGAGCTTGAAAAAAAGCACGCGGATTTTGCCGCTAAATATTTTGAGAAAGCCGGACTGAAAGATAAAGTTGAGATCATGAATATGCCTGCTCTGGATGCAATGAAAAAACTCGTTTCAGAGAATAAAAAATTCGATCTCATTTTCATAGATGCGGATAAAACCTCTTACCCGGATTATTATGAAAATGCAATAAACCTGTCTCACAAAGGTACAGTCATCATTCTCGACAATATGCTCAAGTCCGGAAGAGTCGTGGAGGATGCCGGAGATGACGCAGACCTGAAAGCCATTCAGCATACAAATGATCTTATCTCAAAAGATGGGAGAACGGAATCCATACTTATGACCATAGGTGACGGGTTTACTCTATCGGTTGTGAAGTAAAACATTTCAGTTTTCTTATATACAATAAATTTCTATTCCAATTCAGATCTGTTCACGCTGAAACCGAATCGAATTGCGGATTAAATATTTCGTCCCGTAACCTCAAAGCTATAATTTATTCCTCAGACATTAGTTTTTTTATAATTTTATAATAGTTATTTTTGAACTGGTATTTTTGAGTGAATTAAAAGGAGCCGGACAGACGATGAATAGATTAATGAAGAATATTTCTTTTACAAAGAATGAGACCAGGGTTATATTATTTGTTATAACAGTTCTTGTCACAGGATTTTCCATAAAGTTTTATAAACAGGTTTTAAACAGTCCATCTGTCAGATTTGATTATACTTCTGAAGATTCCGTTTTTAAATCTTTGTCGGTAAATAAAGTTAATCAGGATAAAAGTGTATCAAACGATTCTGTAAAAACCGGTATTGAATCAAATGAAAACGCTGATATTCGTTCAGAAGGACTTTTAAACATTAACACAGCCACCAGATCAGATCTTATAGACCTTCCGGGAATAGGCGAGTCTATTGCAGATAAGATAATTTCATACAGAGAGCGGAATAAAAAATTTAAACGCGCAGAAGACCTGATGAATATCAGCGGTATCGGAAAGAAGAAGTTTGATAAACTGAAAAGTCAAATCAAAGCGGAGTAACAGACATTTTAAACAGACAAAAAATTAATTGATAAATTTAAACATAGAATTCTCTGACAATACAATACGCATCCTGCGGCTTGATAAACTAAAAAAAATTTTATCAAAAGATGAAGTAAATGTAAGTTTCAGTCTTAGTGATGAAACTGTCATGAGAAAGGATAAATTTGATCTCATACATGAATTCGGGGATGCAATATCGGATGTACTGAAGAAAGATCCTGAAATTGATGATAATGACGATAATGTTTCCGCAGGAATTCTGATCGGCACAGAACAGACATTTCTTAATGTTACTCCGGTGGATTTTGAAGAAGACAACAGTTCGGTCACATCACATATAATCTGGGAGCTCTCCAATTATTTTCCTGATACATACAAGGATTTTAATGTCAGATATTACAGACTTAACAATAACAGGGTCAGCGAGAATATAGATGACACTTTACTTATTGCCATCAATAAAAAAAAACTTGAGTTTATCAAAACGCTTTGTGACAGTTCGGGAATAAAGATCAGAAATATAGAGATCGATCATATAGTAATAGAAAAATGTCTGAAGGAAAAATATCCTGAAGATATAATCGGAAAAACCGTTCTTGTAATAGGCATTAAAAAGGGGAGAGTGGATTTCAGTCTGCTTAGTGACGGGGAGATCCGTTATTATGATTATGCCTGTCCGGGCGGGTCAAATCTCAAATATCTGGTTATCAATCAGATAAATCTCTTAAACTCGCTTCTGTTCAATATTGATAACTTTTTTATTTATGGCGAAGACGGAAATAATGATTTAAGGGAATTCCTGAAAGAGCAATTTGAAAATACGGGTGTTTTCAATATTAATTATGACAATACGGATGACACAGCATTTTCACCTTTGTACGGACTTGCTCTTAAGAATGTATAGACCTGAATACCGAGAATATAAGATATTAATTAATGAGAATTATTTCCGGGCTCCATAAAAGCCGAGTATTAAAGTCTCCTGAAACGGATAAGATAAGGCCAACTTCTGACAGGGCAAAGGAAACTTTATTCAATATGCTGACAAACAGGTTTGATCTGAAGGGAGCAGTTTTGTTCGATCTGTTTTGCGGAACCGGAAATCTGGGATTGGAAGCGATCTCACGGGGTGCGGAGAAATGTTATTTTGTCGATGAAGACGTAAGAACCGTAAAAAAAAATATTGAACTGCTGAAAGAACAGGACAGTTCAGAAGTAATAAGATCAGAAGTTTTGGGATTTTTAAATCTGAACTATGCAATCAACCCCGGTCTTGTATTTTGCGATCCTCCTTATGATTATAAGAAATATACCGAGCTGACGGAAAAGATCTCAAGTATGAAAACTATATTAGTATTGGAGCATTCGGATAAATTTGTAAATGAGGAAAGATATTCGGAGCAGCTGGTGTTTAATAAAAAAGTTGGGACGGTAAATTTTACTGTATATGATTTCAGCAGAGGATTTTGATTCTTTAAAATAAAATTAAGCTATTTATATGAAAAAGATCACAGCAGTTTATGCGGGAACATTCGATCCGCTCACAAACGGACATCTCGATATCATAAAAAGAGCTTCGGGCATTTTTGATAAAGTGATTGTTGCTATAGCGGTAAACCCTGCAAAGGTGCCTGTATTTACTGTTGAAGAAAGGCTTGGTATGATAAAAGGCGCAACGGGAAAAATAAAGAATGTAGAAGCTGATCACTTTGAAGGACTTCTTGTTAAATATGCCAATAAGAAAAAAGCTTCTGTAATAGTAAGAGGATTACGGGCGATATCGGATTTTGAATATGAATTCCAGTTGTCACTCACCAATAAAAAACTAAGTCCCGACATCAATACAGTATTTTTGATGCCCAATGAGAAATACACTTATCTAAACTCTTCTCTGGTAAGAGAACTTGCCTTTTATGATTCAAACATAATTGAATTTGTACCGCCGAATGTTTTGAAAGTACTTAAGAAAAAATTCAAAAAGAATTAAAACTGTAATTAGTTTGAGAAGATCGTTGAAAGATCCGAATTCTGATGTTTGTTCTGCGCAAAGAAATTAAGCATATCTGCAAAATCATCCGCACCCATAAATCCCGAAATATTTGATGTTACATCACCGTTATATTTAAAAGAAATAACGCTGCCGTCAGGATTCATAAAAACAAATGTAGGATAACCTGTTCCGCCGAATTGTTTAGCAAGATCGGATGAAGTATACTCTTTTTTATTGTATGTGAATTTATCCGGACTGTCAGCATTGAGCCTTATAAATGTAAATGCTCCCAGAGCATTTTTTACCCCATCGGAAGCAATGACCTCGGAATCTGTTTTTTTACTCCAGCTGTCTGATTCTGAATATATATAAAGGAAGATTTTTTTGCCGCTTGTTTTTGCGTCGTTAAGACCGGAATTGAATGTTTGAGAATTCTGACCATAAGTACCTGTAAATGCAAACAAACAGATTATAACGGTGAATAAAATTTTTGAAGCTTTCATTTCTTAATTTTATTTTAATTTTGTTAATATTTAACATTTTAAAATACAAAATAATTCGTAACATCAAAACGTAAAAAAATTAAAAATTTCCGGACTCAGAACCGCATCTTTCCAAAGCGATTTAAAGAAGTAAAATTACCATTAACTGATTCAAAACCGACTGATATTTTATCATCAAATTCATACATTATATCGTAAAAAAACATATTTCATAAACTTGATTAATAAATATTAATGAAAACATTCGGTAAAGTATTTTTCTCAGAGATTCAAAGCCTCAGACAGGAATTCGATTGCCAGCCGTGTATTTAAGTTTCTTTGTACTGCCTGAACACTTATAAAAATTGTTAATAAAAAAAATCACATTTTATGAAACAAGGTGATCCCATAAATTTTAACCTTAAAGTCTTAAAGTTTTATAGTCAATAAAAATGTTACCGGAATTAATCTTTATTCCAGATTGGACAGGATACCCTGTGACAAAAGGATGAGAATCAAAATTCCTAGAGCGATCCTGTATATTATAAAGACCATATTGCTCTTCGTTTTGAGATATGAGATCAGAAATGCTATTGAAAGATATCCGACTATTCCGGATACAACTGTTGCAACAGTTAAGCTAAGCAGATTTTCATTCAGAAGAAGATCTCTTTCTTTATATAGTTCATATAACCCGCTGAGACCAATTGCAGGAATGCTGAGGAGAAAGGAGAATCTTGCAGCTACATCCCTTTTCAATCCCCGGAAAAGTCCGGCTGTGATAGTGACACCGCTTCTCGAACTTCCGGGAATAAGCGCAAGCGCTTGAGCAAAACCTATTATCAATCCGTCTTTTACGGTAATTTCCGAAAGATCCTTTTTTCTGGAACCGACTTTCTCGGCGATGAAAAGAATTACTGCAAGTAAGATCAATGCAGCGCTGATCACATACAGTCCTCTTGCATCACCTTCTATGAATCTTTTGAAAAGTAATCCGCAGACACCAATAGGAATGGTACCTAATATGATTAGTATGAAATTTCTTGATTCGGAATTTGTGAGAAAATCCTTTTTCTTAAACGCACCGAGGAATCCGTTAATAAGATTTATGATATCATTCCTGAAATATATAAGTGTAGCGACGAGTGTTCCGATCTGCATCACTGCTGAGTATGCTGCTCCGATGTCTTTCCAGCCGAGTAAGGCAGGGATTATCCTGAGATGCGCCGTGCTGCTGACCGGTATGAATTCCGTGGTGCCCTGTATTATTCCAAGAACAATTGCTCTGAATATTTCTTCCAAAGAAAAATTTATCTGTTAGATTATTTTGTGTTGCTGTGTTTTAAAAATTACGGAAATTAAATCAAAACTTAACATGCTTGTCAAACTCTGCACGCTTGATTATACATCAAGATTAGCATACTTCGCATTATCCTGTATGAATTTTCTTCTCGGCTCGACTTCTTCTCCCATCAGAACTCTGAATATTTTATCGGCTGCTGCTGCATTTTCATTCGTTACCTGTATGATGGTTCTTGTCTCAGGATTCATTGTCGTGCTCCAAAGCTGTTCAGGATTCATTTCTCCGAGACCTTTGAATCTTGATATGTTTATTCCTTTTGATTTTGCCTGTGTTGCTACTTCATCATCAGGGTTTTCATTGTTTTCAGTGTCTTCATTATTTTCAATGATCACAACACTCTTGTCAATTTTCATTGATTTCAGGATCTCTTCTCTTTCAGCTTCATCATAGGCATAAAATTCAGATTTACCTTTTTTGATCTTATACAAAGGCGGCTGAGCTATATAGAGTCTTTGAGTTTCGACAATCTCACGCATATGTCTGTAAAAGAATGTGAGCAGCAAAGTTCTGATATGCGAGCCGTCAACGTCGGCGTCACACATTAAGATTATTTTATCGTATCTGATCTTTTTCTCATCAAACTCATCTGAATTCCCGATCCCTGCCCCGATTGCAGTTACGATCGATCTTATCTCTTCATTTTCAAGTATCTTGTTGATCCTTGCTTTTTCAACATTGAGTATCTTTCCTCTCAAAGGAAGTATTGCCTGGAATCTTCTGTCTCTTCCCTGTTTAGCCGAACCGCCTGCAGAGTCACCCTCTACAAGATAGAGTTCACACTGTGAAGGATCCTTTATCGAACAGTCCGCAAGTTTACCCGGAAGTCCCCCGAGATCAAGAGCATTCTTTCTTCTCGTAAGATCTCTTGCCTGTCTTGCGGCATATCTGGCTTCGGCTGCGGATACGCATTTTTCAATTATTCTTTTTGCAATCGGTGGATTTTCTTCTAGATAATTGCTTAGTGTTTCACCCGTGACAGTCTGTACAATACCCTTGACCTCACTGTTTCCGAGTTTGGTCTTTGTCTGACCTTCAAACTGCGGCTCGGGCACTTTAACGCTGATAACGCATGTCATCCCTTCCCTGAAGTCATCACCTGTAAGCGTGATCTTGTCATTCTTTATGAGATTATTTTTAGAAGCATAATTATTCAGAGTTCTTGTAAGGGCAGCTTTGAATCCTTCCAGATGTGTACCGCCTTCATGAGTGTTAATGTTGTTTACAAAAGTATAGGTGTTGTCATTGTAAGATTCATTATACTGAAACGCTACTTCGACCTGAACATTCTCTTTGTCACCGCTTATGTATATCGGTTTAGTCATAATTGTCTTCTCATCTTCATCCAGATATTTTACAAAGTCCACTATACCGCCTTTATAATGAAATTCAGCATGCTTTCCTTCCCCATCTCTGTCATCTTTAATGGTAATTGTCAGATCCTTGTTCAGATAAGCAAGTTCCCTGAGCCTCTCTTCAAGGGTCTCATATTTAAAAACAGTGACCTTGAAAATTTCACTGTCCGGGAAAAACGTTACTTTCGTTCCGGTCTTCTTTGCGCTTCCAATAACTTTTACTTTAGCTTCGGGTACTCCTCTGTTATATTTCTGATAATAAACCTTCCCGTCTCTTACAACTTCCGCTTCAAGATATTCACTGAGAGCGTTTACAACAGAAACTCCGACTCCGTGCAGACCGCCTGATACCTTATAACTGTCTCTGTTGAATTTACCTCCGGCATTAAGCTGTGTCATTACTACTTCAAGCGCTGAGATCTTTTCAGTCGGATGAACTTCGGTGGGAATTCCCCGGCCGTTATCGGTTACGGTTACCGAACCGTTCTTATTCATTGTAAGGGTGATCTTGTCAGCATAACCTGCCAGCGCTTCATCGATGGCATTGTCAATTACTTCATAGACAAGATGGTGAAGCCCCCGCGCTGAGATATCGCCGATATACATAGCAGGTCTTTTTCTGACGTGTTCCATACCTTTAAGTACCTGGATATCACCTGCTTCATAGGCGTGTTCGCCTTTTAAATTTTTATTTTTTGCCATATTATTTTAAAATTTTATATAAAAATTATGTCTCTGATTAATTTTTTTTTGAAACTGTCATTTAATTTATCAACTATCTGAACTTTCTTTAAAGAAAGTTCATATCTCCATGCTGCATTTTCAACCCTTACAAATAATTTGTTTTTTTTAATCTCAAGCGGAGTTGAATATCTTGCTATTGCCTCTCCCACACATTCTTTCCAGATGTTCAGCACCTGAAGCTCCTGCATTCTGTTGTCCAGCCCTATATGATTCATAAAATTATCCATCTCGTTTTTCAGACAGACTGTTTTATTGAACCGGGTTTTTGTTTCTATGCTTTTCAATTCTGAAATTTATTTTTAGCTGCAAAAATTATGTCGTTTGTGTTTATAACCTTTCCTTCTTCGATCTCAAATACCGAGATCTCTTTTTCCTCATAAAATTCACCGAGGTTTTCCAGATAAGATCTGTCAGTTGTAGTAAGAAAGATCTGACCGTATTCCTTAAGATGAGATATGATCTTTGAAACCCTGCTTTGATCAAGTTCGGATAAAACATCATCCAGCAGCAGTACAGGGTTTGTTCCTTTCTTATCTTTTAAAATATCAAATTCGGATAACTTTAAAGCAACAAGAAATGTCTTATGCTCACCCTGTGATGCAAAATTCTTAAGATCAAATCCACGGGAGATTTCGTTTTTTCCAGGATCATTCTTCTTAAGCCTGAATATGTAATCATCTCTCTGAGGACCACAGAGTGAAACTGCTCTTTTTACTTCATCATCAAGACGGTTATCAATTGCAATTTTTATCTTCAGGCAGATCTCATCAAAATCTATTTTGCTTTTAAGTGGATCAGTTTCTCCTAATGCATCGGAATTATAACTAATGCTGCCTTCATGCTCTTCAACTGTCAGCATCGAAAAATTTTTACTGAAATAACTGTCATACTCATTCAGAAAATTCAGTCTTTTAAAAATAACATTCGTTGATACTGTTATAAGCTTTTCATTGTATGACTGAACAAGATCTTCAAACTGACTCCGGGTATATTTTTTAAAGACAGTAAAATTTTTCAGCAGAGCATTTTTTTGTCTTAGTATCTTTGCAAGTTCCTTAAGATAATCCAGATATAGTCTGCTTGACTGAGAGATCAGGATGTCAAAAAACTTTCGTCTGTCCGACGGATTACCGTATGTAATGTTCAGACTGTGAGGAGAAAGAAAGACTATAGGATATCTTCCGAATATCTCGGAAGAAAATGACGACACCTTTTCTTTGTTCCTGCTGATCGACTTTGAGCGGGTTTCAGAATTATAATTAATAACCAGCCTGTCCTCATTATCCAGATCATTTAAGAAATCCGACTCTATAAAGAACTCTTTTTCACCAAACTTTACACAATCGGTTTCGGCAGCTCCGAGAAAACTCTTCCCGAAAGTTGTAAATGAAACCGCTTCAAGAATATTTGTCTTTCCGTGACCGTTATTCCCGTAAATGAAATTAAACTTATCATTAAAAATTATTTCCTGCCAGGAATAATTTCTGAAATTTTTCAATAAAATTTTCTTTAAAATCATAATTGGTCTCATTCATCATGACCACTTAGTAAAATTCAGTTAAGTAATGATAATTTTTACAATGTATATGTTCAGTGCTGTTGAACGGCAGGATATATAATTAATGAAAACTCTTGATAATAAAAAAAATTTATATTACTAAATCCGAATAGCAGAATGTTACTCACTACACAATACACAATACACACTACTCAATACTCAATACTCAATACTTTTTAAAATTATCCAACTCTAACCGGCATTATCAGCTCAATATAATTCTCATTCTTCTTCTGCTCTGATGGAGTAATAATAGCAGCTTTGGATGAACTTCCGAAGCTGATGTTAATTTCACCTTCGGGCATGTGCTTCGATTCTTCATCAATAACATCAACCAAAGCTCCGTCCGCTCCGATCTTTGGCATTTCATCAGCGGAACTGTTTCCGATATCCATCTGTGAGACCGCATCAAGTAAATAACCTGCATTGAATGCTATTACAAAAGGATTACTGTCAAAATCTTCATCGCCTCCGGTGCTTGTAAACGAACCTTCGATCGTCTCTTCGCCTTCCGAACCTATTTCAGGATTATCAGCCTTGATCGTCAGCGCATTGTTTGAGATCTCAAGTCTGACTCTTTTTGTTATTGCATCAGCAAATATAAGCGCTCTTCTGAGCGATGCTGACAATGAACTCTTTTCTATTTTCAGGATCTTGTCATTGTTGTCCGGGATCACATTTTCATAACTCGGGAATGTATCATCTATCAGTTTTGAAAATATCTCAAAATCACCGAATGTAACTTTAAGGTCATTTTCATCAAAATCAATCACGGAATCTTCACCGTTGTTTAATCTTAAAATGAGATTACTTGTCTTCAGAGGAATAATGATCTTTTCCTCAAGATCGGATTTCACTTTGAAATTATCCTTAATGATCTTTCCCAGTCTGAATCCGTCAGTTGCCACAAACTTTAGTTCGCCCGGCTTTACATCAAGTAAAACACCGGACATATTTCTTCTTAGTTCGTCAGTATTGACAGCGTGAATGACCTTTGACAAAAATCTTCTTAAAAGCCGTCCGTCAAATTCCAGTGTGTTCATCTCACTTTTTTCTTCCGGCACCGGAAATTCTTCTGCCGGCTCGCCGCCAATTGTATATTTTCCGTTTCTGGTTTTTATTGTAATACGGTTCTTTTCATTAACACTAAAATCAAGTTTTGCAGAAGTCAGAGTTCTCGATATTTCAAGTAACTTTTTAGCCGGAATAGCAACTTTACCGTCTTTTTCACCTTTGACTTCAAGAGTCGTACGGATAAAGATCTCCAGATCCGAAGCTAAAAGCTTCAGTTCGTTTCCGTTTAATTCGAATAATATATTATCAAGAATCGGAAGAGGAGAGCGTGTTGGTATTACTGAATTGAGTTTACTAAGATAATCTACAAGTTTGTCACCTGTAACAGAAAATTTCATTTGTGATTAAATTTAATTGGAGAAAAATACAAATTTAATCCTCTATATTCAATTGACAAACTACGTCATTTTAATAAAATTTCATTTTTAAACATAGATTGAGGTCAATGTTTACAAGGGTTAACGGAGAAATGAAGTATTCTGGAAGATCAGCTCCCAGAGGTAATCCAATTTTTCTTACACCCGGCTGAAAAAGTCTCTCATGTACATGAAAAAATAATATTAATTTGTCCCTGACAGTTTGATTTTAAAAATTTCCATACACTTTTTTCTCCAGAAAATTTTAAACTGTCATATCTTCCCATTTTTTTATTAACTCAGCTTCCCGCTCTGGTGATAATCCGGCTTTCAATTTGTGATCTTTTCTCGAACGGTCAAACTCAAGTGTGTCTTTTAATGTATCTTCAAGCGGTCTGAACTTCAATCCGTCGTTTATGGCTTTACTTATGCTGACATTGCTGACTCCCTGTTCGGAAGGCGGAACCCACATGGGAAACTCTGCCCATGGGATAATCTCTTCATCTTCTATGAATTTTTCGTTTACCCATACCATTTTTGTATCTTTACCTCCGAACTTAATACATTTATCAATAAAATCCCCGAAGGACAGTTTCTCTCCCGGACCTGTTGCATTATACAATCCTGATTTTTTCTCTTCTGCCATTTTGATTATCCAGTCAGCAAGATCTTTCACATCTATAAACTGTACTGAACTGTCTTTATCATCCGGCGCAAGCACTTTCCCGCCTTCAGTAGTTTTGTGTACCCAGTATGTAAATCTGTCCGACCAGTCATTCGTGCCTACTATCAGCCCGGGTCTTATATTCAATGCTCTGTCACCGAAAACATCCGAAACGGCTTCTTCACAAAGAACTTTCATTGCGCCGTAATTTTCCATTGTCATTTCAGTAACATTCCCGTCTGTGATCTTGCAGGTAGCCGAACCTTCTTTTATATGCATATCGGAAAAATCCGAATATGCTGAGATACTTGAAATGAAAGTGTAATGTCCGGCATTATCTTTTAATAGTTCAGCAGAGTTTCGGACTTGTCCCGGAATGTGTCCTGAAGTATCGATTACGGCATCAAAAGTTCTGCCTTTGAGCGCATCCAGCGAACCGGCTCTGTCACCTGTCAGTTTTTCCACATCAGGAAATATATCCGGATTACGTTTACCTCTGTTGAATAATGTGACTGTGTGATTGTTTCTTAGTGCGGAGTTTACCAGCTGGATTCCGAGGAAGACGCTTCCTCCGAGTATGAGTATGTTCATAATGTTAATGATTAATTTTGTAAATGATTTTTTTTACGAAGTAAAATTATAAAAGTTTGAAAATTATCATAATAGTCCGGCAAAAAAACAGAAATATAAAATTAAGATTTTACTGCGCAAGGGAAGAATATAAGATAGGAAAACACATAATATTTGAAGAAGTATTCAACTAATAAAATCAAATCAGCAAACTCAGCAATAAAAGATTTATAAAAAATCCATAAGTTTTAATAATATATCAAACAGTAATTTATCCACCCATATTAAAAAAGTTTGGTTAAATAATAAATCTAAGCGCTAACTTTTTATCAGAAGTCAAATCTATCACCAGGGACTATGATCCAAAAATCTCTTTCAAAAACATCTTCATCGCTTCCCATGATCTTTTATCAGCATTTTCATTATATGCTGCACCTTTGGTAATATCATTTCCGGCGCTTTCCATTGTGAACGAATGAACTGATCCGGCGTATTCCGTCAGTACATAATCCACTTTAGCATCTTCCATTTCTTTTTTGAAAGCTATAACATCTTCTTCCTTAACAAACGGATCAATTGCGCCGTGCTGAACAAGAACCCTGCATTTTATATTTTTTGCATCATCCGGATTCTGTGATTTCAGACTTCCGTGAAAAGAGACAACACCAAGTAAATCAGCTCCGCTTCTTGCAAGTTCGAGTACACCACCACCTCCGAAACAATATCCTATGGCTGCTATTTTATCAGGATCAACAAGCGGCTGCATTTTGAGTTCATTCAATCCGGCATTAAGTCTTTCCCTGAAAAGCATTATGTCCGCATAAAACTGACCTGCGGTCTGTCCTGCTTCCTCTGAAGTTGAAGGTCTGATGCCTTTTCCGTATATGTCAACGGCGAATGCAAAATAACCCAGCTCGGCTATCTGAACGGCTCTGGATTTTTCATAGTCTGTGAGACCTTTCCATTGATGAACTATCATAACTCCCGGACGTTTTTCGGCTGAACTGTTATCATAAGCAATAAATCCCTGAAGAGTCAGGTCACCAATTTTATATTCGATCTCGGAAGAGATAATTTCAGATCTTGCATTCATTGAGCAAATTAAGAATAGTGAGATAATTAATATTAATTTCATTTTTAAAATCTTTTATTAGTTTTAATTTTTTACAAATATACTTTTATAAATAATTTTATGTAACTCATTTTTCAAACCTGAAACATTTTAATCTATTTTTTTATATTGAAACATAAAACTTTAATATTTTTTTTTTAGTAATTCAATGTGTTAAAAATACATTAAATTATTATTCCATTGTGTTTATATTAAACCTTTTAACAATTAAACCCGGATCAAAAAATTTCTATGGATCATGATTGGGATGTTTACGGTAAAGATCCAACCGAAGAAGAATCTAAAGAAAAAAACAAAATACTTTCTTCAATTTTTTTCAGCGGTTGTTTTGTGTTATTTCTCTGGCTTGTTCAGTTTTATCAATGGGCTTCAGAAACGGATCTTTCTGTCTTTGGCGTATATCCCGGAAAAGTTTCAGGACTAAAAGGAATTTTCACCGCTCCTCTTGTTCATGCCGATTTCTCACATCTGATCTCTAATTCGGTTACACTATTCCTTTTGCTGTTTGGTATTTTATACTTTTACAGAAGCTCTGCAGTAATAGTATTTGTGATAATTTATATTTCAAACGGCATACTGGTCTGGTTTTTTGCCAGACATTCATATCATATTGGCGCCAGCGGACTTGTATATGGTTTTGCAGCTTTTCTGTTTTTCAGCGGACTCTTCAGAAAAGACAAAAGATCCATTGCGCTTTCCCTTCTGATAGTTTTTCTTTACGGTGGAATGGTCTGGGGAGTATTGCCTATAGATCCTAAAATCTCTTTTGAATCACATTTGTCCGGTGCAATAATCGGTATTGCCTGCGCTTTCATTTTCAGAAAAAATGATCCTCCGCCTGTTTATGAATGGGAAGAAGAAGATTATGAAGATGATCTCGAAGATGAACCTGATCAGGATGAAGAAAATTTAGCTGATGAAACCGGGATAGATGAAGATGCAGAGCCGGATAATTTCAGGTATTAGGTATTAAGTATTAGGTATTTAGTATTGGGTAATAAAAGAGTTTACCGGGTGGAGATATTTAACAGTTCTTGTTTATTTTTTATCAGAATTTTTTTTCCTTTAACCTCAATAAGATTCTCATCCTGAAATTTTTTTAAAATCCTTGAAAGTGTTTCATCAATAGTTCCAAGATAAGAAGCAAGATCATGTTTGCTTATACTGAGCTCAATGAGTGAATTTTGCTTTGCGGTGGTTGCATGTTCCGAAAGAATATATTTTGCCAGTCTCTTTGGTACATCCTGCGTTATTGTTTCTATATGGCTGTTAAGATGTCTTAATTTTTTTGCAAGGCTTGAAAGCATCTTAAGACATAAGTGGCTGTTGTTTTCAACAAAGTTGTAAAAAACCGAAGATCTTATAAGAATGAGTTTTGTATTTTCTTCCATAGCCATTGAATTTGCCGGATATGAAAATTCATCTTTTTTAATTTTTTCATACTGCTCAAGCAGCGGAACTTCAGCAAAGGTGTTGAATGGATATATAAAATATAATATATGTTCCCGTCCGTCTTTGGAAATTTTAAATATCTTCACTCCGCCTTCAATCACTATATAAAATCCCTGATAAGGTTCTGTATCGAAAAATATTATCTCGCCTTTATTAAAAGTTTTTATGTCACACCGCGAATATAACTTATCAAGCTCATCCTCATCGAGATCTGAAAACAAATGCACGTTTTTTAATATGCTGCTATCCATATTTAAGTTTTAAAACCAGTGTTATTGTTACAAAGATGAATGAGATTATGTTTGCAGCCAAAAGCGGGATATCGGATATCATCGAACCGTAAACTATCCAGACTACAACTCCAAACTCAAGCATCAAAAGCATTGGCAAGGAAATATCTTTTGTATGCTTTGTCTTAATTGCTCTTAATGATTGTGGCAGAAAGGCAAAGGTTGTAAGCGATGCTGCTATTAATCCTACTGTCAATGTTGTATCCAAAATAGTAAACTTTGTTAATTATGTTAATTGTGTTAATTTTTTATCCGCTGCGGCATAGTGTTATTCACCCCGGCGGATTAGAAATGAAAATATTGTTAAATCAATTTTGAGTTTATATAACTCTGGATATTATCCTTATTGATCCTCTCCTGTACCATCGAATCACGGTCTCTTACTGTAACCGTATCATCAGTCAGTGTATCAGAATCCACCGTAATGCAAAACGGTGTACCGCATTCATCCTGTCTCCTGTAACGTCTTCCGACTGCACCCGAATCATCATAAAACACTTTGAAATTCTTTCTCAGATCTGCTGAAATATTCTGAGCTATGTCCTGCATGCCGTCACGGTTTACAAGCGGGAACACTGCTGCTTTTATCGGAGCAAGTGCCGGATGGAAACGGAGAACTGTCCTTGTCTCGGATGAACTCGTACCATCTGAATTTTCCCTGACCATCTCTTCTTCATCATAAGCATTACAAAGAAATGCAAAAAAACTTCTTGAAGCACCGGCTGATGTCTCAATTACATAAGGTGTAAATCTTTCTTTTGTCTGATCATCAAAATATTCTATCTTCTTTCCGGAAAATTCAGTGTGTCTTTTCAGATCAAAATCCGTTCTGTTATGAATACCCTCTATCTCGCCCCATCCGAACGGGAATTCAAACTCAATATCAACCGCAGCTTTTGCATAATGTGCAAGTTTTTCATGAACGTGAAGTTTTAGTTTAGCCGGATCCATTCCGTATTTTATAAACCAGTTGAATCTCTGTTCGCGCCAGTACTCAAACCATTTATCATCATCTGCCGGATTTATGAAATACTGCATCTCCATCTGCTCAAACTCTCTTGTCCTGAATAAAAAATTCTTTGTGTTTATCTCATTCCTGAATGCCTTCCCAACCTGCGCAATTCCAAAGGGTAATTTCTGACGGGAAGATTCTTTTACATTATTAAAATTCACATAGATTCCCTGAGCTGTTTCTGGTCTTAGAAATACTGCATTTGAGGAGTCTTCCAATGGTCCGATAAAAGTCTTGAACATCAGGTTAAAACTTCTTGCTTCGGTGAATGTCTCTTTGTTGCCGCAGTTAGGACAGACCAGCAAACTCAGATATGGATTAGGATCACTGGTAAAAAATTCTTTTATGCTGTCTTCTGAATCTGTGAGTGAACTGTTTGCTTTTAAGATCTCTTCCGAAACAACTTTCTTGTTCTTTGCCGATAATGTTTCAAACAGCACATCAACTCTGTATCTTGATTTGCAGCTTTTACAGTCAACCATCGGATCTGAAAAATGCTCAACGTGTCCCGATGCTTCCCATACTCTCGGATGCATAAGTATCGATGCATCAAGACCTTCAACGTCCTCACGGTAGGTCATCTCTTTCCACCATGCTTCTTTGATATTCCTTAAAAGCTCAACTCCCAACGGACCGTAATCATAACAACCGTTGAGTCCGCCATAGATCTCGGAAGACTGAAATATCAATCCTCTTCTTTTCGAAAGCGAAACTATTTTTTCAGTTACATCTGATTTATTGCTGTTTTTTTTATCTGACATATATTTTTAAAATGCTGATCTATTTTTTAATGAATTAATAAAATCTTCAGGAGAAATCTTAGCCTGTCTTAGTTTACCTCTCAAAGTACCTTCAGCGACATAATATTTTTTCTCTTTATGAATTATTGCCGTTAAAATTTTGCAGAAATAATAATATATTTTGGTTGTATTAATTTTTTATTCCTAATTCCTAATTCCCAATTGATTTAAACTTCCACTCCAAAATCAATCTTAAGCACATCCTTCAATCCATCCTCAAATTTCCTCGGCGCATAATCCGGCATAATGCTTTTCAGATATGCAATGTCTGTTCTCTTCTCATACATGCCATCCGGTTTTGAAGTATCCCATTTGATCTCTTTATCGAACTCAAAAACCTTCTGAGCAATTTCGATATATTCTTTAATGGAATTATCAAACCCGGTACCTATATTAACTATCTCGGGTTTATCATAATTTTCCATAAGATAGATACAGGCATCAGCGCAGTCATCAACATAAAGGGCTTCACGTCTCGGTTTGCCGCTGCCCCAGAATACGAGTTCGGTGCCGTCACGCTGAGCATTCACAAACTTCTGCACCATAGCCGCTATAAAATGTGAGTTGGTCAGATCGTAATTGTCATTCGGTCCGTAAAGATTTGTCGGCATGGCTGCAATGGCATTGATACCGTACTGTTGTCTGTACAGCTGGCAGGCAATGATCCCCATACCTTTAGCTACAGCATAGCCTTTGTTTGTCTCTTCAAGTGGTCCGTGCATGAATCTGCTTTCATTGATAGGCTGTGGATTTTCCTTTGGATAAATGCAGGTCGATCCTGTATATAGAAGTTTTGTTTCCGGAGAAAAATCTTTAAGCGCTTCGATAACATTAAGTATCATCAGTGCATTCTGATAAAGAAAATCTGCCTGCCTTGAATTATTGGCTAAAATTCCGCCAACCAATCCCGCGACCATATAAACATTATCCGGAGTTTCCTCTTTAAAGAATTTTTCTACAGCTTCTTTATCCAGAAGATCGAATCCGTCTTTACGCGACGGAGTAAGAACATTTTCATAACCTTTGCTTTTTAAACGGCGGGTGATCGAACTCCCGAGCATTCCCGTGCCGCCGAAGACGGCTGTTTTACGCGAGACGTTAGACGCAAGATGTGAGACGTTTGTCATAATTATATAGTTTTTAAAATTAAATTTGTAAGTTTTGCAAAAAATTTATTTATCATTTCATCAAGATAACCATATTTGTTCCAGTCTAAATATTTTAACCTGATTGATATTTCAAGCTGTGTATCTAACTCTACCAAAGATGATCCGGCTATTTCAAAAAATCCTCTCTTTTCATTTGCTGTATTTCTGGAACGACCTTCAGCCAGATTCGATCTAACAGAAACTGAACATCTTCTCATTTAAGATGAAATTCCATAAGTTTCTTTTGTAGGGAAATCTTCTGTAAGTTTATATATTATATTTATTATTTCTAAACTAAGACCCCTTGCTTCTAATCTTTTGTGACTTAAATTCAACATAAAATCCTCCTTTTATGAAGAACAAATTAATTCTTTCTTTTCTAAAATAAAATCTATCTTTACAATTATTCTAAACTTACATTATCCCCAAAATTATATAGCAACTTCAACATTTATGATCCAACAACCCACGTCTCGCGTCTAACGTCTCGCCGCTTCCACAATCAAAACCGCCCATCCGGTCAAAAACGAAACTCCCCCTACAGGTGTCACCATTGCAAAAGCAACTATGGATGTTATTGAATAAAGATACAGCGAAAATGAAAACAATATTATTCCTGCAAGGAAAAATTTTTCGGCTTTCAGATAAATTTTATCTCCGAGAAAGGCTGTTGCCAGCATTACAACTGCATGGATCATCTGATAATGAGTTCCGGTTTTGTAAACATCAAGTTTATCCGGATCTATGTATGGTTTGAGACTGTGAGCTCCAAACGCTCCTAGCGCTACCCCGAGAAATCCCATAACCGCGCTGATGATTATCCATTTCTTCGAACTGTCCATTCTTAATTCTTTATCAGTTTTCATTGATTACTTCAAGCATGGCATTTTGTATAATGTTATTATTCACAGCAAGTAATTCCTTTCCGAATATTGAAAACTTTTCTCCGGAAAGATCCGTGATCAGACCACCGGCTTCTTCTAATATCAACGCGCCTGCTGCAACATCCCAGGCATTCAGATTATATTCCCAGAATGCTTCGAATCTTCCGCATGCTGTCCAGCACAGATCAAGCGCTGCAGAGCCAAGTCTTCTGATCGGCATGTCACGCATTATGAATTTCTTAAAAACTGCCACCGGATCAGGTTTGTAACTGCTCGAATCATAAGGAAATCCCGTGACCAGAAGCGATCGTTCAAAATCGGTACAGTCAGAAACATAAATCTTTTCATCATTAAGATAAGAGCCTTTGTCTTTTTCAGCAAAGAAAAATTCACCTGAGATAGGATTATAAACAGCTCCGAGGATCACTACTCCGCTTTTTTCCAGAGCAATTGAAACACAGGTAAGCGGGATGGCATGCGCATAATTAACTGTCCCGTCTATCGGATCTATGATCCACTTGTATTCAGATTCCTGCGCTAAGGCTCCGGCTTCCTCCGATAAAATGTAATGTCCGGGAAAATCCTGTTTTATAATTTCAAAGATTTTTTCTTCTGATTTTTTATCGATCTCAGTTACAAGATTTGAAACTACGTCCTTACTCGATATCTTAAAATTACTTCCGAAATTTTCTTTTAAAATCCTTCCTGATTCAAGTGCAGCTTTGATTAAAGTATTCTTCATTTATAGATTTTTATTAGCATACTTACAGATTGAATTCCATTCCGTCATATCCCAGTTCGATACCCTTTGGCAAGGTCGAATTAATTTTTTTATGAAGAATATCATGAGTAAGATGAGTAAAATAAGTTTTCTTTGGTTTAACTTTTTTTGCAACTTCAATCGCCTGCTGCAGATTGAAATGTGTCGGATGAGGTCTGATCCGTAATGCATTGAGCACCAGTATTTTCAATCCTTCAAGCTTTTTTAATTCTTTATCTGAAATGTAACTGCAGTCTGTGATGTAAGCAAAATCATTTATCCTGTATCCGAAAATTTTCAGATTGCCGTGCATGCATTCTACGGGAATGATTTTCACGTCGCCTGTCATAAATTCTTTATTTGTAATCTTATTGAAATGAACAAGCGGCACTGCATGATGTTTGATGAGATCCTTTTCAAAAACATATCTGAATGATATCTTCATTTCATCAACGGTAGTTTTGTTGCCGTAAAGCTCGATGGTTTTTTTGTGCTTCTGAGTGATCTGTCTGAGATCATCCATTCCGTTAATATGATCAACATGATGATGAGTATATAAAACCGAATCTACGTCATCAATATTATTAATCAGCATCTGCTGTCTGAAATCTATGGAAGTGTCGATCAGTATTTTCGAGCCGCCGGTCTCAATATAAGCCGAAGTTCTTAATCTTTTATCCTTTGGATTTTCTGACCGGCAGGTTTCACATTTACAGCCAATTACAGGTACACCCTGCGATGTACCGGTACCTAATACAATTACTTTCATTTATATTTATTCAATTTAGCTTGATTATAATAATGTCCCGTCAGAACTTTCACCGGTTTCCTTTTCCACAAGTTCACGAATGTTTGGTTTAAGGAAAATCCCTTCAATACCTATTCCTGCAATATTTTTTACTAGTATGCTGATCTTTTTATCCTGATCAAGATTTTTATTGAGAAGAAACAACTTTTGTTCTCTTAAAAGACAAAACCCTCCCCTGAATACTCCTTTTTCGATCCGGACCGAATATCCCAGTTTATCCAGAACTTCCGTGAGTTCGTCTATGAGAATGTCTTTCTTGCTGTCATTAACAGGTTTTACGGCTTTTTTAATGATCTTTGCCAATAGGGGTAGAGAATTAGTTAATTATGTTTATTGGTTAACAGGATAAATGGTTAAATGGTTAATTGACGGATTCATTAAATTCTTCTGTAACAAGATCATCTTCTTCATGAAATATGTATTTATAACCGTGTGTATCTTCAATCATTTTTTCTTCCTCTTCTATCTGAGCCATGGTCTTTTTCATGGGTTTAAATACAGACAGCCATATGATCGTATAATAACTCATCACAGCGATCCAGGGCACACCTCTCAGAAATCCGATTCTTTCACCAAACAACTCAAGCAGCCTGTCATGATTGGCCGGACGTTTATCGAAAAGTAATGCAAACTTTATATCAATAAATGAAGTGTAAAGCTCAACAGGAACAAACGCAAAGAAAAGGATGCAGCACATCAGAAACCAAGGGTTTTCTCGCAGATTTATCTTTACAGACTTAACAAACACTATTGCGCTAGCAAGTACAAAGATATAGGAAACCATTATCATGACCGAAGCGTCAGAGATCATTTTAAAGATCTGATTTTCTTCATCGGGAGGTATGCTTGTTCTGAAATTGAATTCATCGTAATTCAGAAGCTGATTACCAATAAAGAATCTGACATTGATCCCGCCTAGCCAGAATATGGCAAACACTATCATTATGAAAAGCGAGATCCTTGCTGTTTTGTTTAAAATCAAAGTAAGAAAAAATTTTACACAATTTAATCAATTTTAAGTTTGTTAATAATGAAAAAATTAGACTGAATTTTTTTCATTTAAAATGATCCAGGGGTCAGACAGGACGATCTGAAATATTTAATTATAATTTCATTTCACTAAACTTATATAATTACTAATTTGAAATTCATTAAAAAATTATGAATATAAAAAATGACTGAAGATAAAATAAAAGAGGTTCTTTCAAAAGTCAAAGAACCTGTGCTGAATGTTGATTTTGTAAAACTTGGCTTTGTAAATTCCATCTCTCTTAACGGAAATGATCTTAAACTTACTCTCGGTATTTCTGAAATTCCTGAAAATGTCCGTTCGGAAACAATCGAAATCATAAAAAATGAATTTAAAAAATCCCTTCCGGGGATAAATAGCGTTGAAGTTACTTTTGTGCAGGGCATTACCGAACATGTAAATGAAAAGAAATCATCTGTTTTGCCCGGAATTAAAAATACGATCGCAGTAGCCTCCGGTAAAGGCGGCGTTGGTAAATCCACCATTGCTGTAAACATAGCCGTTGCATTAGCTGAAAAAGGATTTAAAGTAGGGCTGATCGATGCTGATATCTACGGACCCTCGATACCTTTGATGTTTGATCTGAAAGGAAAACCCGGGATTACGAAAGTTGGAGACAAGAATAAACTCGTTCCCATGGAAAAATACGGCGTGAAGGTTATGTCAATCGGATTTCTGATGGAAGCAGATACTGCCGTTGTATGGCGCGGACCGATGGCTTCGAGCGCTCTTAAACAGTTTATGGCCGATGTAGTCTGGGGCGACCTGGATTTTCTGCTTTTTGATATGCCTCCGGGAACAGGCGACATACAGCTTACATTAAGTCAGACCATTCCGCTTACCGGAGCAGTAATAGTTTCCACACCGCAGGAGATCTCAATTGCAGATGCAAAAAAAGGTTACATCATGTTTGAGAAAGTAAATGTGCCGACCTTGGGCATCATTGAAAACATGAGCTATTATATTAATCCTGACGGAAGCAAAGAATTTATTTTCGGAAAGGACGGCGGAAGAAAAATGGCAGATGAGTTTAACGTGAATCTTCTGGGAGAGATCCCTGTCAATACAAAGATCAGAGCCGGCGGTGATGAAGGAAAACCATCCGTGCTTACGGATAAGGATTCTGAAGAAATATTCGGAAAAATAGCTTCGGATGTCATAAAAGAGATAAACAAAAAAAATACAGAAAGAGTAAATACACCCGATGTGGTAATTGAAATATAAGTCAGTGATTAAATTAAAACAAAAAATAAATTTTTATCATGAGAAAGCAAATTTATATCTTCTTTGCATTGATATTATTATCAGGATGCGGATCCACAGGCGGATCTGATTCACCTGCAAATTCCATAAAAGATTTTGATAAGGCATTGCAGGAGCAGAATCCGGGAAAAGCATGGAATTATCTGTCATCGGGTTCGCAGAAAATGTATGATGATATTGCAAAGACAAGAAATCAGAGCGGAAAGGAATATTTTGAAAAGAGTTTTTCAAGCTCGGGCACAGTCGGAATGATGGGGTCGGAATTTGAAGTGGTGGAGGAAAAGAAAGAAGGAGATAAAGCTACAGTTATAATCAAATTAAAAGATAACAGTAATTCCGAATTATATTCAATAAAGGAAGACGGAACATGGAAACTTGACTATGCCAGATACATGGAAGAGAATATGAAAAAGGTCGAATAAATTATTATGGATAAAACTGAGTTTAAGACTGAAAAATTATGCATCAAACGATGAGCGAGTTAAATATTGAAAATGTAGAAAAGGTATTGAAAAAGATCAGACCATATCTTGAACTTGACAATGGAGGAGTGGAACTGGTTAATATAAAAAAAGAAGACGGTATTGTTGAAGTTTGTCTGACCGGCGCCTGCAAAGACTGCCCGTTAAGAATGATGACCCTGAGAGCCGGAATTGAAAGAGCTTTAATGCATGAGATACGTGATGTGAAAAGAATTGAATCAGTTGTTATGTAAATATTTTTTAAGAAAGAAGATTTTCTATCTTTCCAAGATCTTTGAATTTACATCCGCCTACATCATAGCCTCTTACGACTTCATTATTTTCTCTGATCGCTTTAAAATAAATATCCAGTATGTCCTGATATTTCAGTTCCAGACCAAGCTTAAAGATCCTGCCGGAAATTATGTGTACACCGTTAAATGCAAACTGATTTATTGAATGGTCAATTTTTTTTGCTCTGCCGGTAAGTTTCATGTCATCATCAAAATCCAGATATCGTTTTGATATCCTGTTCTGAACTGCGATCGTCGCAAGGGGATTAAGGGACTGATGATAAATTATCATTCTTTCGAAATCCATGTTAGTTTCCACATCGACATTTATCACCAGAAAAAAATCCTCATCCCTGAAAAACTGTTCGGCATTAAGAATACCGCCGCCTGTCCCCAGTATTTCCTCTTCGATAATGACATAACCGTCAACACCGAATTTATTGTGAGTAAAATATTCTGTCAGTTTATGTGAATGATGATGAGCATTTACGACTATTTCATCCACTCCAAGCTTTTTCAGTAATTCTATCTGATAACTTATCATGGGCTTATTTCTGTATCGTACGAGTGCCTTGGGTATGGTCTTAGTATAATGTTTTAATCTTGTGCCGAAACCGGCCGAGAGTATCATAGCTTTCATAGGTTCCTAATATTAAAAAAAAAATTTGTAATTAAAATACATTCAGTAAATCATTTTTATTTAATTTTTAAAATAAAATAAGAGAAGGTTCAGCTGTTAATCACGGAATAAAATGAAAGCAAATCTGATTTATACGGCTAAAAGAATCAGAGAAAATTTTATCTTTCAGCAACTATGCGCAAAACTTTTAAACAAATACAGTATTGTGTTAAGCTATTCACTAATTTACATTCTTATTTTAAAAATTCAAAAGTAAGAAAGTTAGCCAGCGTACAGATGGATCTTTTTTAGAATTTTATTAAAACGTTTTGGACGGATGTGAGATTGTTCATATATACTCAGGTAATTAGATTTAAATTTATTCTTTTAATAAATATTTTACTCAGCAATTTTCAACTTCACATGACGGCTAAATGAGTTCCAATAATTTTATTAAACGGTTTCGCGATTATCTGAAAAGAAAAGATACTTTAAAATATAAGTATTATAAATTCACGCAGAAGCATTCAAAAGTAACAGTTGACTCGCCTGTAATAATAGTCTGGGAAATGGGAGGATTCGGAGATATAATGAAGAAGAATGCGATGATCGCCGGAGCTCTGAACATAAGAGGTTATAAGACTCATTTCATAATCTGTGACGGAACTCCCGAAGCCTGCATTCAGAGAGGTCTTGAAAAAAAGGAAGAGCTGAGTGAATGGAAGGATAAGTGTCCGAAATGTTTCTCAATCATGAAATATGTAGCCGGTCTGTATAATGTTGATTATTCTGTCGCAGGTGATTACATCTCCGGGGAAAAGAAAAAAGAGTTTCTTGACCTATCGCTTTCTATCGGGATAAATGACATTTTTCATTACAAATACTTAGGTGTTGATGTTGGTATGCTTGCCTGGAGCTCGGTCATCAGATACATGAAAGGATTTATTATTGAAAAAAAGGATCTGAAAAAAGAGGATGAGATCATATTCAGAAAATATTTTTATGCAGGTCTTGTAAATACATACATAGCCGAAGAGGTCATTAACAAGTTCAATCCCGTTAGCATATATGGCTCGCACGGAGTCTATGTGGATTTTTCACCGCCGATACTTCTGGCATATCTCAAAGGGATAAAAGCAATTATATGGTCAAGCGGCTTCAGGGATTTTCTGCATTATTTTACCGTTCCAAAGAAACCGAACAAGCTGGAATTCCGCGGTATCACCGAACCCGAATGGAAGAAGAGAAAAGATACTCCGCTTACCGAAGAAGAAAATAAAATGCTTGATCTGTACATTCATCACAGATTCAATAAAGGCAACAAAAGGGATTTTCTTAATGTAACGCTTCCGGAAGATCCCGAAGATCTGAGAAAGAAATTAGGTTTTGATAACGGAAAGAAAGTGGCATGCCTTTTCTGTCACGTCAGCTGGGATCTTTCATTTGATCTTTCGACAATGGTCTTTGATAATGCCAATCAGTGGCTGAGCGAATCACTTGAAACGATATTTAAAATAACGGATGTGAACTGGATCGTCAGAGTTCATCCCGGAGAAAAAGTCTCGGGCAGTCTTTATACAAATGATGATTTTATAAAAGAAAATTTTAAAAATATTCCGGATCATGTGAAGATATTATGGTCGGATTCGGAAATCAATTCGCTTGGACTTTATAAACTTATAGATGTGGGTATAACATTGTTTGGAACAATGGGAGCCGAACTACCCGTTCTAGGTAAGCCGGTAGTATCAGGCGGTGAGGCTCATTTCTCGGGAAAAGGATTTACGATAGATGCCGGGACGAAGGAAGAATATTTTGATCTTATGAGGAAAGCGGCTTCGATAGAAAGACCTGATCCGGAACAGGTTGCTCTTGCAAGACAATATGCATATTCTTATTTCATACAGCGTCAGATCCCGATCAATATTGTCAATAAGACAGAAGGTCATTTTGGTAATATTGATATGAATAAACTCAATGATCTTCTGCCGGGAAACAACATTATTCTGGATGAGATATGTAACAGCATTATAAATGGGAAAGACGTAATACTCGATGAAAATATGGTTAAAGAAGTGGAGATCGGTAAATAAAGTATAAAATTATCATGTTTAAATCTGTTTATATTTTCATTAAATTGCACTTTAAAATAATATTAGAAGAAGTTTCATATAATGAATAAAGGTTTGAGAACAATCTCAATAATAATTCCCACCTATAACAGAGCGAAAATTCTTGATATTACACTCGAAAGTTGCATTAATCAATCATATCCGAAGGATAGATATGAAATTATTGTTGTAGATAACAACTCAAATGACAATACGAAGCAGGTAGTCGAAAAGTGGAATTCAAAATCAGAGGTTCCCGTAAAATATCTGTTTGAAAAAAAGCAGGGGGCTCATATAGCAAGGAATACGGCTGCTAAATTATCTGAAAGCGAAATACTGTATTTTACTGATGATGATATGATAGCTGATAAAGATCTTCTTATGAATATTATTAAACCGTTTGATCTTGATTATAATGTTGCAATTGTAGGCGGGAAAGTTTTACCGAAGTGGGAATTTGATCCGCCCGAATGGCTTTTGAAATATTTTAAGAACGGATCTCTGAGTCTTATAGAAAAATCTGAAAAACTGATTATAGCAGCTTATGACATGGGTATATACAGTTGCCATCAGGCTATACTTAGAAAAATTCTTTTTGAATGCGGCGGTTTCAATCCTGATATTGTAAAGGAAAAACTTATCGGCAACGGTGAGACAGGACTTAACATAAAGGTCCTTAATGCAGGATATAATTTTGCTTATATAGATTCCGCAGTTACATATCATATTATCCCGCGCTCAAGAATGACGCAGAGATATATGAATTACAGGTTTGCCAATCAGGGCAACTGTGACAGTTTTACGATCTTCAGAAAGAATGAGAATTCGAAAAAAGTTCTGATGAAACTTATCATGTTTTCGCATATGCCTTCAATGTTTAAATTTTATTTCAATTCGCTGAAGGAAAAATATACAGGCAAAGATGTCTGGAGACTTAACAGAGCTTATTTTCATTATTTCATATACAGGATCAAATGCGATCTCAAATTAGTTACAAACGATGAATGGAGAAAATATGTCGTTAAGTATGATTATACCGATGAATAGATCTGCTTTCTGAAATTCAGAAGAAAATAAATAATTACTCCCACCGTTCCGGCTGCAGAAAATATAAACATAACCCTGGCATCAAAAGTGTACCAGAGCCAGCCAGCAAGAGTACTTGCTGCAAGAGAAAATATACTGTTTAATCCGGAATAAAATCCAAGCGCAGTCGCCGTATCTTTTTTATCCGAAATATTTGTGATCCATGCTTTTGACACGCCTTCGGTGGATGATGCATACAATCCGTAAAGAAAAAATATAAAGAATAAAAATCCGATCCCCGGCTCTAAAGCCATGCTCCCGTACACAACCGCAAAAAGAACCAGTCCGATTATATAATTATTTTTAAAACCGATCTTATCAGCGAGTATTCCGATCGGAAAAGCGGAGAGAGCATAAACGAGATTATAGAAGATATATACAAAGATAACCTTGTCATCAGGGAAGCCAAGATTCTTTACCATAAGCAGAAGGAATATATCCGAACTGTTGAGCAGTGTAAACGCAAACAATCCCGCAACGAGTTTTTTATATTCTTTTCCTGCTATTTTCCAGTAAGACAGGAAGGAAAAGAACTTTTTCTTTTCAGATTTAGAAACAGAGCGCTGATCATCTTTGTTTTTGTCTTTTAAAATAAATGTAAACACGACACCTAAAATTGCCGGAATGAAAGCAACAAAGAAAAGCGTTCTGTATTGTTCGGGATAGAAATACAGATAAATCAAAGCAAAAACGGGACCAAGCACTGCGCCGAGAGTATCCATTCCCCGGTGAAACCCGAAGATCTTGGCTTTGTGTTCGGGAGTGGTCTCATCAGAAAGTATCGCATCACGCGCTGAAGTTCTGATACCTTTGCCGAGTCTGTCTATAGTCCTCGCAAAAAATATCCATATAGGATAGATCAGCATTCCCATCATTGGTTTAGAGACAGCACTCATCATGTAGCCTGCTCTGACGAAAGGAACCCTCTTCCCCGACAGATCGGACATCTTCCCGAAATATCCTTTGCTCAGGCCGGCAGTCGCTTCTGCCAGTCCTTCGAGTACACCTATAAGCACAACGGAAAAACCAATGCTCTTAAGATAGATCGGCATTATGGGATAAAGCATTTCACTTGAGATGTCAGTAAGGAAACTGACAAAGGAGAGAATTAGAATATACCGTGTAAGTATTTTCCTGTACAAAGCGGAAAAATTAGTTTATGTAATTTGATCAAAGAGTTTTGATTTTACAAGATAGATTTTTGTAGTTATAAAAATGGCATCCGCATTACCCGGACACCATTTCCATAATTTATAATTAACCAATTATCATTTAAAAGAACCGTTTGAATAATGAGGTGAATTTTTTAATGGCGATATAATACTGGCTATAGCGAAAGTCTGCTTTAATTGCAGAATTAAAATAATTAAGTCTAAATTACTTTAAGTGAATTATGCATGAAAGCGCATAAAATAGAAATTACAT
>CALMST010000026.1 GCA_937872315.1 uncultured Ignavibacteria bacterium | reverse complement strand
GGCTCATTCATAACGGATCAGTGTCTCGCGCTTGGTCACGAAGTTGTGGTAGTTGATAATTTTTATAACGGCAAATACAGAAACATATCTGATCATCTTGCAAAAAACCGGATCGAACTTGAAACAATCGACATAGGCAGTTATGAAATGGTAAAGTATGCTTTTGACAAACACAGACCGGATTACGTTTCGCATCAGGCGTCACTGATGATACTCGATTCAAACAAATTCCCGCACAAAGCAATAGAAACTAACATTACAGGTACATTTAATATTATTCAGGCATGCAGTGAATTCGGCGTAAAAAAACTTACCTACGGTTCGTCGGCATCAGTTTACGGAAATCCAAGATTTGTCCCTGTAACGGAAGATCATCCTTTTGATAATCAGACATTATACGGCGCGACAAAGATCGCCAAAGAAGCTCTGATGAAATCATGGGCTTATTCCAATAATGTTCCTTATGTCGGCTTCAGGTATTTCAATATATACAGCGAACGTCAGGGGCTGGGAGCATTTTACACACAGGTTTTTCAGAAATGGATCCATGCAATTCACAATGATGAAGAAATAATCATGTACGGAGACGGCGAGCAGACACTTGATCTTGTTCACTCATCCGATGCGGCCAGAGCGAATATACTTGCGATGTTTAATGATGAAGTAAAGAATGAACACTTTAATGTCGGCACCGGTATCGAGACATCACTTAAAGAAGTTTTAATGTTAATAGAAAAGCATCTCGGTAAAAAAGCAAGAGTCCTGCATGTTGATTCTGATCCACATCTTGTAAGGAGACGCTGTTCATCGATTGATCTGATCAGGGAAAAACTTGGATTTGTACCGGAAGTAACTGTAGAAGAAGGCACAATAAAATACATTCAATATTTACTCGAAGGGAAAATTTAATGCTGTTCAACAAAAGACAGGTATATCTAAGATCTCCGCTGAGAGTAAGTTTTGCCGGCGGCGGAACTGACCTCGAATCATTTTATTCACAGGGCGATACAGGACATGTGGTTTCATCAACCATTGATATGTATAATTATGTGTCGATAAAAGACATGTTTGATTCTAATGTGAGAGTTCACCATGCTGAGATAGAAACCGAATCCATTACCAGCAGGATCAGGCATAATTACTCCCGGACAGCGCTTGAGCATTACGGTATTTTCAAAGGTATTGAGGTGATACTCACTTCAGACGTTATGACAACAGGCAGCGGACTCGGCGCATCATCTTCTATGATGAGCGGTCTGATAATGGGCTGCAGCGCATTGAGGGATAAAGTTATTAAAAACAAGACCGAGCATTCCGAACTGACTTATAAGCTAGAATCAGATGCCGGTACGTTGGGAGGAAGACAGGATCAGTATGCAACTGTTTTCGGAGGATTCAATTCTATGACCTTTGAAAATGGAAAAGTTAAGGTAAGAAAAGTCAGGGTCACAGATTCAAATCTTAAAAAACTTGAAGACAGGTTTTTTCTTGTATTTACCAATATGGCAAGAGAGATAAAGTCCATACAGACAAATCTCGGACTTAATATTCTTGATGATGCAAAGAGAAAACATTTTCATGATCTCAGAGACCTTTCTTTTGAATTTCTGAAAGAGGCGGAATCAAAAAACATTAACACAAAATACATCGGTAAACTTCTTCACGAAGGATGGCAGTTAAAAAAATCCACCAACAATCACACTACAAATCCATTCATTGATCAGCTATATAATACTTTAAGAAGCAAGGGTGTAACAGGCGGAAAAGTACTCGGCGCAGGCGGCGGCGGCTTTCTGCTTGCATTTGCGGAAGATCCGAAGACCAGGGAAAGGATCAAATACGAACTCTATCCGAATTTCATAGCGCTCGATCTAAAATTCAGCAATAAAGGAACTGAAATATTATGGAAGAATTTTTAGGCGTCCTTTTTTGCGGCGGCAGAGGCACAAGGATCTCTTCGATTACAGATTTCATTTCAAAATCATTCATACCTGTCTATGATAAACCGGTATTTAAGTTTGGATTATCTACACTTGAAGATTCAGAACACATAAATGAAATTATCATTCTCACAAATTCTGACAATGACATTAAATTATCAGGATCAGGACACAGAACAATAATACAGGACGATGAAAAAGTAACGGATATGTTTAGCGGCTGGGAATATATAAAGGAAGTTACAGGTACCAAGAAAAATGGTGTGCTTGTTCCGAGCGATAATATCAGCAACATTAAAACAGATAAACTTATTGAAGCATTTACAGAGAAGAATAATGATATTCTTTTTTCCGTTAAAGAGATCAGTGACAGAAAAAAGCTGATGGAGATGGGAACATATTCCCCTGTTACAAATAAATTCGTTTATAAGAGTCCGTTTCCTGAAAGTAATTTGGGTGTCATAGCGCCATACATAATAAGAAATGGTCTTGACTGTAAACATGGCAACAATATTTTTGAGACTGTTAATAAAAGCGTAATAGTACATACGGGCTATTGGTTTGATCTGGGAGATCTGGAAAGCATAGCTGAAGCAAACAACTGGTATCGCAATATTAAATTAAAGGAAAATGAAATTAATAATTAATTTCATTTCAAAATTAGGTGTCGACTCTGTATCAAGACTGATAGGGTTTCTGACGCTTCCTATTATCACCAGAGCTCTTGGTCCGGAAGGATACGGTTTGTACTCATATCTTTTTGTAATACTTTCTTACTTTGGATTTTTTGTTGATTTCGGATATCTTAGTTACGGAACAAACAAGTTATGCGAAAAAGTTGACAGTAAACTGATCATAGGAAAGATCATTTCCCTTCAGATACTTACATTAATATTTACATATACAGTACTTTTTATAGCCGGGTATTTTATTTTCGATTCAGAAAAATATCTGATGCTTCTGATCTTTTCTTTTACATTTATTACACAGACTTTTGCGATCAGATATTATTATCTGGCAAACAATAAACTTTATTATAATTCAATTTCCGAATTAGCCGGCCAGCTTATTTATGCAGGACTGATCTTTCTGGTATTTATTAATTACAGCTCCGTAACACTTCTTATAGTATTTTCAGTAATTCAGTCAGCAGTAACAGCCCTGTTTTTATTTATTCCTTACATAAGAAAAAATCATATTAGAATAAATTTAAATCTTAAGTATAATTTAAAAACACTTAAAGAAGCATACAAACTCGGACTAGCCAATAAAGCGGAAGGAATAACTTCTTCATTTATTATTCTGAGCGCAGGTATAATACTGAATGAACAGGCTGTCGGATATTATAATGCATCAAATAAGATCTATCTGATACTTCTGACAGTTGTACAGGGATTAAGTTATACTCTGATGCCGGTGTTACTAAAAAGCGTAAAGAAAAATGATGCGAGAAACGTTAACAAGCTCAGCCTTATATTTTATTTATATCTCTTTACCGGAATCATCCTTTCCATATTAACATATATTTTCTCCGATACGATCATCTCCGTTATGTTCGGGGAAAAATTCTCAGAGTCTGCAATGATATTAAAAATGTTTTCGATTACAATATTGCTCTGGCCAATGGTAATGTTCAGCGGACTTGTGATACTGGCATTTAACAGATATAATTATATCCTCATAATATCTGTCACTTCAATGATACTTTCACTGATATTTTCTTTAACATTCATAAATCTTTTCGGAATTACCGGAACAGGGATGGTGCTCCCGTTTGTGGCAGCCGGTACGATCATTATAAGCTATTTCTACCTGTCAAAAATTTCAAAAGATGAAAACTTTGGAATAAATGAAATATTTTATCCGGATAATTTTGTAAAAGGAATTAAGGAAATGCTCGGGAAGAGTTCATAAAGTTTGTAAAGTCTGTAAAGTTCTCAATGAACAGATCCTCCACTATGGATTTTAACTCATTAATTACTTTGCGGAAAATCTGTCCTATACGTTTAAAAAATATTTTACAGAATTGAGCATTAACCGGATTTCCCTTCTTTTTTAAGCTTTATCATAAAGAAGATGGGAAAAAACGCCCGCAGGTTATCATGTTTTAAAGATACACTGCCGGAAATGTACTAACGGCAGGCTCAGAAAGAAAATTTTTGCTTCCCGCCATTACCTAAATATCTTTCGGCAAATTATAACAGGAGGGTTGTTTTATTTCACAGCCTGCAATTTTTGATTCTTAAGTGAATTTTAAACAATTATTAATTTTGCAAAATGTTTTGGACTGAACTGGGACAGTATTGAATTTACGAACTATTTTTAGCTTTATTGCCTTTTAATATTTCTATATTTTAAGGCAATTTTTATACATAAACTCTTCATAGAAGTTAAATGAAAAATACCGGAACGATAGGTTTCAGGGTCATTGAAAAAGCAGATCTTGAAATTATCAGGGAAGAGCATAACGATGAATCTGTTTTGACAATGCTTGGTGATCCGTTTATTGTGACCGAATATCAGCAGTTAAAATGGTGGGAGAATATTTCCGGAAGCAGGACAAATACTTCTTATTTGCTTTATCTCGGCAAGCCGTCAAATATTATCGGTATCTGGAGGCTTCAGAATTTTGATATAACAAACAGAAGCGCTGAGACCGGAGTGGATATTTTTAAAAAATTCAGAGGCAAAGGGCTGGCGGCAAAGTCTTATCAAATGATCATAAAGTATTTATTTGAAAGTCTTAACGTGAATTGTATTTATGCCCGCGCAGGTGAATACAATGAAAAGAGTCTTAAAGCTCTTCAGAGCGCCGGGTTTAAGATTACGGGAAGGATAAAAGAAGCCTTGTTTAAAAGCGGCAAATATCATGACAACATTCTTTTGTGTATAACTTTTTCAGAATATAAAATTAAGCAACAGTAAATGTCCATTTTAATTTATGTGCTGATGACCGTTGCGCTTGTAATTTTACTATTTGATTACAGGAGTGGAATTGTAACGGTGTTGATGGTCATGACAAATTTCGGAGAAATCATCTATGTGAATCCAAATCTTGAGATAGGAGATTTCGGAGGTGTCGGAACAATTTATTTTATGGATATTTTCTGGCTGGCAGTTATAATTGTGATATTCCTTAAAAAGGATAAGCTTGCACTTATGAATTATAAGTTTTCCGTATTGCTTTTTGGAATTTTGATATTAATATCACTTATAATTCCATTCATTATAAATTCATATTCAATAAAAGATATTATCAGCGTTATAAGACCTCTTGGCAACTTCCTCCTGCTCCCATATTTCGTTGTCACAATAATTGACATTACCGAATTTAATTTTTTTGAAAAAGTGATCACGGTCATGGTATTCACATTTTTATTTGTACAGATATATGAATACATAATGCAGAAAAGAATACCGGTAAGAGTATTTGAAAGCAACAGTATGTTTTATGGCGAAGATCCGTTCTCTGTGGAGTTTGGAGGCATAAAGACAGGTTATATCTGGTCAAGGATCACTTATCTGCTGCCGTTCAATTTATTTTTCGGTTGTTATTACTTTTTCAAGGAGAAAAGAAATTACGGACTTTTGCTTATTGCAATGTATGTTCTTTCCGTAATGATAACACTCAGCAGAATATGGATTATTGGTTTTGCATTCTTCATGATCGTTATAACATTGTTTATATTGTTTGGAAGTGAAAAGAAATATAATGTCAGGGTAAAATTATTCGCCATGATCGGGACAATTGCATTTGCTGGTTTTATATTGCTTTACACTTCATCCACATTCAACCAGATCTTTGATATATTCCTGTTAAGAATAAATTCAATAAATGATCTTGCTGATAAAACAGACTCATCATTTATCGGAAGAGAATACATATTGCTTCAGATGCTTAGTGTATGGTGGGAATATCCTGTATTCGGTGCCGGCTTTTCAAGCATTTCCAGAAGTCTTGTGACAAATGATCTTGGTATTCCTAATTTAATAACGATATTCGGAGTATCGGGACTGATTTTGCTTGGAAGTTTCATTAAACAATATTATAATAATATTAAAATTTTCATAAAGTATGATTATATATTATTTGTATCTCTTATAAGCGTGGTAATGATGGTAACTTTCATGAGCATATTCAGCATCGATATGTTTTATTTTAATGCTACCGGCGCCATTATATTTGCCATGGGAAATATTTTATTAAATATTGGGAAACAGGAATCAACTGAAAATGCCGAATACTCTGACGCCGCATAACTTATACTGGGTTCTGGGTGAACAAAATCTCGGACCACTCGAATTTTACTTTGCGGAAGCCCTCAAAAAAAACGGGTTCAATGTTAATTATTTTAATATTCATGAACTCTATAATAATAACTGGAAAAAATTAAGCGGCTATTCTCACAGATTCCCGCGGAAATATGATAATCTGATTTATGATAAATATTTAAAAGTTGTAAATAATGCTCTTTTAAATAAATATAAAGAAGAAAAGCCATCACATATTTTTATTTATAATGACTGCAAGGTTTTACCTTCGACAATAGATCTTTTTAAAAAAAACGGAACTAAGATAATTGTTTTCCTGGGTGATGACCCGAATTATCTTCTCCCGGGAAAAAAAACTTTCGTGCTAAACGTAATGAAAGCTGATGCGGTGATCACGCCGGATACGGGCTGGATTGATAATCTGAAAATGCTCGGAATTAAGAAGATCATATTTTCTCCGGTCGGAACAGACGCGTCTGTTTTTTATCCATTAGATCCTGATGAGGATAGTTTAAGGAAATTCAAAAGCGACATTATCTTTATCGGAACAGGCTATTATATGAATTCATGGGGAATTAAAAGAGCGGCCGTGCTTAATGCAGTTTCGGATCTCGATCTGAAATTATTCGGAGACAGATCATGGTATGAACTTTTCCGGTACTTTCCCGCTTTGAAAGAAAAATATACTGAAAAGTCTCTTAACTCCGGGGAAGTAAACATAGCCTGTAACTGTTCTAAGATCTATCCTGTCACGGTAAACTCCGGAATTATCAACGGAGTTACCACCCGTGTATTTGATTGCATGTCTTCAGGGATTTTCACGATTTCTGAATATAAAAAAGATTTTGATTTACTTTTCACTGATAAAGAAGCCGTAACATTTAAAACCATTTCAGAGCTCAGAGATAAAACAGAATATTATTTAAAGAATGAAAATGAGCGGAAAGAATTATCACAGAAAGCCCGTGAGATAGTGCTGAAGAAATATACATTAGAATCACTTGTTAAAAATATTACCGGTCAAATTTAAATTATAAGATTGGATAGCAGCTCATTTTATAAAAAGAACGACAGATACTGTTTAAGATATTCAGGTTCGGAGAGCTATTATAAAAACGGATTGCTGCTGGAAAGCATCTGGCATTTCAGGGACTATCTTGAAGGAAATCTGCTTGATCTCGGCTGCGGGAATAAGCCATATTATGATATTTATAATGAATACTGTGAATCGTCCGTAGGTTGCGATGTTCCGTTTTCGCTTCATAAAAATGCAAAGGTTGAAGTTGAGTGTTATGCTGAAGACATTGATAAGCATTTTGAAATGAACCGGTTTGACTGTGTTCTATGCACAGAAGTTTTAGAACATACGGTAAATGACAGGAAAGTCATAAGCAATATCAGCACTATACTTAAACCCGGAGGTACGCTAATTATTTCAACGCCATTCACTTATGTTCTGCATGAAGCGCCGCATGATTACAGGAGATATACATATTACGGATTAAGAAAAATTCTGGAAGAGAATAATTTCAAAGTTATGTCAGCATTCTCCATGGGCGGTACCTTTTCTTCGGGACTTTACATATTTTATTATTCGCTTACAAAAATATTTTTTTATGCTTTAAAATCCGTGGGATTGAAAAGTGTGAGAGATAATACTCTGATAAATAATATAATAAATTTTCCTGAGTGGCTTTTTTATAAAATTAATATCAGATCATTCAGAAAAAAATTAGAAGAGAATAAGCTTCCTTCGGCAAACGAGATGTTTTCATCAATGGGATATTTTATGGTGGCAGAAAAAATCAAATGATTTAAATGAGCTTATGACAGTAATAGAAATTTCAGAATGTTTTCCGAATAAACTTAAACCCGTTACGGGCGAGTTCATTTACAATCATGTAAAAGCGCTTTCAGAATTGTGCGAAGTTGTTACACTTGTCCCGGTGCGATACATACCACCAAAAGAAATACTTTCATATAACCCTGCAAAATTTATTTCAAATTTAACCGGCTGGTTTTCTTCAATTAATGATACAAATACATTTACAGAAGGAGATCTTAAAGTTATATACTTCGGATATGTTTCTTTGCCGAGACCTTATTTTGAAAAAGCCGACAATGATTTTATAAACTTTTTTTTTTATAAAAAGGCGCTTAGACTAATTGACGGGATAAAGCCAGACGTTATCTGCTGCAACTGGATCAGGCCTTGGGCTGAACTTTCCAAAAAGCTTGCTGATCATTTCAAAGTACCCTTGGTAATTGATCATCATGAAGACATACCGACTCTCAAAAAATTATTTCCCAAAGATCATAAGACTTTTTTAAGAACATTTAAAAAAGCGGATAAAATAATTGTTCACAGTACTGTCAACAAAAGAGAACTTGAGGATGAAGACCCGGATCTGAAGGATATAAGTATCTGCTATCTCGGTCAGAGTCTTGATATTTTAGATTCTCCAAAAAATTTCAGCCCTGATAAGAACAAACTCATATGCGTCAGTCATCTTTCTGAAAGAAGAAAAAATATAGATACTCTTATAGGCGCATTAGCCTGTTTAAAGGAAAAATATGAGAAAGATAATTTTGAGCTGACAATTGCAGGTGACGGAATTTTAAAAAATGAATATGCAGAGCTTTCGGAAAAGCTTAAACTAAAGAACATTGTTTTTGAAGGAGAAGTAAGTCAGGCAAAAGTATCAGAACTGTTAACCGGAGCAGACATATTCATTCTTCCCAGCTATCCAGAAGCATTTGGTGTTGTGATAATAGAAGCGCTTGCAAAAGGACTCCCCGTGATCACCTGTGAAGGAAACGGCGGAGGAGAAGAGCTGAAGAAACTCGGCTATCCTGTGATCCTGGTTAAATCCGGATCGCCTGATGAAATGGCTAAAGCCATTTCAGAATTATCTCAAAATGAATCGCTGATGAAAGAAATGTCCTTAAAGGGAATTGAAATTGTCAGTAAGCATTTTACCTGGGAATATAATGCTGAAAACACTTACCAGCTTTTAATTGATACAATTAAAAAATTCAAAACGTTTGACTCATGACACAATACACAATACACCATACGCAATACACCATACACAATACGCAATACGCAATACACAAAACCAGAAACTGATGTGCGGCATTAACGGAATATTATATCTTAACAATTTCTGCAGTGACAGACCGGCTGTTTATTTTGAAAATGAGATCAGAAAAATGAACGAAGCCATCGCACACCGAGGTCCTGACGGAGACGGTATGTTTATCAGCTATCCTGTATGTCTGGGACACAGGCGCCTCAGTATAATTGATCTTTCAAAAGAAGCCGGTCAGCCGATGTTTAATGAAGATAATTCAATAGTACTTGTGTATAACGGAGAGATCTATAATTACAAGGAGCTAATTCCTGATCTGAAAGCAAAGGGGCATGTTTTCAGAACCCATTCAGACTCAGAGGTTATTTTGCATTCATATGAGGAATACGGACCTGACTGTATAAATAATTTTAACGGCATGTGGGCATTTGCAATATATGATTTTAACAAAAATTTATTTTTCGCTTCCAGAGACAGATTTGGAGTAAAGCCATTTTATTATTTCTTTGATAATGAACAGTTTATTTTTTCCAGTGAGATCAAAGCAATATTAAAGATCAGGAATGTAAATAAAGCAAATCAGGGTAAGGTTTTTGATTATCTCGCTTACGGATATAAGACAAACAACGGTGATACTTTTTTCCAGGATATTCATGAACTGAAGCCCGCGCATAATATTATTATTAAATCAGATGGTAAAAATATTCCAGTATTCAGCAGATACTGGAATTTCAGTCAGACAGACAAAAAGGAGTTTAATGAAAATAATATCTCCGGTCAGATCACAGATCTTATTTATGATTCGGTAAAAATAAGATACAGGAGTGATGTTCCTGTTTCAATATTGCTGAGCGGAGGTCTGGATTCAGGGATAATAGCTAAAGTAACAGATGAATTAATTTCCGGTCATCATCTCAATGAAGAAAAAGTAACGGCATTTACGGCAATTTTTCCCGGGTTCATATATGATGAGTCGGCAATCGTTAAAGAAGTTTTAAGCGGGCTAAAGAATATTGATTCGGTTACACTTTCCCCTTCCGGAGATAATCTTACAGCAGAAATAAGAAAATTCATATACGGAATGGGAGAACCTGTCTTCAGCACTTCAAGTTTTGCTCATTATATGCTGATGAAGGAGATCAGTAAGCACGGTGTGAAAGTTGTGCTAAACGGTCAGGGATCGGATGAATCATGGAGCGGATACGGAAGATATTTCATTGGATATTTTTTGCTGGATATACTTCAGTCACAGCCGCACAAGTTCATTTCACAGTTAAATGCGATCTCAGACAAAATGAAGTTCTCAAAAAAATTTATTTTGTCACAGCTATTCAAAGCAATTTTACCCAGACGATACGGTTCATATCTGCGCTCAAAATACAGCGAGAACATAATCGATTGTCTGAAAATCGATCTTATAAAAGACAATTATACATATTTTAAGAATCCTCTTTACAGCAAGTTTTCGAATAGTAATCTCAGCAGTTATATGAGATACAACATTCAGTATCAGGGATTCAATCAGATCCTTCATTATGAAGATCATTCATCCATGCAGAGCTCAATAGAAATGCGCTCGCCTTTTATAGATTACAGATTAATGGAGCTGGCATTTTCATTGCCTGATAAAATGAAAATGGACAACGGCGTAACAAAGAAGATCCTAAGAGAAATATTCAAAGACAAGCTTCCGCCGTCAGTCACGGAAAATCACCTGAAGATAGGATTCATGACACCTTTTGATAACTGGATGGAAGAAAGCGGCACTAAAGATTTTACTGCCGGGATTCTGAACTCAGAATCATTCAATAGCAGGAAAATTCTCATTCCTGAGAAGATCAGATATATTTTCAATAATAAAAAGAAATATCCGAAGTTTCCTTACTGGAGGATAATAAATCTGGAGCTGTGGTCACAGATATACGGAATAAATAATTTATGATAATTATATTTCAAAGAATATTACCTCATTACCGAACAGGATTTTTCAGAAAATTTACTGAGAAATATAAAGATTCCGTGGTTCTCTACGGGCAGCCTCACAAATACGAGTCTTTGAAAAATGATGATCCGGAAGATGACGTTAAATTTAAACAAGTAAAAAATATATATTTTACCAAAAGCGGAAGCATATTCTTTTCTAAAATTTTCGGAATTATATTCAGATCAAAACCGGATATAGTCATTTCAGTATTTAATACAGGTAATCTTAATATATATTTACTCTTTCTTCTCAGAAAATTTTATAAATTCAAGATAATACTTTGGAGTTTCGGCTATGATCCGGTCAGAGGATTTGATCCGGAAAATAATTTCAGTGATAAGATCAGATTATATCTATCAGAAAAAGCAGATGGGGTTATTTTTTACTGGGAGAAAGGTAAAGGAGAAGTTGAGAAATATGCAAAGAAAAAAGATCATTTTTTCGTTGCGCCTAACACACTTGACACTGAAAAGCTTATAACTTTAAAAGAAAATTTTGATAAAACAGGTAAGGAAAGAATAAAATCTGAACTTGGAGTTAAGGAGAAACACCATTTTGTGTATATCGGCAGATTGCTTGAAGACAAACAAATTGATATTCTGATAAAAGCATTTTCAAAACTTGAAGGTGAGGGAAAGGATATTCGACTTACAATAGTTGGTGACGGACCGGAGCTGAAATATCTGGAAAAGTTAAAAACCGAACTTGGAACTGAGAGAATTTTTTTTACCGGTGAGATTCTTGATGAAGAGCAGACAGGCAAATGGATATACATAAGTGAAGCTTTTATAATGCCGGGCAGACTGGGACTTTCGGTTGTACACAGTTTTTGTTTTGGGACACCGGTTATCTCTCAAAAAAAAGCCGGATACTTTCACGGAGAAGGAGTCGGGTATATTAAAGACGGAATAAACGGTTTTCTGCTGGAAGACGGGAATATTAATGCATTGTCAGAAAAGTTATCAGAAATAATATTAAAACCAGAAGCCACATTATTATTAAAAGAGAACGCATTTCTGACTGCTAAGAATGATTGCTCGGCAGAGAAAATGCTTGAAGGTTTTGAAAAAGCCATTGAGCATGCCGGATAACGGAAGGATAATTATTTTTAATTTCCTTGTAAATGCTTAAGCCGCACAGTACCAAAAGCGCATATTTTAAAATGTCGAAACTTATTGTTAAATAGAAAAATTTTTCCGGGTGTATTGTCCAATTGATTAACCAGAGTATTAAAATTTATTAACAGTAATTTCAGAAAGGAATATTGATAAGATATAAAATAAAATACAAAGCCAGTATTATTATATAAACTATGATTGACAGGAGTAAGATGAATCTTATCAGAGAATATTCTTCCATTCCGTCGGAGTTAAAAATTCTGAAAGTTATTTTTATTATCAGCTTCAACAATACATATCCTGCAGCCATGCCTAATGGAATTGTTATCAGGAACCTGAGAATATTTGATTCAAAATTTCCGAAAGAACTTTCGTAAAGCATCTCCACCAATAACAGACCGCCAAAGGCATTGAAATATATTATGAAAACACCTGTAACTATGCTGACAATGGTTTTCAATACATCGTCCCTGATAAAGTATTTTCTAAGATCAGACTTGTTAAAAATATTCATGTTAATGATTAAGTGAAAAATTAAATACAAATAAGTTAATATTAAAGATTCAAATTGATTTGTGATCCCCGGCTTTTTTAAGCTATAATGTTCAGGAAAGAGAATCCGATTTTCAAAAAGGATTACTTTTTGTAATTTGTGAAAGTATTAAAAAATCTGATGCCCTCTAAAAAAAAAATCTTATTGATCGGAAGTCTCCCACCGCCAGTTCACGGATCGAATGTATATTTCAATAATCTTATAAATTCCGATATAAAAAATGAATTTGAAATTGCTCATCTTGATATTTCAGACCACAGGGATCTGAAGAATCTTTCAAAACTTGATCTCACAAATGTAACACTTGCATTAAGGAACATATCCGATCTCCGGAAAAAACTGATGGATTTCAGACCGGATCTGGTTTATATACCGGTGGCGTCAAATTTTCTGCCATATCTCCGGGACGGACTCTTTATGCTTGTATCGGATTATTTTTCGGATGCAAGGATCATTCTTCACTCACACGAAGGGGATAATTTCCGGAAAGGATTTTATGAAAGATCTCCATTCTTTGTCAGATATTTTATTGAAAAGAGTCTTGGTAAAGCTGACACAATAATTGTTCTCGGCGAGAAGCTCCGAAATGTTTACAGCGGACTTGTAAAGAACACTGAAGTGGTACCAAATGGAATCCAATCAGAAGAAATCAATAAGGACAGGACGGATATGTCTGAAAGCAGAACTTCTGAAAATGTTAAAATAGGTTTCATGGGAAATCTTTTTGAAAGCAAAGGAGTGCTTGATGTGGTAAATGCTTCTATTATAGTTCTTAAAAAGCATCCGGACGCGAAATTTATAATTGCAGGAGCATCGCCGTCAGATAAAGATTCAGCTAAGGAGAAAGCAGACAAAATAATCAGTGAAAACAATATTGAAGATAGTATAATATTTCCGGGAGTGCTAACTGGAAAAGATAAAGAAGAATTCTTTACTGAAATTGATATCTTTGTTTTTCCCAGCTGGTATAAGTTTGAAGGACTTCCGCTTGTGATCCCGGCAGCCATGTCAGCATCCCTGCCTGTAATTTCAGTTAAGGAGACAGGAGTCATATCCGAGATAGTAACTGACAATGAGACCGGAATACTCATTAGCAAAAAAGATCCCGGAAAATTAGCTGAAGCAATAATTTACCTTATTGAAAATCCTGAAATACGAATTGAGATGGGCAGAAAAGGAAAAGAAAAATTTGAAGATCAGTTTACACTTAAGACCAATATTGATAATATAATTAGGGTATTTAATAAGGTATTAAATTAATATATTTGTTAAAAATTTTTATATATTTATATAAAAAATATAAAAATAACCCGCTGCAATTTAGACAGCTCATCTGATAAGGCGATAAAAGCCGCTGAAACAAATACAAAAAATTATATTTGTGTTACAGATGCAGGAAATATTGTGAACGCTCACAGAAATTCTCCTATGCTGAAAATTGCCATAAATAATTCTTTTATGTCATTGCCGGACGGGAGGCCGATCTCTCTGCTTGCAAACCTTAAAGGAATAAAAGACATTGACAGAGTAGCGGGTCCGGATTTTATGAATGAGATCTTCCGGAAAACTTCGGGTACATGTCTCCGCCATTTTTTTCTGGGAGATACCAATGAGATCCTTGAAAAATTAGAAAATAAGATAAGAAAAAAATATGATCTGCAATTTGCCGGAAGCTTTAGTCCGGAATTCGGAATGTGGACATCAGAAACGGATGAAAAGATAATAAAATTGATCAATGATTCAGGTGCTGATTTTATCTGGGTAGCTCTTGGCGGCGGTAAGCAGGAGATATGGATGAATGAAAATTACCACAAATTAAATAAAGGGATTATGACAGGAGTAGGGGCGGGATTCCGGTTTTTTACAGGTGACATAAAACGAGCTCCTCTTGTATTTCAGAGACTTGGTTTTGAATGGCTTTTCAGACTGATGCAGCAGCCGGGTAAAATGTTTAAGAGATACATGACCACTTTACCTTTTTTTGTAGTTTATTCCTTTGAAGAACTGATATTAAACAAATCAAATCTACCGGTTAATTCTAAATAATTTTAATATTATATCCCGATGCAAATTCCTTTTATAGATTTTAAAAAACTGCACGAACCGATAAAAGAGGAAACAGGCAGAGCCATACAAAACATAATAGACAATAATGCTTTTATTTCAGGAAAAGCAGTTTCCGATTTTGAATCTGACTTTGCAAACGCTCATGATGTAAAGCATTGTATAGCTGTCAGCTCGGGTACTGATGCAAACCATCTTGTTCTCTGGGGACTCGGGTTAAAGAACGGAGATGAGATCATCATTCCTGCAAATACCTTTATTGCAACTGCATGGGG
Organism: uncultured Ignavibacteria bacterium; assembly: GCA_937872315.1. Taxonomy (GTDB): domain Bacteria; phylum Bacteroidota; class Ignavibacteria; order Tepidaquicellales; family Tepidaquicellaceae; genus JAGPCH01. The sequence continues at coordinate 19,625 of CALMST010000026.1, read as the reverse complement.
AGCGACTTTATGCGGAGCGACCCCTGTATTTGCTGACTGCGAGCCGGATAATTACAATATTGATCCGAAGAAGATCGAAGAAAAGATCACTCCAAAAACAAAAGCCATTGTAGCTGTTCATCTTTACGGACAGCCTGCCGATATGGATGAGATAAGAAAAATTGCTGACAAACATAAATTATATTTAGTGGAAGATGCCGCTCAGTCACATATAGCAAAGTACAAGGAAAAACCCGCAGGCGGACTTTCCGTCGCTGCATCATTCAGCTTTTATCCCGGAAAGAATCTCGGCGCTTTCGGCGAAGGAGGAGCTGTGACGACAAACGATGATGAACTTGCAAAAAAGATCAGAATGCTCAGAGATCATGGTTCGGATAAGAAGTATTATCACGAATATTACGGACATAACTACAGAATGGAAGGAATACAGGGAGCTGTGCTTGGAGTAAAGTTAAAATATCTTGATGAATGGACCGTCAGGAGAAGAGCCGCTGCGAAAAAGTACAATAAATTGCTTAAGAGCGTTGAACAGATCTCATTACCGGAGGAAATGTCTTATGCCAGACATGTCTATCATTTATATGTGATCACAACGCCTGAAAGAGATAGACTGCAAAAATTTCTGCTGGATAACGGAATAGCCACGGGATTACATTATCCGGTGCCTCTTCATTTACAGAAATGTTTTGATCATCTGGGTTACAAGAAAGGTGATTTCCCTGTAACTGAAAAACTTGCGGATGAATGTTTATCCCTTCCAATCTTTCCGGACCTTGGCGATGAGCAGATTGAATATATAAGTGAAAAAATTAAACATTTTTTCAAACAATAAATTGACGTATTCTTGTACTGTCAATTAAAAGATCTATTTAAATACAAATATGAATTATCCCAGATATAAATACATTTTTGCTTTTTTTGATTTTAGTGTTGTATTTATGTCTTTTGTATTGTCTGCATATATTACAAAAAATGTTCTGAACAAAAATGTTATAACTTACGAGAATAATGTTTTAACCTTTATTACCTTTCTGATCTTTTCTGTAATTTTTATTCTTCTCTTTCAGAATAATTATCTCTATAAAGTAAATGTTTTTCTTACACGCGCGCCTCATATTACGGCTATCTTAAAATCTTTTATTTACGGTACTCTTCTCTTAATACTTTTTTCCTTTGTGATAAAATTCAATTTACTTCTATCTTCAAGAGTATTTGTATTATGTTTCTTTTTTACGGGAATGGCCGGTGTTGCGCTTGTCAGACTGTTTCTGCTGAAACCTTTCTATATGAACTTTACAAAGATCCTTAATAACAGTGTGGTACTTATTGTCGGAGCCGGTAAATCAGGAAGGCTTTTAGCCGAGAAACTTATATTTGAGAATTTTTACGGTATAAAAATAGCCGGATTTCTTGATGACAATATTGAGAAAGAAGACATTGTGTTTAAAAACATAAAATGTGTCGGCAAGATAAATGAGATCGCGGAATCAGTAAAAAAGTATAAAGCTGACGAGATCATAATAGCGATTGATAATATCGGCTATGAGAATCTTATGAAAATCATTGACAGATGCACCAAACTTGAAAAAAGCGTAAAGCTTACTTCGGAGCTTTTTAATATTGTTCCCGAAAAGATCAAGACCGATACATATTCTGGAATTCCCGTTGTGGACCTATCACCAAAAGTTAACAGGAATATTAATTATTTTTATAAAAGGATCTTTGATTATTCTGCCGCTTTTGCGGGCATAGTTATTTTATCGCCGGTTTTTCTGATCATTTCAATATTAGTAAAGTTATCGTCCAGAGGAGAAATATTTTTCACACAGATAAGGATAGGCAAAGACGGAAAGCCATTTAAATTTTATAAGTTCCGGTCAATGTTAGTTGATAATGATGAAGCAAAGACACGTGAAATAAAAATGAAGGATTTCATAAAGAATGATAAGAAGCAGCACGAAGGTTCTTCTAAAATTATAAACGTTAACAACATAACACCTATAGGTAAGATCCTTAGAAAAACATCTTTAGATGAACTTCCGCAGCTGTTTAATGTACTGAAAGGCGATATGAGTCTTGTCGGTCCGAGACCTTGCCTTCCTTATGAATATGAAACCTTTGATGAATGGCATAAAAGAAGACATTCAGTCCTACCCGGTTGTACCGGAGTCTGGCAGGTCTCCGGCAGAAGTTCGGTTTCATTCAAAGATTCAGTTGTGCTTGATCTATATTATATTAACAATATGACACCCTGGCTTGATCTTCAGCTTATTTTAAAAACATTCCCCGTGATGCTTTTTGGAAGAGGAGCTAAATAATAAAGTATTAAATTTTAATGGATAAAAAAAATATAAACAATGTAAAGCTCGGAAAAGATGTAAAGATATTTGATTTTGTAAATCTTTACGGCTGTACTATCGGCGACAATACCAAGATAGGTACATTTGTTGAGATCCAGAAGAATGCTTTTATCGGAAGGAACTGTAAGATCTCATCTCATACATTTATCTGCGAAGGCGTGAATATTGAAGATAATGTTTTTATCGGGCATAATGTGACATTCATAAACGACAAGATCCCGCGCGCGACAAATGATGAAGGCGGCATGCAGGATGAAAGCGACTGGAAGGTGGAAGAGACTTTTGTGAGGAAAGGAGCTTCCATCGGTTCATCAGCAACCATATTGTGCGGAGTGACTATAGGAGAGAAAGCTTTGGTTGGAGCAGGAGCAGTCGTTACGGAAGATGTACCGCCAAATGCAGTAGTCGCAGGAGTACCGGCTAAGATCATCCGGAGTCTCTGATTTATTACCTGCAGAATAAATTACAAATTGAAGATCTAAATCTGAAGATTTAGATTTTTTGTTATAGGGAAATTATGTGAGATAAATTCAAAATGAATTAATTGATAAATATAATAAACAAGTATTCTAAAATACTGAATGACAACAGGTATCTGATCTTCTATACCGTTTCAGAAAGAATATTTTTTTTCCTGGCTTTCCTGATCATTGCCCGGAGATTTCCTACGGATACTTACGGGGAACTCATAACAGTATTTTCAATTGCGAATATATTCATAATTCTGTTTGACCTTGGTCTTCCCGTTCTTTTGCAAAGGGAAGTAGCATCAGGCAAAGAAAGTTCATCTGAACTTGCGTCAAAGATACTCACACTGTTTGCTTTATCTTTTCCTGTTTATTTTATTTCAGCTGCCACCTACAGTAAAATATTTTTTCCTGACATTTCATTTACAATAATAACTACAGTACTGCTAAGCGTTTATTTTTTTTCAGCCGGAAATTTATTCAACAAAATTCTGTCAGGTTTAAACGATTTCAAAAGTCAGTTTGATGTGATCCTTAAAGCAAGATTACCTGCATTGATCTTATTGATCACAGCTGTGTTTTTTTCTGATTCGGGACTGTTGATTTTTCTTTTGATAATTTTAATGAGTTCGCTGATACAGATTATTTTTGTATTTTCCGCTGCAAAGAAACATGGTCTGATTTTTTTTTTCAATGGTTTCAAATTAAAAAGCACATTCTCTCTGGTCAGACTTTCCCTGCCTCTCGGAATGGCAGTTATTTTTAATTTTCTTTATGATAAAATTGATATACTGTTAATTTCCAAACTCACAGATTTCGATCAGGCTGCCTATTACAATGTTGCTTACGGAATTTACAAATCCTCTTCCATACTGTTTTCTTTTTTATTTGTATCAGGATTCACAGAAGTTTCATCCATCAGAAATAACAAGGCAGCATTAAGATCTTTTTTCAGGAAATATTCAGTTTTGCTTATTGAAATATGTCTTGCGCTGACGATAATTTTGTTTTTTTTATCAGATCAGATAGTTACATTGGTATATACGGATAAATTCAATGATTCGGCAATGATCCTGAAAATATTATCTGTTTCATTAGCCGGACTTGCACTGAACAATCTTACCGGAATAATGCTGAACGGGACAGGTCTTTTTAAAGAGAATATGAAAATTACTTTATCAGGACTGATACTTAATGTAATTTTGAACATTTTGTTAATTCCTGTTTACGGGATAATTGCTTCGGCAGTAATAACCATTCTGACAGAATATTTTATTTTTGCGGGAGGTTATTTTTATCTGAATAAATTTTTTAAAAGGATTTAATTTACAAATGTAGCTGATGAGCACTTCAAACTGGCAAAACATTTCATACAATATTGACCTTGTCAAAAAACTTGATCCTAAAAGCATACTTGACATAGGAATTGGTTTCGGCAGGTGGGGAATTCTTTTCCGGGAATTTCTTGAAGTCTGGGGAGACAATAATTTTAAGGGAAACTGGAAAAGGATCATTGACGGGGTAGAGATATTTCCTGAATACATTAACTCTTATCACGAATTTTTTTATAATAACATATTTATTGACGATGCACTTGAGCATGTAAAAAAGACTGAAAGGCATTATGATCTGATAAACTGCGGTGATGTGATAGAACATTTTAAAAAATCTGACGCAGCCGCCTTCATTGATAACTGCATTCTAAAATCGAGGTATGTATTGATAAATATCCCCATTGGAAATAACTGGGAGCAGGGTCCGGTCAATAACAATAAATACGAAAAGCATTTAAGCACCTGGCAAATATCCGATTTCAGTCAATATAAAAATAAACTGATAAAGAAATTCAGTGATGTAGAACTGAGGGAATACATTGTTGTTTTACTTTCAAAAGACAAGATCGATCTGGATTCAGCATATGGCAAGCATTTCAGGAAAAAGAGCATTCTGAAAAATAAACTTGGACTGAAAAAGCTTGTCAGCAAAATTGAAAAAAAATAATTCATCCGAAATAAATTATTTTAAATGAAAATTTTATTTGCAGGCAGCTATAATGAAGGCGGTTCCTTTACAGGACCGGAGAAAGTTGCAAACAGAATTTTCAAATCGGCATCAGGGAAATACGAAACTGCTTTTGCCACATATTTTTCTGACGGCAGAAAATACGGAGTACTCAAAAAATTATTCGGTAAAGAGAAATCAGGCTCTGATGAAACCGGCAAAGTTTACAGGTTTGGTCTGCTGAGTATTTTGATGTTTGCATTAAGATTCAAACCTGACATTATTCACATAATTACCTATGAAAGGTTTGCGTTAATTTTGTTTTTATGTCAGTTATTCCGAAAAGTAAAGTTTATTTATAATGTTCATGGCATAGCGGTTTATGAGAACAACATTAATGAAAATGCAGATACAAGTTTAAGAAAGCGGGACAGCATTTGTGAGAAAATATTTTTCAGATATTCTGATATTCTTGTATTTCTGTCAGAACTCTCAGTAAAGACTGCCCGGAAATTTTATGAATTCAGTGATACAAAAGTTGTCATAATACCAAACGGAATAGACAAGGAATTTCACGAAGCAGGTAAAAGCAGAAATGTCAGAAATGAAAACATACTTAAGGTCGTTTTTATCGGGGAGCTGAAGAAAAGGGAAAAAGGATTTAATTATCTTTTTTCTGCGCTGGGAAAACCGGATCTCAGCACTGAGTTATATGCTGTCAGCAATAGTGAACCGGATAAAAACATCTCCGGAGAGATTGAGAAGAGTGATAAAATTAATTTTCATCTTATCAGTAAAATGGATACGGAAAAATTTGCGGAGTTTTTAATGGATAAGGATATTTATGTCTCAGCAAGTTTTTACGAACAGTTTTCAATAGCGGCTGTAGAGTGTATGGCTGCAGGTCTAGTACCTGTAGTTTCTTCAGAGACAGGAATGTCTTCATACATAAATAACGGAATAAACGGATTTGTATATAAAAATGAAAATGAACTTATCAGTATTCTTGAGAAGCTGAATTCAAACAGAAAACTGGTCAGTGAAATATCGGGAAGAGCAAAGCTGATATACAATGAACTGAATATGAATATTATTTTTGAGAAATATAAAGATCTGTACAAATGAATTTACTTTTTCTTACAGATGAACTTAACTATGCCGACGGGGTTTCCACTCAGTTATTTTATCTGCTTTCAGGATTGAAGAAGAAAAAGAATCTGAAAATTTCTCTTATCTGCAGCGGCGGAGATGCCGGAGAAAAATTCTTAGCGGCAGGGATTGATGTTCTTACAGATGAAAATCTGAATCACAGATCGAGAAGCATTAAAGGATTTCTTTCTGCTTTAAGATCGGTTGCCGGTCATTGCAAGGCGAACTCAGTAAACATAATACATTCTCACAATCATTATGCAGCCAATATTGCATCCACTTCATTAAAGATCAGATTATCCGGAAACATCCGGACAGTTCAGACTGTGCACGGGATCATTCCCGAAACAGGCAAGCTTGATCATCTGAGCGCGTCAGCATATATTTCCGTAAATGACCATGTTTACAAATATTTGAAAGATAAAATCAGGGATGAGAAAAAAATAAATTTAATATACAACGGTATTGATACAGGAGAAAATAAAGATAAAAAATACAACAGCAGGTTAAAATTTATTTCTGCCGGAAGACTTGACAAAGGTAAAAGAGTTGAAATATTTATTAAGGCTGTAAGTATGCTTCCGGATTCCATAAGAGAGAAAGCAGATTTTATGATTGCAGGTGATGGTGAAAAATATGCTGCTCTTAAAAAACTGGATGAAGATCTGAATACCGGAATTGAGTTTACAGGACAGATAAATGATCTCAGAAAATTTTTTAAGGACTGCGATGTATATGTAATGACATCGGGAAGCGAAGGATTGCCCATGACCATACTTGAAGCAGCAGCAGAAAAGGTAATGGTTATATCGGCAGCATTTGACGGTATAGAAAATATCATAAAAGATAATTCGGAAGGTCTGATATTTCCTGTTGATAATGCTGATGAACTATCGGAAAAGATCAGATTCACAATTGAGAATCCTGAGACCGTCATTACTTTAACCGGTAATTTTTATAGATCCGCCGCTGTAAAATTCGATTCAGATCTGATGGCCGGAAAGTATTATGAGTTATACAAAAAATTACTTATACAATAATAATTAATGAAATTTAAATCGGGAATTTCAGATAACCTGCTTAATTTTCTGATGATCATTCTGATACTTACATCTGTCAGGATGATCTTTTATTTTGCCATTACAGATTTTCCCGCAGTAATCTCGCGGGTTCCGGATGATGCATCTTATTATCTTAAGATCGCCCTGAATTTCAATGAAGGCAAAGGTTTTTCGTTTGACGGTATAAGCAGAACAAGCGGATTTCAGCCACTCTGGCTATATGTACTGATAATCTTTACTTTCATTTTCAAGACATCACCTGAAACCACTCTAAGATCCGTGATGATATTACAGGTGATACTTCTTTTTCTTTCATCATTAATTTTTGTTAAAATACTCAGAAGATTCTTTGTAAATGAAATTGTTTTTGCGGGCGGATTGATCTTCACAATCTTTGTATATTTTCAGTATCTAAACGGGATGGAAACTCCTCTGATGATCCTCATATTTCTGTCATTGTTTTACCATATACTGAAATCCGAAACTTTCATTAAGCGATCTGTCAAGAAAGAACTTGTAACCGGTATATTACTGGGTTTGTTAATGCTTGCCAGGCTTGACATGGTTTTCTTTGCTATAGCAATTTTAGTGTATGGCATTGTCATGACTTTTTCGGAAAATTCAGACAAGCGGAAAGATAACATCAGGAGCATTTTTATTATTTTCAGCGTCTCGGCAGTTGTGACTCTCCCCTATCTGATCTTTAACTTATTTTATTTCGGGAATATAATTCCAATAAGCGGATATCTAAAATCCACCGTTCCCCGGACCGGACTCAATGAAAACATTTCACAGTTAGTTCAGTACAGGGAAATGATTTTTGGCTTTCTGTCCGTAATTTACGTTTTCATTTATTTTTTCAATATCAGAAATTTCAGATCCAATTCATTCTCAACCGGACTTGCAGTAATTTCAGCGGGAAACATACTGCTCATGCTTTACATTGTATTCTTCATGAAATGGGTAATATTTCCATGGTACTTTAGTGCTTTTTCTATATTCTTTTCTTTCTTTATATGTTTGATATTTAAATTTATTTTGTCATTAAATTTTTTAAACGCGGGCAGAATAGTTTTTAAGATCCTTTCAGCTTTTATTATAATTTACTGGGGTTCCAGGATATTAGACATCTACGTATTTGAAACTTCAGGTGTAAGCACCTGGAATGTGCAGTCTTATATGGCTTCACAATGGGTTAAGAAAGAAACAGAAAGTACTGATCTCTTTGCAATGAAGGATGCGGGGCATTTCAGTTATTTCAGCGGCAGAGAAGTAATAAATCTTGACGGACTTGTAAACAGTTTTGAATTTCAGGAAATAATAAAGAACGGGAAACTCAATGAATATTTTAAGAGACACAATTTAAAATATATTGCGCAGCATGCCATCTGGGAAAGGGATGATATTACGGAAGGAGATTACGAAACAATTGAAATGAGTTTCATCAGTCACAGGTATTCCGTACTCAGCGATAAAATTATTTTGCAGAAGAAAGATGAAATTTACCGTTCGGAGCCATACTTTGACGGACAGTACAGAACGGTTTTCCTGATTTGGAAATACTAAAAATTAAATGATGGGGAAAATTAAAAACGTTACGGTATTGATGGCAGTTTACAATGACTCCGGATTTGTAAAAGGATCAATAAAAAGCATATTAAATCAGACACACAGGGATTTTGAATTCATAATAATTAATGACGGATCAGATGACAATGGAAAGACCGGGGAATTAATAAAAAGTTTTAAGGATCAAAGGATAATTTACAAAAAGATCCCTCACAAGGGATTAGCTGGTGCTCTGAATTACGGTCTGGGAATTTCGTCATTTGATCACATAGCGCGGATAGACGCTGACGACCTGAATACAAAAGACCGGTTAGAAAAGCAGATAGCATTTCTTAATTCGGATAAAGGAGCAGGTGTTGACATCTCCGCGAGCTGGTCAGTATATTTTGATAGCGCTGACAGGATTATATTTTTACATAAGCCGCCTTCAACTGATCCTGCCATAAAAAAATTTTTAGATCTTCACAATCCACTTAATCATTCATCCGTGATATTCAGGAAAGACAGGATAATGGCATCGGGAGGTTACAATGAAAACTTCGGGAGTTATGAGGACTTTGAGTTATGGTTCAGGTTAAGGGATAAAGTAAAATTTCATATTGACAAAGAGGTACTTGTATATAACAGACTTCGCCCCGGTTCTATAATGGATAAAGGCAGCACAAGAAACATATACGATTTACTTTTTAAAAATGCAGAACGTAATATGGGTTATTCAAAAACAGCTTCAGATAAAAAATACTGGATGAATATTTTATTCTGGATAGAATATTTTTACGGCAATAAGGCAAAAGCCAGAAAATATTACACGGATGAAATTACATTCCGGAAGACATTAGCATATTTAAATACATTTCTTCCCGAAAATGAATTCAGGAAATTGAAAGACAAAAGATTCAGGCTCAGGATAACCGGAGGTATAAACATTAATAAAAAGTACAAAGAAGAATTGAAATTCCTATTACAATAATTTTTAAATTTTGGACGAAAACCAAGAACAGAAAAGCCCTTTCACATTTTTTGTGTTTTCAGGAGTAACATTATTCCTGTTCACGATCTTTTTAATATATTCAGGATATTTTGATATCGGGCTGGTATCAGACGACTATCTTAATTTTGCAGGAGCGCAGAATTCAACACTTGGGCAGAAATTCACAAGTACAATTCCCTATATAAATTATCTTCATTTCAGACCTTTATATTACATTTCAATAAATTTCGGTATCTGGATAAATCATTCATTTAACATGCCTCCGGATAACTTTGTAATATTCAGAATTGAGAATTTAATATATTTTTATGTATTCGTTTTTCTGGTTTCATATCTTTTTTACAAGTTCACTGAAAATACCAGTTACTCTCTGGCGCTGCTTATTATGTGTCTGATCTATCCGAACAATCTTAACGACATATGCTGGACAGTCGGCAAGAATGACATTCTCTGCGGCATACTGCTTTTTGGATCACTTATCACCACATATAATTATTCATTAAATCATTCAAAGAAATATCTGTATCTGACCGGGTTATTATTTTCACTGGCTTTAATGACAAAGGAAACATCTATCATACTTCCTGTAGTCACTCTAGTGCTGTTCTATGCGGCATTCGGCAGGGAAAAATTAAGCTATATAAAGAATCTTATCTTTCTAGAATTTTTTCTGCTTATAATTTACTTTCTTTACAGGGTTTATATGCTTGGAGTTCAGCCAGCCGAAGTGGTGACCAAATTTCAAAAACCGGGATTATTCACAAGCGCGGGAGTCATTTTCAAAGCAGTCATTTCGCTCATTTTCCCGTACGATTATCTGTCAATTCAGGAGTATCTTAAAAATTACAATCTGGTGTTTACGATATATGCAGTATTAATATTTATTTATCTTGTAGCTGTTATATTTATTTTTATAAGGACATACAATTTCAAATATCTGATTCTCCTGTCACTCATGCTGCTTGTAACTGTATCACCAAATCTAATAGCAGGATATTTCAGACCACAGCTAATTCTTATACCCTTTTCATTTTTCAGTTTTCTGCTTTTGTTTTTTGCGTTAAAAATGTCAGTTAATATAAAATTTTATTCAGCCGGTCTTGTATTGATCATGATATTATGGTGTAAGATAAGTTTTAATTTAATTCAGGACTGGAGATCAGCTTATGAGACTTCGCAGTCTGTAACAGATTCACTCATTAAATTAAACATGGATCCGGGTAAGAGGAATATTATATTAGGATTACCTTCAAGATTTCAGCAGGCAGTAATTTCGGATTACATTATGGGACCATATAATTATAAGAAGTACGGTAATTTTAAGATCACCGAAAGTATAACAGATCTGATACTTACCGGATCGCTTGATAATACTTCGCTTGGTTCGGAAATTTCATTGGCAAAACTTTCCGATAACGAATATGAATTACTTACAACAGGTCCGACACAATACTTTATGATACTTGATAAATTAGGAAGTAAATATAAGGACAAAGATATTTATGTAAGGCTTTCGCAGAAGAACAATTTCAACAAACCCACTATGCTTAGAGTAAGAGTTACGGGAAAAGATGCCGATGTTTATGTTTATTCACTAAACAGTTTTACAAAAATACTGGACAACACAATAAAAGAAAGTTCTGATAAATAAAACATTATTGAGACAAAACTTTATTAAATATTCACTGTCATTATTCATTATATCCGCTATTGTTTTCAGCTTTTTCACTTCGATAGAATTCCTGCTTAATTTTTCCAATGATGATTCATTCTTTTATATAAAAACCGCTTACAATTTTTCGGAAGGTTTCGGATCTACTTTTGATAAAGTAGATCTTACGAACGGATATCATCCGCTTTGGTTTCTTGTATTGTCTTTTTATTATTTTATACTGGGATTATTCGGAAATTTTTCACCGGAAACATTATACAGGTTTACGGTTATGCTGATACTTTTTCTGGATCTCGTTACTCTTATCATACTTTATTTCTTTTTCAGGAATTCATACGGAGACGTGTCCAGGAAATATTTTTTCCTGAGTATTCCATTGTTTCTTCTTCTTACGGGCATCAGGGATTTCGGCATGGAAACGCATTTGCTGTGCGTGCTGATCGCTTCGTATCTATATTACAAATCCGCCGAACTCAAATTCAGCACTACCTGCACAACCGTGAAATGCGTTTTACTAACGCTTATATTCCTTACTAGAGTAGATTACTTATTCACTGTCATTCCGGTAATTGTTACAGCAGATTATCTCACATCCGATCCGGCAACTCGAAACAATTATTTAAAAAATTCTTTTATCTATCTTTCGGCGGTATGCGTGATCTATTTTACCGTTAACTACATTTTTTTCGGAATAGCAATGCCCGTTACTGCTAAAATAAAAAGTACCTTTCCCGAAATACTGTTTCTTCACAACATGGGTAAACTCCTCGAACCCGGTGCGGTCACAAACCAGTTTGCAAAAACGGCTTTTACTTTTGCAACAATTATCAGTTTTCTGATCATTTCAGGAATTTCCGGTATCAGAAGTAAACTAACAAAGATAGATTATTTTTTACTCGGCATGTGCATAGCGGCTGCAGCTTATCTTTTACTTAACATATTATTCAACAAACATGCTCTTAAAGAATGGTATGTTTCATTTCCGGCATTTGTAAGTTCACTGCTGATGATCAGGATCATCATGATGATCCCGAAAGTATATTATCTGGCTCTCGGGACATTTACTTTTATATTTCTTTTTATTTTTTACATAACGAGAATTAAAAATCCGAAATGGAACAGCGCTTATTATTATGCAAAAGAAATTAAAAACCAAACAGAACCGGATGACAGAATTTACATGATCGATCTGACAGGGATCACAGGATTTTTTTCCGAAAGAAGCATCATAAACGGAGACGGACTAATCAACAGCAATGATTATCAGGAATATCTGACTACCGGCAATCTTGACCGGTATTTTAAAGATAAGAACATAAAATATTATTCAACTTACTCGCAGGACAATGCGCCTATGGAACTCACAGACAGCGCAGGAGTTTATACCGACAATAAATATTCTTTCACCTTTGGAAATTATCCGTTCATTTTCAAAGAAAAAGATCTGAAACTTAAATTTCCTTATTATTATTCTTATATTGCCGGAGACGGAACAGGTTACTGGTATCTGTTTAAGCTTAACAACAATTAAAAAACTGTATTGAATATCTTACATCTGACACCGGATTTTAATTATTCTGACGGCAGGTCATATTATGTATATCTGCTATTGAAATATCTGAAAAAAAACAAACACAATGTCAGCTTATTGACAAATTCCGGAGATTCTTTTGAACGGATCGATAGATATTCTATACCTTATTTTACCGAAGCCTCTTTATCACGAAGATCTTCTTTTCTGGGTTCGGTAAACAGAATTTGCAAAATCGCTGAAGAAAATAAAATTGACATTATACATTCTCATCACAGGCATTATGAACTGCTTGCAAATGCCGTGAAGAAAAAGTTAAAGGTCAAAACTGTTTTTACGGCACTGAGCATAGTGGACAGAAGATATTACATAGAATACAGATCCGACAGAATTATAGCAGTAAGCAACAGTGTAAGGAATATGCTTATAAATAAATTCAATGTTAACAAGAATAAAATTTCGCTGATACCTAATTTTACCGATACAGAAGAACTCAATATGATAAAAAGCCCGTCATCCGGAAAAAAGGACGGGATCATAAACATTTTATCCGCAGGAAGATTTCATAAAGACAAAGATCATTTAACTTTGATAAAGGCAGTTTCAATACTTAGCCGAAGGAAGATGAAGATCAGTTTAACTCTAATAGGAGAAGGTGAGGAAAAAGCTGAAATTGAAAAACAGTTAAGAGAAAATTCCATAAATTCGAAGATATTGCCGCCTGTAAAGGATCTTTATAATTATATAAACAGGTCAGACATATGCGTATTATCTTCAGTAAGAGATCCTTTACCCGGATTCATGCTCGAAAGCGGATTGATCGGAAAGCCGTTCATTGGTTCGGATGCCGACGGAATATCCGAAACCATTAAAGAAGGAGTAAACGGACTGATCTTCAGGAAAAAAAATCCGGAAGAGCTTGCAGAGAAGATCAGCGTTTTTATCAGGGATAAAATGCTTTCGGAAAAATGCTCTGATAATCTGAACGAACTTGTGTTATCAAAATTTACGGAAAAAAAAGTTATGCCTGAGATTGAAGATCTGTACAAAGAGCTTTTATGTAACTGAGTTGTTATTCCACAATTAAATTAAAAAATTTGTCTGAAAGATCAATCAAAATATTCGGTATCAGAATCAGCAAATTATCCGATTCTTCTTTTTTGGAATATATTAAAAGCGGAATTGAAAAAAACCGTAAGATAATAATAGGTTATGCAAATGCTGATACCTTAAATAAGATATATGATAATAAGGAACTTAGGGATATTTATGAATCATTTGATCTGATACATCCTGACGGGGTTGGAGTATATTCAGCTTCGCGAATTTTATTGGGAAATGATGGGTTAGAAAGCAGGCTGACAGGCTCGGATTTTTATCCCTTTCTGATAGACGAATCAATTAAAAACAACTGGAAAATCTTTTTCTTCGGACATAGTGATAAAATTTTAGGGAGTATTCAGAAAAAACACCCGCTTCTGAAAATTGCCGGAATGAATGAAGGATACAATTTTGATGATGAAAAAGTAATTGAAAAGATCAATATTGCAGATCCTGATATTCTGATAATGGGATTAAGTTGTCCTAAACAGGAAATATGGATCTACAATAACAAAGATAAGATAAACTTCAGAGTAGCATTAAATGTCGGAGACGGGATAAAAGTTTTTGCCGGAAAGAAAGTCAGAGGACCGGTGATTTTGAGAAAAGCCGGACTTGAATGGTTTTCCAGACTGATCAGTGAACCGTCAAACAATTTCAGCAAATACGTAGCCGGAATTCCCTTATTTATATACAGGATCATGAAAGAAAAATTAAATAATTAAAGTGAAATTTTTACTAAAAAGTGGTATATTGCCTGTTATTAAATCATTTTAATCAAATCAAAAAGCGGATGAGTTAAGGTTACGATATTAATTTATAATATCTAAATTCTTTTATGCAAAAAATAATAATAGCTATCTTTGTTTGTTTTTTAATGGCAGACAATACTTTCTCACAGAGTAACAACTACAACTGGATAACTCCCAATAAAACTTATCTGAAACTTTACATCAACAATGATGGTGTGTACAGGATCAATAAAGTTGATTTTGAAAACGCAGGTATCAGTACCGGCGGTTTGGATCCGCGTACTGTAAAGGTTTTATATAAAGGAACCCAGTTACCGATCTATTTTCAGGGAGAGGATGATGGTACATTTGACAACAATGATTATTTTGATTTTTATGGAAAAAGAAACTACGGCGGACCTACTCCGCACAGAGACGGTTTTTCCAATGCGGTAGTTTATACAATAGATGAATATTATAATTTATATTCTGATACAAGTTCTTACTGGGTTGACTGGGGCGGAGAAAATGGACTTAGAATGGAAAGATCAGTTTATGTATCACCAAATAATTTTCCGGATAACTATTTTTACAGGAAAGTTCATTTTGAAAAAGATGCATTTTATAATCTCGGAGAGACTACCAATCCGAATTCAGATTACAGATATTTCAGTAATGAGATAGTAGTGGGAGAAGGTTGGTTCTGGAGATTCCTTACCACCGGCGAATCTTTTGAAGATACTACATACATAAACGATCTCTCACCATCAGGAAATTTGTGCAGTTTAAAAGTTTTTATTAAGCCGGTTTCATTTACAAATGTAATATCCGAGCCGGAGCACAGAATAGAAGTTAAAATAAATGATCAGGTAATAGATACGATTTACAGAAACAATTTAGAGAGAATAGATACCACCATTACTTTTGCTTCATCATTTCTTACAAACAATGCTTCGAACAAGGTTACATTTCGTTACATTCCGCTTGGAAATGAATATTTTTTTCCCGGAATTTTCATAGATTTCTTTGATCTTTACTATCCGCGGGATTTCGCGATCAGAAATAATTCCTTATATATTTCTTCAAAAGGTTCAGACACAACTTCATTAAAATTCAATGTTACCGGACATAACTCATCCAATCAGACAAATATATACGACATAAAGAATAACATCAGGATCGAGAATTCAACTTCATCTTCCGGCAATCTTACTTTTACCGGAAAAGGAAATTCGGATTTCCGTATAATAAATGACAACATCACAAAAAAACCCGCGCGAATAGTACAGAGGAGTGTGAAGGATCTTGTAAACACAAATAATGAAGCAGATTATCTGATAGTTTATAATAAACTTTTTGAATCACAAGCCGAACAGTTAAAAAATCACAGGACTGATTTTGATAATTTCAGAGTGTATAATGCCGAGATGCAGGATATTTATGATGTATTCAATTACGGAATAGAAGATCCTGTTGCATTGAGATATTTTGTCAAATATGTTTATGAAAACTGGAAAACGCCGCAGTTAAAATATGTATGTCTTTTCGGACGGGCATCGCTGGATCCCAAAAAATCCAATTCCGCAAATGTCTATACAAACAATTACGTGCCTACATACGGTAATCCACCTTCTGACGGATACTTTGTAAATTTCAATATCGGGACATATACATATTATCATCAGATATCTATCGGAAGAATACCTGTTTATAATGTAACCGAAGCTCAGGATGCAGTAAACAAGATTGTAACTTATGATCAGCAGCCTCCCGATAAATGGTGGAAACAATATATTGCTATAACAGGCGGTGGTTCGAGAGCCGAGCAACTTTCTTTTCAGACAAAATCAAATAATCTCATTAATCAATATATCAAAAATCCTCCTCCGGCAATGAATGTTTCAAAGATCTACAGGAATGATTCTACCGGATATATTACTTATAATTATAAGGATTCCATTAAGCGTGAAATTGACAAAGGAGCTTTGATAGTTAATTTTATAGGACATGCAGCTGCGCAGGACTGGGAGATAGGACTTGAGAATCCTAACACACTTGAAAACGGAAACAAGCAGCCGCTTGTATTGAGTTTTACCTGTTATACCGGGAAGAATGCCGAACCGAATGTCAGAAGTTTCGGAGAGGAATTTTTTCTGTTGCCTAATAAATGCGCTATCGGATTTGTAGGAACAACCGGTTGGAGTTTCTCCGGAATCGGTGACAGCTATAATGAAAATATTCTGAGGAATTTTTCTGTTGACAGCATAAGAAGGATCGGAGATCTTGTTACTTATGCTTCAAAACAGCTCAGCCGGGATTCCAACAGTTTTGCGCCCAGAAATACCATCAACTGTTATACATTACTTGGTGATCCGTCCACGAATCTTCTGATGCCGCCAAAACCTGAATTTGATATTAAACAAAACGACTATACGCTTTCCAATCCGTTCCCGTCTCTGGGAGAAGAAGTAAAACTATCTGTTTTCCCGAAAAATCTCGGAACGTATGTGGACACCGTAAGTATCAGATTTCAGTTAAGAAAAAACGGAGTTCAGAATGACAGGCAGGATACAATAATCAGAACATTCGGATTTCAGGATACAGTCAATCATTTTTTTGCGATTGACTCAACAGGTAATTATTCCATGTCTGTAATTCTTGATCCATATAAATCATACGGACAGAAATATTATAATAATGATTCAATTGTAATTCCTTTGACTTTAAGAAATTTGTCTTTTGTACCTGTAAAACCGCTGGACAATGCCATACTCACTTCAGCTTCTTTCAAATTTACAGGATTGAATCCCAATATTAGCGTAACTACCGGAAGCGAACAGTTAATACTTCAGGTAGATACCAACCGTAATTTTAATTCCCCGGCTTTGATGACATTTGCAAGTAATACTGTTACAGGCATTACAACAAGTTTCAATGTGACTCTTCCCGTTCAGAATCCAAATACTTTATATTTCACAAGGACAAATGCAGTAATAAATCAGGATAGTTCCGGATGGTCCGAGATAAGAAGTCTTATCTATGATCCCGTTGTCTCCGACAACAAGGATCAGCTGTCGGATTCCACTTACACAGTCTTTACATTAAAGCCTGAACAATACAACGGATCTGATCTTGTGAATGTAAATTATTCAAATGACACAGGATTCACTTTAAATCATTACACTGGTGACCTGTATGTAAAATCATTCGGAAGCAATGCTAATGAGGCTTCTTATTTTATAATAAACCAATTGAGCTATTACAGTGACGGCGGAGGAAACACGGGATATAATTTTGCCAAGGTCAGAAAATATAACGGCCAGATCAAAGATATCAGAAATTTCAGGATGAATTCATCAACTTCATCAGATTCTTTGCTCACATTCTTAAATACTTATGACAGTACTGAATATATTATGGGATATTATGCGGCTTACGTTCCGGGAATGGACAGTATCAGACAGGATGTAAAAAATAAACTGAAAGAATTCGGCAGTATATATTCTGACTCACTCACAATAGAATTTTTTGAAGATAACTTTAATACATGGGCTTTTATTGGTTCGCTCGGAGCTGCACCGGAAGAAAACTGTGAAAAGTTTCACCGGTTCAGGAATACATCTTCACAAATTCCCCTTGATTGTCAGATTGAACCTTCTTTCCAGAATTCCATAGGAAGCATAGCAGCCATATTCGGTCCTTCGGACAACTGGAAAAGTTTTTCATGGAACAGGATACTGTTCCCTGCAAGTGATATTAAAGTCAATGTATACGGAGTAAATTCTGAGAACAACTACAATTTACTTTATGAAGGTCTGACCGTTAATAATTTAGTTAACATTGATACGGTGAATTCATTCATTTATCCGAATATCAGACTGGAAGCAATCGGAGAGATTGATTCTTCCAAAGGCACTCAGTCACCGGTATTCCAGTCATTCCGTGTGAACTATGTTCCGCCAGCAGAATTGTTACCGGACAATAATTCTTTTACCGGAACAGACACAACAGTGCTCGAGGGTGACAGCGTAAGCTTCTCTGTTAATTATTATAATGTCGGGTATATAGATGCTCCGGTGATCATAAATAAATGGTATGCGACTATAGGACAGACCCAGAGAGTTATTGCGCTTGATACGGTTACTACCCCACTTATGGTTGACAGCATGAAAACATCTTTTATCAAATTCTCAACCTCAGGACTTAGAGATCCCAAGCTTACATCAGATACAGTGGATCTGTTCTTTGAAACAAGCATAGCCGGAAACAGGAATGAACTGTTTACATACAACAACACTGCTATAACAAGATTCATTATTCAGGGAGATACAGCTGATCCTGTAATGGATGTTACATATGACGGTTTGAAGATAATCAACGGAGATTTTATACAGGCAAATCCTGTGATCAATCTTCAGTTTTATGATAACAGCAGCATGGTTATAAATGACACTTCAAATGTAAAAGTTTACAGATATGTTAATAACGGCTATCAGTATGTTTCATATTATGTGAACGGAGAAAAAAATCCGGACATAGACATCTCATTCCCGGACAATAATTTTCTTCAGGCAACAGTAATTTATCAGCCAAAAAATCTTGAGGCAGGCGTACAGAAGTTCAGATATGTGGCAAGGGATTTAACCGGAAATTTTGCAGATTCCATAATTAATGAAGTTTTAGTTGATGACAATTTCAGGATCACGGACATTGCGAACTATCCCAATCCGATGAAGACAGAAACAGATTTTATATTCACTTTATCCGGATTCAATAATCCCACAAGCTGTATTGTAAAAATATTCACAGTAGCCGGAAGAGTAATAAAAGAAATAAATGCCCCGGCTCATATTGGCTATAATTCAATTCACTGGGACGGCAAGGATAATGACGGTGATTACATAGCAAACGGAGTTTACCTGTATAAATTCATTTTACAGGAAGATTCACAAACAGAGACTTCCACGCAGAAGCTGGTGGTACTGAGGTAAA